>JALYVG010000024.1 GCA_030853345.1 Actinomycetota bacterium | reverse complement strand
TCAAGTCGCAGGTCGGTGCCACCATCACCCACCGCGTCCTGGCGAAACTGTTCGAGGACCGCGGTGTCGAGGTTCAGCGCACCATGCAGCTCAACGTCGGCGGCAACATGGACTTCAAGAACATGCTGGAGCGCGACCGCCTGGAGTCCAAGAAGATCAGCAAGACGCAGTCCGTCACGTCGCAGATCGACCGCGACCTCGGCGCCGACAACGTGCACATCGGGCCGTCGGACTACGTCGCGTGGCTCGATGACCGCAAGTGGGCCTTCGTCCGCCTCGAGGGCAAGGCGTTCGGTGACGTCCCGCTGAGCCTGGAGTACAAGCTCGAGGTCTGGGACTCGCCGAACTCGGCGGGCATCATCATCGACGCGCTGCGGGCCGCGAAGATCGCCAAGGACCGCGGCATCGGCGGCCCGATCCTGTCGGCGTCGTCGTACTTCATGAAGTCGCCGCCGGTGCAGTACTCCGACGACGAGGCTCGCATCGCCGTCGAGAACTTCATCAACGGCACGGTCGAGCGCTAACCCAACTTGGCCCCTGTGCAGGCACCGCTACGGCGTGTCGCCCTGCACAGGGGCCAAGTCATGCGCCGCGCCGGTCAGTTCAGCAGCGGGTCCGCCGGATAGGTCGATACCAGGTTCAACGGTGGGGGCTGGCGGCGCAGTACCCGCCGCCACATGGCCGCCGGGTCATCGCTGAACAGGTCAGCCGGGCTGCCCTCGACCACCCACCAGGCGCCCTCGGCCAACTCGGCCTCGAGCTGCCCGGGGGACCAGCCGGCGTGGCCGGCGAATACCCGAAGCTGGGTCGCGACGCCGGAGATCTCGAGCACGTCACCGTCGAGATCGACGGTGCCGACGCCGTCGACCAACTGCTTGGCCCACGGCCCGTCGGAGTGCAGGAGGCCCAGACACAGCGCGCCGTCGGGCTGTACCGGTCCGCCGCCGAACACGACCGACGGCCCGCTCACGACGTCGTGCCAGTCCGGCAGGACCTGGCCGACCGGCGTCCGGCTCGGCCGGTTCATGATCACGCCCACGGTGCCGCCCCCGTCGTGTTCGAGCAGGTAGACCACGGTGCGGGAGAAGTGTGGATCGGTGAGCAAGGGGGTGGCGACGAGCAGTCGACCTCCGAGTGGCTCCGGCCCACCGTAGGCGGCCCAGTTCGACGAGGACACCTGCCCATCTTGGCCGCGATCAGGCACCGCGGCCACCGGCACGCGGCGCGCCGCGGCGGCATTGGGTTCCCGGCCCACCGATAGCGTCAACGACGTGCCGCGTCAGGGACATCTGCTCACCGCCCTAGCCCAGCAGGGTTTCCGCCGGCTCTACGCGGCGCGCCTGCTCGGCCAGTTCGGCGACGGCATCTTTCAGGCCAGCCTGGCCGGGGCGGTGTTGTTCAACCCGGAACGCCAAGCCCACGCCGCCGATGTGGCGGCCGGGTTCGCCGCGCTGCTCATCCCGTACTCACTCATCGGCCCGTTCGCCGGTGTCCTGCTCGACCGGTGGCGCCGTCAGCGCGTTCTGGTCCTCGCGAATGTCCTGCGAGCAGTCGGCGTGGCCGTCATCGGCGCCGAGATCCTGGGTGGGCTGCACGGCCAGCCGTTCTACGCCAGCGCACTGGTCGTCGTATCGGTCAACCGCTTCTACCTCTCGGCGTTGAGCGCCTCCCTCCCGCACGTGGTCGACGCGCGGGAGTTGGTCACGGCCAACGCGCTGTCGACGACGAGCGGCGCGATCGCCACCGCGATCGGCGGCGTGGGGGCGATCGGGGTGCGTTCCCTGATCGGCGGCTCGGACTTCTCGTACGCGGCGATCGCCGTCGCCGCCGCGGTGCCCTACCTCGTCGCGGCGGTCGTTGCGCGCGGCTTCGGGCGCGATGACCTCGGCCCGGACGACGTCGAACGCAGTCGCCGCGAGACGGTGGCCGACGTCGCCAGGGGCTTGGCCGCGGGCGCACGACACGTGCGGGCCCGCCCGTCGGCCTGGTATGCGCTGGGGGCCATCGGGGTGCACCGGCTGGCCTATGGCGTCTCGACGATCTGCACCCTGCTGCTCTACCGCAACTACTTCCACGACGACGGGGTGTTCCGAGCGGGGCTGGCCGGGCTCGGCCAGGTGGTCGGCGCCACCGCGATCGGCGGGGGGGTGGCCGCACTAGTCACACCCATGGCGGCACGTCGGATCGGTCTGGTCCGGTGGCCGGCGCTGCTGTTGGGTGCTGCCGGCGTCGTCGAGGTCGTCTTCGGCCTGCCGTACACCCTGCCGCTGCTGCTCGTGGCCGCCGTTCTGCTCGGCTTCGCCGCGCAGGGCATCAAGATCTGCGTCGACACGCTCGTCCAGCAGCAGATCGACGACGATTTCCGCGGCCGGGTCTTCTCGCTCTACGACTCACTGTTCAACCTGACGCTGGTGGCTGCTGCGTGGCTCACAGCGGTCGTTCTGCCCGAAGACGGCTACTCCCCCGCGGCCGTAGTGATCATCGCGATCGTCTACCTCACGGCCGCCGCCGCCTACTTCCGGCTCGGAATGAGCGTCAGCCCTGCTGCTCGGCGTACCAGCGGGTGAGCTCTTCGACCGCGCGCTCGTGGCCGAGCGGGCCGTGCTCCATCCGCAACGTGAGCAGGTGCTGGTAAGCCTGGCCGACGAGTCGCCCCGGCTCGATGCCCAGGGTTGCCATGATCTCGTTGCCGTCGAGATCCGGGCGGATCGAGTCGAGTTCCTCGGCCTCCCGCAGCATGGCGATGCGTTGCTCGAGGGTGTCGTAGGCCTCGGACAGCGCCGCCGCCTTTCGCCTGTTGCGGGTCGTGCAGTCGGAGCGGACGAGTTTGTGCAGGCGGGGTAGCAGTGGCCCGGCGTCCACGACGTAGCGGCGCACCGCGGAGTCCGTCCACTCCCCGTCGCGGTAGCCGTAGAAGCGCAGGTGCAGGAACACCAGTTGGCCCACGTCGTCGATGAGTTGCCTGCTGCACCGCAGCGCCTTGAGCCGTTTGCGGGCCAGGCGGGCGCCGACGACCTCGTGGTGGTGAAACGTCACCCGTCCACCAGGGGCGAATTCGCGGGTGGCCGGTTTGCCGATGTCGTGCAGCAGTGCCGCCCAGCGCAGGGTCAGGTCGGCGGGCGCTTCGTCGGCCTTCTCCAAGTCAATCGCCTGCTCGAGCACCTGCAGGGTGTGCGCATAGACGTCCTTGTGCTGTCCGTGTTCGTCGACGGCCATCCGCAGCGCGGGTAGCTCGGGCAACACCACGTCGGCCAGCCCGGAGTCGACGAGCAGTTCCAGCCCGGGCCGCGGCACATCGGCCAGCAGCAGCCTGCTCAGTTCGGCCTGCACCCGCTCGGCGGTGATCCGGCCCAGTTGCGCGGCCATCGACGTCATGGCGGCCTGCACCTCCGGTGCAACCAACACACCCAGGGTCGCGGCAAACCGTGCTGCTCGCAGCATCCGCAGCGGATCGTCGGCGAAGGACTCCTCCGGTGTCCCCGGCGTGCGCAGCACCCCGCGGGCCAGATCGGGCAGCCCACCAAACGGGTCGCTGAAAACCTGGTCACCGGTAACCGACAAAGCCATGGCGTTCATCGTGAAGTCGCGCCGGCGAAGGTCCTCGACCAGCGAATCACCGAACGCGACCTCGGGGTTACGTGAGATCCGGTCGTAGCGGTCGGCACGGAACGTCGTGATCTCACACATCCGGCCGTCGACCTGCGCGCCGATCGTGCCGAACTCGATGCCCGTCTGCCAGGTGGCCTGCGCCAGCGGGATGAGGACCTCGAGGATCGCAGCCGGCCGCGCGTCCGTGGCGAAGTCCAGATCCTCGACCGTCTCGGCTCGCCCCATCAGCGCGTCCCGCACCGTCCCGCCGACCAGATGCAACTCATACCCGGCGGCCGCGAACGCGGCACCGAGCAGGGCCGCCTCGGGTGGCACTGGGACCAGGTCGGCGGGTTGGTTCACTGGGGCCCCCGCCGAAGCGTGAGCGTCGTCGAGGCGGTCACCGGAACGCACGCGGTAACGACGCGATTGGTTTCGTGGGGTGGTCCACGGATCGCAAACTTACTCAACGGCGCTGACCGGCCGACCTTTCGGGCGCCGGTTACCATCGGGCCCATGGCGAAGGGCTCACCGGATGCAGCCGCGCGGCGCGGCCCGAGGGGCGTCAGGTCCGGTCGTGGCCGCGGGGGCTGGCTGCGACGAGTAAACGAATTCAGCGCCGGTGGACTGGTCCTCGACCTACAGGGCGAGGTGCCACTCGGTGCGCTGATCGGCCGGACCGATCGAAATGGCCGGCTGCTCTGGTCACTGCCCAAGGGCCACATCGAAGCCGGCGAGACGGCCGAGCAGGCCGCCGTCCGGGAGGTCGAGGAGG
Organism: Actinomycetota bacterium; assembly: GCA_030853345.1. GTDB lineage: Bacteria > Actinomycetota > Actinomycetes > Mycobacteriales > Jatrophihabitantaceae > QHCC01. Next base: position 79,355 of record JALYVG010000024.1, on the reverse strand, counting down.
AGACCGGAATCAGCGGGGAGATCCTCGCCGAGCTCGGCACCATCGACTTCTGGTTCGTCGCCGAGGGGCGGCGCATCCACAAGACGGTGCGCCATTACCTGCTGCGGGCAACCGGAGGCGAGCTGTCTGACTCCGACGTCGAGGTCACCGAGGTGGCCTGGGTGCCGTTGCCCGAGATCCGCGCGCAGCTGGCCTACCCGGACGAGCGCGGTCTGGTCGACGCGGCCGGTCGGCTGCTCGCGGACACCGCGTGAGTCAACGGCGACCCGCGCCGCAGCGGCGATCGGTACGGGCAGCCGCCCTCGCCGGCGCCGGGGTGCTTGTCGGCACATCGCTGATCATGGCGCCAGGCGCAGTGGGGGCCCCGGCGCACTCGGGTACCGCGCCCTTGAGCAAGGACAGCGTGCAGGTCAGCGTCCTCAGCGTCTCGCCGACCACACCGACCCGTAGCGAGACCCCGCAGCCCTTGACCGTCCGCCTGCGGCTCACCAACACCACCGACCAAGCCATCGAACGCGTCACCGTCGAAGGCGCCCGCGGCAACCCGATCGACGGCCAGGGCGCACTCGAGCAGGCGATCGCCCAGCCGGCGCCCCCGGACGAAGGGCTGGCCGGCAGGTTCAGTACCAAGGAGCCGGTGGTGGTCGCGCTCGGACCGCGCGGCACCGCCTCCGTGGACTACCGCAGCACCAGCGACCTGATCCTGGACGACGCAGGGCTGTGTATCTGCCAGAACAAGATCTACCCGCTCTACCTGACGGCGCACGCGACCGACGCCAACGGCAATGACCAGGTGATCGGGGCCGGCCAGACCTACGTCCCGGCCTTCGGCGAGGCGGCACCCCAACCGGTCCAGGTGAGCTGGGTGTGGCCGATCATCGACCGGCCGCACCGGCTCACCGGCGACACGGTGTTCACCGACGATGGACTGGCCGCGTCCATTGACGGCGGCCGCCTGGACCGGGTGCTGGGCGTGGTCGAGTCCGCGGGAAAGCTGGTCACGATGACCCTCGTCGTCGACCCCGAGCTGATCGATGAGCTCGCGGTGATGAGCGCGGGGCCATACCAGGTGGGATCCGACAGCAAGCTAAGAGCCGGCACGGGCACCGCGGCGGCCAGGCGCTGGCTCGACCGGTTGCGCAAGGCCCTGGCAGCCAACCCGAAGACCGAACTCGAATTCACCCCCCCGGCCGACCCGGACGTCGAGTCGCTGGGTCGCAACCGCCTGGCCTGGACCGCAACGCTGAGCGAGCCCGCGCAGACCCGGGTGTCCGCCGCGCTGGGCGGCTACCCGGCCTCGACCCATGTCGCCTGGCCCGCCGGCGGCGCCCTGAGCCCGGACACCCTCAGTGCGGTCGTCCGGCAGGGTGCCCGCACAGTCGTCCTGAGTGACGCGGCGATGCACGGCGTACCGAGATCAAGCACCCGCAACGCGCTTGCCTCGCTCCAGACCTCGGCCGGCCCAATCCTGCTCGCGACCACGACCAGCACCATCCAGCGCTACGTCGCACCGGTGCTCTCCGTCGGGGGTACCGGCCTGAGCGACCTGCCCAAACTGGTGGCCGAGGTCGCCATCCGGGCAGTGCAGGCCGGCTCGGCGTCGCATTACGTCGTCATCGCCGCCCCGCGCCTGATCGATCCCTCGGCCGTCGCGGCCCAAGCGATCATTGCGACAGCCCGCGTCTTCTGGTCCACGCCGCTCCCAGTGGACGCCGCGAGGCCGCCGACGGTCGTCCCGGCCGACCACGGCCAGCTGGTCGGGCCGGCTTCGCGCGACCTGACCCTGTCACTGCGGACGATCGGCGTCGCGCAGGAACTTGCCCGCGTCGTGCCGGCGCTGGCGACCATGCTCAACTCCGGGGACGCCAATGCGTTGCTGGGCGAGCTGCCGGCCGGGGTGCAGCGCGCGGAGTCGTCCTCGTGGCGCACGGATCCCGTGGCCGGCGCCGCGTTCGCCGAGCAACTCAGTCAACGAATCGACGGCATCGAGTCCGGCGTGCACATCCTCAAGCCGTCCGGCGGCACGTACACCTTGGCCTCGAGCAGTTCGCCGATCCCGGTGACGGTCGAGAACACCCTGAACGTCGCGGTAATCATCCGGGTACAGGTCGCCGCAGCGAACGGGTTGCCCGGCTTCACGGCCTCCGATGTCGGCAAGCAGACGGTCGCGCCGCACTCCAAGTTGACCCTGCACATCCCCACCCGCGTCGCGCGCACCGGACGATTCGCGGTGCAGGCCACCCTGTTGACGCCGAGCAACGAACAGCTCGGCTCAGCGGTCATCCTGTCGGTGCACAGCACCGCGCTGGGCGCGATCGGTGTCGTCATCACGATCACCGCCGCCGCGGTGCTGGTGTTCGCGCTGCTGATTCGCTTCATCCGGCGGATGCGCAACCCCAAGCCCGTCCCCGGCACCGCACCGCCGGTGATCGCACCGTGACCGAACCGCCCGGCGATTGGAGCAAGCCGGCGCTCTACTCGGCCGGGGCCATCTTCGCACCGCGAACCTTCACCGAGGTCGACCCCATCTCCTCGGTGTTCCTGACCGACTGGGCCGAGGAGCCGCACGAGCCGCAGTGGAGCACGCCGACCTACATCGGCAAGCGCGGCCTGGGTCGTCCTGGCAGCAAACCGGCGGCGGCGACGATCGACGAGGCTCGGGGTCCGAGCGAGGCGCCGCGGGCGACGCCCCCCGAGGAGGGCACCGGTGGCGTGCTGGCCCAAAGCCGGACGATGGCCGTGGCCAGCCTGGCCAGCCGGGTCACTGGCTTCCTGCGTAGCGTCCTGCTCGTCGCCGCCCTGGGCGTCGGCGCCGTCGGAAACTCATACAGCGCCGGCAACACGTTCCCGAACATGGTCTACGAACTGTTGCTGGGCGGGGTGCTGTCCAGCGTGCTCATCCCATTGCTCGTACACGCCCAGTCCGAGGACGATGACGACGGTGTCGGTTACACCCAGCGGCTGCTCTCGATCGCCGCGGCTGTGCTGGGCGTGCTCACTGTGGCCGCTGTGGCCGCTGCTCCGCTGATCGCCGGGGCGTTCGTGCCGCCCGGCTCCCAGCGTGGCCTGACCAGCCTGTTCGCCACCCTGCTGCTGCCCGAGATCTTCTTCTACGGCCTGGGTGCGATGTTCATGGCGGTGCTCAACATCAAGCACGTCTACCGGCCGGGGGCGTGGGCGCCGGTGCTCAACAACGTGATCATGATCTTTACCGTGCTGCTGTTCTGGATTCTTCCCGGCCCGAGCACGCTCACCCCGGCGAACATGACCACCCCGCAGATCCTCGTGCTCGGGCTGGGCACGACGCTCGGTATCGCGGCCCAGGCGATGGTGCTGGTCCCGGCCCTGCGCAAGGTCGGCTTCCACTGGCAGTGGCGCTTCCGGGCCCGGCCCAACGAGATCGGCCGGATGAAGGAGGTCGGTTCCCTGGCCGGCTGGGTGCTCGGCTATGTCCTGGCCAGCCAGGTGGGGGTGACCGTCATCCAGAAGATCGGCATCAGCAATGGCGGCCTGACGGTGTTCACCCAGGCCGACCTGTTGTTCCAGATGCCCTACGGCATCCTCGTCGTGTCGCTGCTCACCGCGATCATGCCCCGGATGTCGCGCGCCGCGGTGCGCGGTGACAACGCCGCGGTCGTCGACGACCTGACGATGGGCTCGCGGCTTTCGGCCGCCGCCCTGCTGCCGATCACTGCCCTGCTGATCGTGCTCGGTGTGCCGCTGGCGGTCACCCTCTTCGCCCACGGCCAGACCTCCGTCGACGGTGCCGGGCTGATCGGCTCCGCGCTGGCTTTGTCCGCGTTCGGGCTGGTGCCGTTCGCTGTGGTGATGCTGCAGTTACGGGTCTTCTACGCGCTGCGTGACGGCAAAACTCCTACCCTGATCAACATCTTCATGGTGCTGACCAAGGTCGTTCTCGTCCTCGTCACGAACGAGATATTCCGCGTGCCGAAGGGCACCAACGTCAACGCGCACCCCTCGGCACACGCCGTCGAGTGGTTGAACATCTCGACGTCGGTGTCCTACGTGGTAGGCGCAATCGTCGGGCACATCCTGCTCACCAGACGGCTCGGACGGCTGGGCATGGCCGCGGTGGCCTCGACCGGCGTGCGCGTGGGCTTCGCCAGCGTGATCGGCGCGGCGGCTGCCTACGCCGTCCTCGTCGCCCTGCAGAACTCGCTGGGCCACGGCCCGAGCGGCTCGGCGGCCGGCCTGGTGGTCGGCGGGGTGGTGGGCTTGGTGGTGTTCGGTGCCGTGGCCTGGCAGATGCGGATCCCGGAGATCCGGCAGCTCGTCGCACTCGGTCGCGGGCGCTGACGCGTGCGCTTCCTGTTCACGTTTGCCGGCGGTTCCGGGCATGCCGAGCCCCTCGTTCCGGTCGCGCTCGCCGCGCAGGCCGCGGGACACACCGTCGCTGTCGCGGGCGCAGCGTCGGCCACGGCTGGGCTGCGCGAGCGCGGCCTGGCCACGTTCGACGACCCCGATCTGAGCCGGCCCGACCTGGCCACCATCGCACCCCTCGTCGAAGTCGATCTCGAACACGAGGACGCCGTGCTGCGTGACTTCTACGCCGGTCGTTCGGCACGGGTGCGGGCGATCAGTGTCGCGGCGTTGTGCAGCACCTGGTCGCCCGAGGCGATCGTCTGCGACGAGGTGGATTTCGGTGCGATGGTCGCCGCCGAACACGCCGGTCTCCCGCACGCGACCGTGCTGGTCAACGCCTCCGGCTCATTTGTCCGCGCCGAACTGCTCGGCGCGGCCCTGAACGACCTGCGCGCCGAGCACGGGCTGCCGACCGATCCACACCTGGGGATGCTCAGCAGGCACCTGGTGCTCTCACCGTTCGCGCCCTCGTTCCGCGACCCGTCGGCTCCGTTGCCGGCCACGGCCCACTCGTTCCGGGCCGGGACGAACGCCGCACCGGCCGTCCGCCCGGACTGGCTGCACACGCTGCCCGACGCACCGAGCGTCTACTTCACCCTCGGCACCGTGTTCAACATGGAGTCCGGCGATCTGTTCACCCGGGTCCTGACCGGGCTGCGCGACCTCCCGGTGAACCTGGTCGTCACTGTCGGACGGGAGCTCGACCCGGCCCGTTTCGGCCCACAGCCGGGCAACGTCCACATCGCGTCCTACCTGCCGCAGGGCGACGTCCTGCCGTACTGCGATCTCGTGGTCAGCCACGGCGGCTCGGGAACCCTGGCCGCCACGCTGGCCACCGGGCTGCCGTGCCTCCTGTTGCCGATGGGGGCCGATCAGCCCGGGAACGCGAGGCGCTGTGTCGAGCTGGGCCTCGGTATCGCGCTCGATGTCACGCGGTGCACCCCCGACGAGGTGCACGCGGCCGCGGCCGAGGTACTGCGCGAGCCCGGCTACCGGCTTGCGGCGCGCCGCTTCCGCGACGAGATCGCCGGCCTGCCCGGCCCGGAGGCGATGGTCACGCTGCTCGAACGCCTGGTGCCTGCCTGAGCGCCGCAGGCCCGTGCCCCCGGCACACACGCGGAGTGGGAATCGCCCGCTCTCTAGGATCGTTTGCCTGGTAGCAGACAAGGAAAGAGGACGCGTGACTGATCAGCGCAGCCCCACCACCGCGGACCACCGCGAAGTGATCATCATCGGTTCCGGGCCGGCCGGCTACACGGCCGCGCTGTACACCGCCCGCGCGGACCTCGCGCCGCTGGTGTTCGAGGGTTCGCAGTACGGCGGTGCCCTCATGACCACCACTGACGTCGAGAACTACCCGGGCTTCCCCGAGGGCGTCATGGGTCCGGATCTGATGGCCAAGATTCGCGCCCAGGCCGAACGTTTCGGTGCCGAACTCGTCAGTGACGATGTCGTCAACGTCGACCTCACCGGCCCAATCAAGGTCGTACGCACGCACGACGCCGAGTACACCGCCGACGCGGTGATCCTGGCCATGGGGTCGGCGTACCGCAAACTCGGTCTGGTCCGCGAGGACGAGCTGTCCGGGCATGGTGTGTCATGGTGCGCCACCTGTGATGGATTCTTCTTCCGTGATAAGGACATTGTGGTCGTGGGCGGCGGCGACACCGCCATGGAGGAGGCCACCTTCCTCACCCGCTTCGCCCGGTCGGTGACGATCGTTCACCGCCGCGACACGCTGCGGGCGAGCCGCATCATGGCCGATCGCGCCGAAGCGAATCCCAAGATCCACTGGATCTGGAATTCCGCTGTGGTCGATATCGCCGGCGCGGATTCGGTCACCGGAGTCCGGCTGCAGGACACGGTCACCGGCGAAGAGCGCGACCTCGAGGTGGGCGGCCTGTTCATCGCGGTCGGCCACGAGCCCCGTAGCGAACTCGTCGTGGGTCAGGTCGATCTCGACGCCGACGGCTATGTCGTCACCAGCACCGGGACCCGCACCAACCTCGATGGCGTCTTCGCCGCGGGTGACCTGGTCGACCACGTGTACCGGCAGGCCGTCACGGCGGCCGGCACCGGCTGCCAGGCCGCCCTCGATGCCGAACGCTTCCTGGCCGCGCTGGCCGATCGTCGGGGGGAGCGCGTCACCGACGCCGAACTGGCGGCCGCGGCGGGCGCGGTCTAGTGACGGAATCACCGGCGCCACTTCGGCGTTGTAGGCAGTAACCCCACAGAAGCAGGAGAGACACATGGGCAACAACACCAAGGCGGTCACCGACGCGAGCTTTGACGCCGACGTGCTGCAGGCCGACGGGCCGGTACTCGTCGACTTCTGGGCGGAGTGGTGCGGGCCGTGCCGCCAGGTCGCTCCCGTGCTCGAGGAGATCGCGGGTGAGTACGCCGGCAAGATCACCATCGTCAAGGTGAACATCGACGAGAACCCCGGCATCGCGCGCAACTACCAGATCATGTCCATCCCGACGATGTCGGTGTTCAACAAGGGCGAGATCGTGAAATCCATCGTGGGTGCCCGCCCGAAGGCAGCCATCCTGAAGGAGCTCACCGAGTTCGTCGCCTAAGCGCCCCATCGAGCGCCCGTCACACCGTGACGGGCGCTTCTTGGCGTATTCCGGGCCCTGTAGCCGCGCCTCCCGAGGGGGTCTCGGTGACCCGGCCCGGCTGGGGCACAATGGCCGACGGACCATTTAACCGAACCAAGAGGACCACCCTTAGCCATGCAGGATCTCCGCCGCGGTGCCTCTGGCCGGGCCGTCGCCGAAGTGCGGAGGATGCTGGCAACCCTCGGTCTGCTCGACAACACCGACGACTCCGTCCATGACGAGTTCGACGAGGCCACCGAGCTCGCGGTGCGTCACTTCCAGCAACGGCGCGGGATCTCGGTCGACGGCATGGTCGGCAACGAGACCTACACCGCACTGACCGGGGCGCACTGGCGCCTGGGCGACCGGGTGCTGTCCCACTTCCCCGCCCAGCTCATCGTCGGCGACGACGTCACGGCGCTGCAGAACCAACTGCTCGAACTGGGCTACAACCTGGGCCGCACCGACGGGATCTTCAGTTACGGGACCGCAGAGGCGACCCAGTCCTTCCAGCGCGACTACGGGCTGGTCGCCGACGGCATCTGCGGGCCCGCGACCCTGCACGCTCTGCGCCAGCTCGGCCGGCGCGTCGTCGGGGGACGCCCGCAGTACCTGCGTGAAATGGTGGCTGTCGCCGCCTCCGGACCCAGCTTGCTCGGCAAGCGGATCGTGCTCGATCCCGGCCACGGTGGCGCCGACACGGGCGTCGTGCACGGCGAGCTCACCGAGGCCGCGCTGGTCTATGACTTGGCCGCCCGTCTCGAGGGGCGCCTCACCGCGCTGGGCGTCTCCACGTTCGTCACCCGCGGCCCGGGCAACGGGGCCACCGACGAGCAGCGCGCCGGGCTGGCCAACGATGTGGGTGCAGATCTCGTGCTGTCGCTGCACATCGACAGCTTCTCCTCGCCGCGGCCGCACGGCCTGGCCGCGTACTACTACGGCGGCAGCGAGACGAGTTCCACGATCGGGGAACGGCTGGCCGACCTGGTCCAGCGCGAGCTGGTAGCCCGGACCGGGCTGCTGGATGCTCGTACGCACGGCAAGGGTTGGACGATGCTGCGGCTGACCCGGATGCCGGCCGTGCGGGTCGAGCTCGGCTACCTCAGCTCGCCGATCGACCGGCCGAAGCTCGTCGACCCGCTCTTTCGCGATACCGTCGCCGAGGGTCTGCTGGTCGCCGTGCAGCGGTTGTACCTGCCGCTCGCCGATGACTATCCGACCGGCGACATGCGAATTCCCGCCGTCGTCGCTCCGTAGCGCCTGCGGGTCCCCAGCTCCCGCGAGCGGTAGGGCGCAGCGAGTGGTAGGAACGCAGCATGGTGCAACCAGGACCGGACCCGGACAGCTATCCCCCGATCGATCCGCGCGAGCCGGTGCCCGACGATCCGGGTGAGCTGTCGCCCGACACGCCGGAAACCCTGCCGCCGGCGCCCGTCGAGCCGATGCCCGGGCCCGATGACCCCGACAGCGTCCCGGCCGGTCCGCCGGCAGCGGTGGCTTAGCGCGGGGCGAGGACCGGTGCCTGCATGGAGGCCAGCAGCCGCTCCAGGGCGTACTCGACGTCTTCTTTCCACGAGACGGTCGCTTTCAGGTCCAGCCGCAGCCGGGGCGTCCTCGGGTGCGGGCGGACGGTCTTGAACCCGACCGCCAGCAAGTAGTCGGCGGGGAGCACGCAACTGTGCGCGCCGCTCGGCCGGGGCCGCCTGGGCCACGGTGCGGCCCATTCCGCCGGCTCGTCGGACTCCGGCGGCGCCGTGGCCAGCCCGAACGCCTCGATCGCCTTGATCCCGCGCCGGGACGCGTCGCGAGCCACGCCTTGCACCAGCATCCGGCCCAGGCCGCCGCCGGTGAACTCCGGCATCAGATGAGCGGTCATCAGCAGCACGGCATCCGGGCTGACCGGTGAGGTGGGGAACGCGACGGCTCGCGGTACGTAGGCTGGCGGCGCATAGAGGATGTGCCCGGCCGGTAGCCCGTCGACGTAGATGAGCTGTCCACAGCTACCCCATTCGAGCAGGGTGTCGGAGACCCATGCCTCTTTCTCCAACTCGGCGGCGCCGTCTTGGCAGGCCCGCTCCCCGGCCACCGGGTCGAGTTCCCAGAACACACAGCCGCGGCACCTGACCGAGAGGTCACCGAGATTGTCGAGCGTGACGTTGACGAGCCGACGTGACACCAGCGCAGCTCCTGCCAGGTGAGATCCCATGCCAGGCTAGGCAACAACCCGGTGCCGGCGCGAGCCTTTTTGGTCAATTGGCTCAAACACTGCCGTCGTAATCGGCGAGGAACTCTCCGATCCGGCCGATCGCCTCCGTGAGGTCGCTGGCGCGCGGCAGCGTCACGATGCGCAGGTGATCGGCGGTAGGCCAGTTGAACCCGCTGCCCTGAACCACGAGGACGTGCTGGTCGCGCAGCAGTTGCAGGACGAACTGCTGGTCGTCCTTGATGGGGTACATCTCGGGATCCAGGCGCGGGAAGACGTAGAGCGCGCCCTTGGGTTCGACGCAGCTCACCCCGGGGATCGTGAGCAGTGCCTGCATCGCGGCGTCACGCTGCTCGTGCAGGCGACCGCCGGGCAGCACCAAGTCGTGGATGCTCTGCCGACCACCGAGTGCCATCTGGATCGCGTGCTGCCCCGGCACATTCGCGCACAGGCGCATGTTCGCCAGGATCGTGATGCCCTCGAGGTAGCTCGCCGCGCGCCTTTTCGGACCGCTCACCATGAGCCAGCCGGACCGGAATCCCGCGAGGCGGTAAGCCTTTGACAGCCCGTTGAACGTCAGCGTGAGCAAGTCGGGCGCCAGCCTGGAGAACGGGACGTGTACGGCGTCGTCGTAGAGGACCTTGTCGTAAATCTCGTCGGCCATCACGACAAGCTTGTGCGTCCTGGCCAGGTCGGCGATCTGGGTTAGTACCCCCTCGGGGTATACCGCACCCGTCGGGTTGTTCGGGTTGATCACGACGATCGCCTTGGTTCTCGAGGTGATCTTGGTGCGGATGTCGTCGATGTCCGGCTGCCATCCAGCGGCCTCGTCACAGAGGTAGTGCACCGGCTTGCCACCGGCCAGGGACGTCGAGGCGGTCCACAGCGGATAGTCCGGCGCTGGGACAAGGACCTCGTCGCCGTCGTCGAGCATTGCTTGCAGCGATAAGGTGATCAGCTCACTGACGCCATTGCCCAACCAGATGTCGTCAACGCCGACCGTCTCGACGCCACGGGCTTGGTAGTGCTGCAGGATCGCCGTTCGCGCGGACAGCAGACCCTGCGAGTCCGAATAGCCCTGGGAGTCGGGCAGGTTTCGGATGACATCGACGAGAATTTCCTCGGGCGCGTCGAATCCGAACGGTGCCGGGTTGCCGATGTTGAGCTTGATGATGCGGCGGCCCTCTTCTTCCAGCCGCTTGGCCTCTTCGAGCACCGGCCCGCGAATGTCGTAACAGACGTCTTCGAGCTTTCGCGATTGCCTCAGGTCCACGACACACGATCGCACACCTTCGCTGGAGACCGAGCCGATATCCGTGGCAAGGTCGGGGCATGCAATTGACCGACGCGGTGCGTAGCAGACGGATGATTAGGACCTATGATCAGAATCGGGCGGTTCCGCGGGAGATGCTCGAGGCGATGCTCAGCCTCGCCGTGCGGGCTCCGTCAGCGGGTCACACCCAGGGCTGGCACTTCCTCGTTCTGGACGACATAACATCGGGCGCAGCCTTCTGGGACGCGACGAGCGACGCACACGCGGATACCTGGCTCGACCGGATGCGCACTGCGCCGGTCCTGATCGTGATCTTCTCCGACAAGGACGCCTACCTCGACCGTTACGCAGAGCCGGACAAGGGCTGGTCGGATCGAGCCGAGTCGCGCTGGCCGATGCCCTACTGGGACATTGACGCCGGCATGGCAGCGATGATCTTGCTGCTGGCAGCGGTTGATGCCGGGCTGGGAGCGTGCTTCTTCGGCGTGCCGAGTGAGAGATGGGACGCCCTGCGCGCTGCGTTCGCTGTGCCGGCGGGGCTGCGTCCGGTCGGCGTCGTCAGCCTGGGCTACCCTGCCCCGGACATTCGCTCGCCGTCGCTGAAACGCGGTCGGCGCCCGCTCGAAGAAGTCATCAGTTACGGCTCGTTCGGCTCGGGCTGAGCCGGATGGTCAGCGCGTTGAATGGCCAGTTGCGGGGCCATCACGGCGACCAGGCGCTCGAGGTCGTCCACCGAGGCAAACTCGACGGTGATCTTGCCCTTGCGCCGGCCGAGCTCCACCCGCACCCGCGTGTCAAAGACGTCGGACAGCCGCTCGGCGAGCTCGGTGATGCCGGGCGCACTGATTCGGACTGACGCGCGGCGGACGTGCTTCTTGTCGCCATGGCCGCTGGCGCTGAGCGCCACGAGCTCTTCGGTGGCGCGCACCGACAGCCCCTCGGCGACGATACGACCGGCCAGGTCATCCTGCAGATCCTTGTCGTCCAGGCCGAGCAAGGCCCGCGCGTGTCCGGCTGACAGCACGCCCGCCGCCACCCGCCGCTGAACCGGGATCGACAGATTCAGCAATCTGATCGTGTTGCTCACCTGGGGTCTGCTGCGCCCGATGCTGTGCGCCAGCTCGTCATGCGTAGTACCGAACTCCTCGAGCAACTGCTGGTAGGCAGCCGCCTCTTCCAAGGGGTTCAGCTGGGCTCGGTGGATGTTCTCCAGCAACGCGTCGCGCAGCATGGCGTCATCCGCTGTAGAACGGACGATCGCCGGGATGGTCTCCAGACCCGCCGCAACGGCAGCGCGCAGCCGCCGCTCGCCCATGACCAGTTCGTAACCGCCGCTCGTGTCGACCCGCACCACTACTGGCTGTAGCACGCCGAACTCACGCACCGAGTGGGCCAGCTCGGCCAACGCGTCCTCGTCGAACACCTGCCGGGGCTGCTTAGCGTTGGCGTGGACGGCCGCGATCGGCAGTTCGGCATAGGTTGCCCCCGGCACTGGCAGCGGTCCCTCGCCCGATTCGGCTGCTGGCTCGGCCGGCTGGCTCGCTGTGCCCTCCCCTGCTCCGGAGTGCACGCCATCCGGCCCCGGCCGGGCCAGCTGTTCGGGATCTGGGGCGGTGGGAATCAGCGCGCCGAGACCGCGGCCCAGCCCGCCGCGGCGGAGCTTGTTCGCGGCGCGGCCGCTGCTTCGATCGCTCACGTGTCGCCCTCCTTCTGCGTGCTGACTGGGGCAGCCCCGCGCTCGGCGATCTCGCGGGCGGCCTCGAGGTAGCCGACCGCACCGCGCGAGCCTGGGTCATAGGTGATCACCGTCTGCCCGTAGCCCGGCGCCTCTGAGACCCGCACGTTTCGCGGAATGACCGGGCCGAGCACCAACTCGCCGAAGTACTTACGCACCTCGTCGGCTACCTGATCGGCCAGCCGGGTCCGGCTGTCATACATCGTCAGCAGCACCGTCGTGACGGCCAGATCGGGGTTGAGATGTGCCCGCACCAGGTCAACGGTGTTCATCAACTGCGCCAAGCCTTCGAGGGCGTAGTACTCACACTGGATCGGGATGAGTACCTCACGGGCGGCGACCAACGCGTTGAGGGTGAGCAGGCCCAACGACGGTGGGCAGTCGATGAAGATGTAGTCGTAGCCGTGCCCTTCGTTGAGCAGGACGCCGACCGCCTTCTGTAGCCGGTACTCCCGGGCGACTTGTGAGGTGAGCTCGATGTCCGCGCCCGCCAGATCGAGGGTAGCCGGGACACATCGCAGTGTGTCCGCCAGCTCGACCACCGTGGCCACGCTGTCGATGGTGTGTCCGGCCAGCAGAACGTCGTAGGCCGACGGCGTCCCCACCCCATGCGCCACCCCCAGCGCGGTGCTGGCATTGCCCTGCGGGTCGAGATCGATCAGCAGCACACGCAGTCCGTGCAGCGCCATAGCCGCCGCGATGTTTACGGCACTGGTCGTCTTGCCTACGCCACCCTTCTGGTTCGCCACGGTCAGGACCCGGGTTACTGCGGGTTGCGGCCAGCGCTCCTGACGGACGTTCTGAACGTGCAGGGCGTGTGCGGCCTCGCGCGCGATGGGGGTGTCGAACTCGGGGGACGGCTCGCCGGTCCATGTTTCACGTGAAACAGGGTCCGGGTTGGTTTCACGTGAAACATGTTCTTCCGGCGTCTCCGTTGGCATCGGTGACTCAGTCATGCCCGTCCCTTCATCCCTCGCCGTGCTGTGGCGGACTCCCGCCGAACGCGCACCACCACGGTCGGTTCGGCCAACTGTGCCGCACCGCACCGAAGGACAGATATCTCGCGGCCGCCCAGGGTACGTATCACGGCTTGGTGCTCGCTGACCTCCGCCGCTGCCGACGCGCCCTTGAGCGCGAGCAGCCAACCACCGGATTGCAACACCGGTAAGCACCATCTCACCAATCGGTCCAGCGGCGCTACTGCACGTGCGGTTGCCCACTGCGCGGCCCCCACCTGCCCGATCGTGACCGCCTCCTCGGCGCGCCCGCGAACCACCCGGACGGTGTCGCCCAGTGCCAGTCGGGAAACCGCCTCCTGCAGGAAGGTGACCCGCCGGAGCAGTGGCTCGACGAGATCCACCCGCAGGTCCGGTCTACGGATGGCCAGCGCCAAACCTGGCAGTCCAGCGCCACTGCCCACATCCACCACGCGCGCCCGCTGTGGGAGCAGATCAGCGACCACCGCACAATTGAGCAGGTGCCGATCCCAGAGCCGAGCCACCTCACGGGGCCCCATCAGTCCACGGGTGGTCGCCTCCGTGGCGAGCAGTTGGGCAAACTCGCGCGCCAGATCAAGCCGATCCCCGAACACCGCTGCGGCCGACGGCGGCGGTTGCGGGCAGCCGGCCGCGTCCCTCATCAGCACCGGCCGAGCAAGCCCGCGCCGCTCACGTGTCGCGAAGGATGACCACGCGGCGGTTGGGTTCCTCGCCCTCGGACTCGCTGCGTACGCCGTCGATGCCGGCGATTGCGTCATGCACGACCTTGCGTTCGAAGGGGTTCATCGGCGTCAAAGGCGCGGCCTCACCGGAGTCCAGGACCCGCGTCGCGGTGTCGGCGGCGAGCCGGGACAGCTCGACGCGGCGAGCCTGGCGGTGGCCGCTGACATCGAGCATCAGCCGGCTACGGGTGCCGGTCTTCTGCTGCACGGCCAGGCGGGTCAACTCTTGCAAGGCATCGAGGGTCTCGCCGTGGTTGCCTACGAGCGGTTGAAGGTCGGTGCCCACGATTGCGACGATCGCGCGGTCGTTCTCGACGTCGAGATCGATGTCGCCGTCGTAGTCGACGATGTCGAGCAGGCGCTCGAGGTAGTCCGCGGCGATGTCACCCTCCTGGACGAGCAGGGCGTTCACCCCGTCGTCCTCGGGGGCCGAACCCTCGGCCGCCCCGGGGGCGTCGGCGCCAGCGGCGTCCGGTCCGGCAGAATCTGTCGCAACTTCGGTATCACTCACGAATGTGCCTTCTCTTTCGGAAAAATGTCGGGCGCCGTCGCGGCGGCGAGGGAATCAGCGACGTTTCTTGGCCTGGCTCGGGCGCTTGGCCGGCGGCCGGTTGCCCCCAGGCCGTTGCGGGCGCTGGCCGGGTCGAGGGGCGTTGCGCGCCGGCGGGCTAGCCGGCGTCTCGTCGGGTTCTGGTGCCTTCACCAGGGTGGTGGGATTGGTTGTGCTGGGCTTGGCCTTATTCGGCCGGGCGCCGGGCTTGGGTGCCAAGGTGCGGCCCAGTTCACCCACGACGACCGGGGACTTGTCCAGGTCCGGATGTGGATGAAACTTGTTGATGTAGAACTGCTGGCCCATCGTCCACACGTTGCTGGTGAACCAGTAGAGCAGCACGCCCAGCGGGAAGAACAGGCCAGAGCCCAACGTCATCAGCGGGATGACGTAGAGCATCAACTTCTGGATGGTCGCGGCTGTGCCCTCCGGCACCGTGGTCGAGCCGCTGCGCACCAGGCGTTGGGTCATATAGGTTGCGGCGGCGCTTATGACCACGAGCGCGACGATGACAACCCGGGTGGTGCTGAGGGTGCCGCCGAGCAGGTCGACAATCTGCTTCGGGGTATCGGTGAGCCGGGCGGCCAGCGGCGCGCCGAACAGGTCGGCTTTTGCCGCGCTGCACGTCTGTCCCTTCGGCCCGCCGCTGAACGTGTACAGGCTCAGGACATGGGCGCTGGACCCGGAATTACACTTCGAGACCGAGTTCGAGAGGTGCCGCAACACATGGTATAGACCAATAAAGATGGGAATTTGCAAGAACATCGGCAGGCAGCCCGAGAGCGGGTTGAACCCCTGCTCCTGCTGCATCGTCATCATCTGCCGCTGCATCTCGGCCTTGTCGTCCTTGAATTTCTTGCGCAGCGCTTGGATCTTCGGCTGCATCTCCTGCATGTGCCGCTGGTAGTGCACCTGCTTGAGGAAGACGCGGAAGAGCAGGATCCGGGCCGTGACCACCAGGAAGACGATCGACAGCGCCCAGTTCAGACCGCTGTTCTTGTCGATGAACAGGCTGAACAGGTCGTGCCAACGCAGCAATACCCACGAGACCGCGATGTAGAGGAAGTCAAGCACTAAGACGCTCCTAGGCGCGTGGACCGACTGGTCGGTACCGGCAGGCTGCTACCAGTCTTGGCAACGACTGATGGGACGGGGTCGTGCCCTCCCCGATGCAGCGGATGACAGCGCAGTAGCCGCCGCACCGCTAACCATGCACCCCGCGCCAGCCCGAACCGTAGGATCGCCTCCGCCGCGTACCCGCTGCACGAGGGCGTGTAACGGCACGTAGGCGGCCGGAGCGGACTGATCGCGCTGCGATAGAGGTTGATGAGCGCGAGTGCCCAGCGCGCCGGCGGGCTCATCGGGATCGCTCCAAACGGCTCAGTGCCGCGTCGAGGTCGGCACCAAGTTCCGCGGAGGTGACCTCGGCCGAGCCGGGCAGAGCACGAACCACGAAGCCGGCGCCCTGGGCCAGCACATCAAGGCGCTGCGCGAGTTTGGCCCGCAACCGGCGGCTTACTTGATGGCGCGCCACGCTGCCACCTACCGACTTGCCGACGACGAGTCCGACCACCACTGGCCCACCTCTGCGGAGCGAGGAGTGCCTGTGCACGACGACGTGCCCGCGGCGCGCGCGATCGCCTGATCGGACGACCGAGGCGAACTCGCTCGACCGCCGCATCCGGTTCTCGCGCGGCAGCATCTGGGGCAGTGGGTGACTGGCGGTCGGGCTCAGGCCGACAGTTCGCCGCGGCCCTTACGACGGCGGGCCGACAGGATCGCCCGGCCCGCGCGGGTCCTCATCCGGAGGCGAAAGCCGTGCGTCTTGGCCCGTCGACGGTTGTTGGGCTGGAAGGTGCGCTTGGTCACGGTCGGACTCCATCGTCGAAAGATTTCTCATCGCCCACGTCAGGTGGCCGCGCGGGTGCGGCCTGCAGCCTGAGGCAGCGCCGATGACGCTGGACACGCCGCCCAGCCTCACAGACTCATCCACGGTACGGATCGCAGCCCATCCCGGTCAAACACGCCTTGGGCGAAGCCGACATAGTAGACAACCTGCGATCGAGTACGAGCACGACACGCCGGTAGCCCTTGTCGTGCTCGGAGCGACGCTGTTAGTTTCGCGCACCGAGTCACCGCAACGACGTGTGACCCATTGGCCTTCGGAATCGAGGGCCCAGGATGCGTTCTTTACACAGCCTGTGGATAACTCTGTGGATTTCGCGCCGACTCCAGGTCGTGAGAGGGTCAGGGACGAGCTACACCCAGCAATTCGCACCGATCTCGAACACCTGGAGTGGACCCGACCGTGGACGACAGCATCGAACTCGTCGACGTGTGGAGCAGGGTCCAGAAACGCCTGGACAGGGACGGCACCATCCGGCCCCAGCACAAGGCGTGGATCGGCCTGACCCGCCCGCTCGGCCTTGTCGAGGACACTGCACTGCTCTCCGCGCCGAACGAATTCACCAAGGATTACCTCGAGAATCGGCTGCGGCTACAGATCGCCGCAGCCCTCAGTGACGAGCTCGGCCGCGACATCCGCGTCGCGGTCACCGTGCAGAACGCAGAGGAACGCGCCGAGGCGGCCCACATCGCCGACGTCTACGACATCCCCGACGAAGACGAGTGGGAGCCACCGCGTCCGGCGCAGCAGCACGGCGGTTACGCCGGCCGCGCCGTCGCGTTGTTCAACGACCACGACGCCCGGTTGAACCCGAAGTACACGTTCGACACGTTCGTCATCGGCTCCAGCAACCGGTTCACGCACGCGGCGGCTGTTGCGGTGGCCGAAGCGCCGGCCAAGGCATACAACCCGCTGTTCATCTACGGCGACTCGGGCCTGGGTAAGACCCACCTGTTGCACGCTATCGGGCATTACGCCCAACGGCTCTTGCCTGGGCTGCGCACCCGCTACGTCTCCAGCGAAGAGTTCACCAATGACTTCATCAACTCGGTGCGCGACGACAAGATGCAGGCGTTCCAGGGCCGCTACCGCTCGGTCGACCTGCTGCTGATCGATGACATCCAGTTTCTCGAGCGCGCCGAGCGCACGCAGGAGGAGTTCTTCCACACGTTCAACACATTGCACAATGCCAATAAGCAGATTGTCATCAGCTCGGACAAGTCGCCGAGGCAACTCTCCTCGCTGGAAGACCGGTTGCGCACCCGCTTCGAGTGGGGCCTGATCAGCGACGTCCAGGCACCCGACCTGGAGACCCGCATCGCGATCCTGCGAAAGAAGGCCGCCCAGGAGGGCATGAACCCACCGCCTGAAGTGCTCGAGTACATCGCGTCGAAAATCCAGAGCAACATCCGTGAACTCGAAGGTGCGCTCATCCGGGTCACCGCGTTCGCGAGCCTGAATCGGCAGACGGTCGAGATGGGTTTGGCCGAGGCTGTTCTGAAGGACCTCATCAGCGACTCGGCGGCGCCGGAGATCTCCGCGTCGACCATCATGGCCGTGACCGCGGAGTACTTCGCGGTGTCGATCGACGACCTCACCGGGAGCTCCCGCAGCCGGGTCCTGGTCGGAGCGCGACAGATGGCGATGTACCTGTGCCGAGAACTCACCGACCTGTCGCTGCCGAAGATCGGCGAGAAGTTCGGCAACCGCGACCACACCACGGTGATGCACGCGGACCGCAAGATCCGCACTCAGATGGCCGAAAAGCTCACCGTTTACAACCAGATCACCGAGTTGACCAGCCGCATCAAAGTGCGGGCCCGCACGTGAGCTCGCACCGTCCTCAGACTGTGGACGCAGGTGTGCAGAAATGTCCACGCCCTGTGGATGAATCGCGCTCGAGGGCGGTCATGCACCCTATGTCGCTACGTCGGGGGACGATGGCGGGGTGTTCCTCCACAGCCCCGCAGCCCGCGAACGCTAGCGTGTAGCGGGTTGTCCCCAGTGTGCACAGCTGCGATGACGACAGACGCTAAGCACTATTTATTGATGACCAACGGCAACGGCACACACCAGGCGAGATCTGGGGATAAGCCCCCGATCGCCACCTCGATGGAGGCTCGATGAAGTTCCGGGTAGAGCGCGACGCACTGGCCGACGCCGTGAGCTGGGCGGCTCGGAGCCTGTCTGCGCGCCCCACCATCCCGGTGCTGGCCGGCCTGTTGCTCACCGTCGCAGAAGATCAGCTCTCGGTCTCGGGTTTCGACCTCGAGGCCTCCACGGAGGTCGACCTCGAGGTGGCCGCAGCGGCCGCGGGCCACGCACTCGTGTCGGGCCGGCTGCTGGCCGACATCACCCGCGCATTGCCGCCGCACCCGGTCGATGTCACGGTCGACGGTTCCCGCCTGACCATCTCGTGTGGTTCGGCGCGGTTCACCTTGCCGACCATGCCGGTCGAGGACTACCCACGGCTGCCGACCATGCCCACTACGGCCGGCACCGTCGACAGCGCCGAGTTCGCCACAGCGGTGGCCCAGGTCGCCATTGCCGCCGGCCGCGACGACACGCTGCCCATGCTGACCGGTGTGCGTCTGGAGATTGAGGGCGACCGGCTCACGCTCGCGGCGACCGACCGCTACCGGCTGGCGGTACGCGAGCTGGCCTGGAGCCCGGGTGACCCGTCGGCCGAGCCGGCCCAGGTACTGGTCCCGGCCCGCACCTTGGCCGACGCGGCCAAGAGCCTGTCCAACAGCCAGTCGATGACGATCGCGTTGTCGTCCTCCGGCGGCACCGCCGAGGGCATCATCGGCTTCTCCGGTTCGACTCATGGCCGGGCCAGCCGAACCACCACCCGGCTGCTCGACGCCACCTTCCCGGCCTACCGGTCCCTGCTGCCCACCGAATGGGCCTCCATCGCCGAGGTCGTCGTCGGGCCGCTCGTCGAGGCAGTCAAGCGCGTCGCGTTGGTCGCGGACCGCAACGCGCCGGTGCGTCTGGAGTTCGCCGACGGCTCGGTCGCGCTCAGCGCGGGCGGTGAGGACGAGGGCCGCGCCGAGGAGCAGCTCGAGGTCGGCTACGAGGGTGAGCCCATCACGACCGCATTCAACCCACAGTTCCTGCTCGACGGGTTGGGCGCGTTGTCCTCGGGGTCGGCCCGGCTGCTGTTCACCTCGTCGAACAAGCCTGTCGTGTTGCGCCCGGACGCCTCGGGCGCTGATGCAGGCGACTACACCTACCTGATCATGCCCGTCCGGCTGCCCGGCTGAGAGTGCTGTGTACGTCCGGCATCTGACCGTTACCGACTTCCGCAGTTGGCGCAGCGCCGACGTCGCGCTCGAGCCGGGCCCGTCCGTCCTGGTCGGCGCCAACGGGCAGGGCAAGACCAACCTCGTCGAGGCACTGGGCTATCTCGCCACGTTGAGCAGCCACCGGGTGCCGACCGATGCACCCCTGGTCCGCAGCGGCACCGACCGGGCAGTCATCGCTGCGGCGATCGTGGCCGACGGACGTGAGCTGCGGGTCGAGGTCGAGATCACCCCGGGCCGGGCCAACCGGGCCAAGCTCAACGGCGCACCGGTCACTCGTGCCCGCGACGTGCTCGGCGCCCTGCGCCTGGTGCTCTTCGCCCCTGAGGACCTCGCCATCGTGCGTGGCGACCCGAGCGAGCGACGGCGCTTCCTCGACGACCTGGTCGTCGCTCGCTCGCCGCGGATGGCTGGCGTCCGGGCTGACTACGACCGCGTGCTCAAGCAACGCTCAGCCCTGTTGAAATCCGCCGGTACCGCCCGGCGCTCGGGCGGCCACTCCGACCTGCGCACGCTCGACGTCTGGGACGGCCACCTTGCCGAGCACGGCGCGCAACTGCTCGCTGCCCGGCTGGCCGCGCTGGCTGCCCTGCGCCCGCACGCGGTGGCTGCCTACGCCCAGGTGGCTCCGACCAGTGTCGAGCTGACGCTCCAGTACGCCAGCTCGCTCGTGGCCGCGTTGCCCGAGCTGCCCGACGCGCCCGTCCCGGACCCGGCGCTGCTCGAGGCCGTGCTGCTGGCCGAATTGGCCCGTGTGCGCGCCGCCGAACTCGAACGGGGCGTCAATCTGGTCGGGCCGCACCGCGACGACGTCGACCTCGGGCTGGGAGAGCTTGCGGTGCGTGGTTACGCCAGCCACGGAGAGTCGTGGTCGACGGCATTGGCGCTGCGCTTGGGCAGTTATGAATTGCTGCGCTCGGACTATCCCGACGGCGCCGAACCGATCCTGGTCCTCGATGACGTGTTCGCCGAGCTCGACGTCAACCGGCGCGAGCAACTGGCCCTGGTGGCAAGCAAATCCGAGCAATCGGTGATCACTGCCGCCGTCGCCTCCGACGTCCCTGATCAACTGCAAGGCTCCCGGTTCGACGTGCACGACGGGCAGGTGCGCCGTGTCCGATGATCACCTCGAGGACCTTCCGGATGAGCTGGCCGTTAACTCGTTGTCCACAGTGGACTGTGGAAAAGTGCCCTCATCTGTGGACAGCCCGGCTCAAAACGGGCCGGAAGCGGCAAAATCTAGCGTGGACCACACACCAGCCGGAGATCTGGCCCATTTGGCACTAACCGAGGCGCGGCAGATTGCTCGGGGCCGGCCGGCCCGCAAGAGCGGGCGGCGTGGCTCAGCCACCCCCGCGCCCGGTGCCCGCCGCGGGGGCTATTCCGGTCCGGGCCCGGACGAGAACGACCCGCAACCGGTCGGCGCCGTGATCGCCGGCTACGTCGAGGACCGCGGCTGGCACCTGCCCCTGGCCGAGGCGCGGGTATTCGCCGACTGGGCCGGCCTGGTGGGCGCCGACGTCGCTGCGCACTGCACACCAGTGGTGCTGCGTGACGGCGAACTGAGGGTCAGCGCCGAGTCGACTGCGTGGGCCACCCAACTCCGGCTGCTCGCGGGCACCTTGTTGGCCCGGCTAGCGGCCGAATTGGGAGCCGATGTGGTCACCACGTTGAGCATCACCGGGCCCGTTGGGCCGTCGTGGAAGCACGGCGGTTACTCGGTGCGTGGCACCCGTGGCCCGCGCGATACGTACGGCTGAGCCGCACGTCTGCTCCCTCCTGATCGGCCCTTCACCGTCAACCAACCTGCGTGCGCATGGGAGACCGTGCAAGCGGTGACCGATGCGGCCCTGTGTCGCATTCAGGCGCGTGGCGGGCCCGTCGTGTCGGTGTTGTGGGCTAGACTGGAGGGGAATTACCCGGGGTTGGCGTCGCGCGTGCCTCATGCGCATCGTCCACCCCATGTTCGTGTCTGAAACGCGTCAATCGCCGCGATTGTGCCGGCGGGTGAGCGTCCGAGAAGTCGACGAGAGGCTTGTGCCCCGTGGCAAGTAGCGCCGCCGCCAAGAATGAATACACCGGGTCCTCGATCCAGGTCCTCGAAGGACTGGAGGCGGTGCGCAAGCGGCCCAGCATGTACATCGGCTCCACCTCCGAGCGAGGGCTGCACCACCTGGTCCAGGAGGTCGTCGACAACTCCGTCGATGAGGCGCTCGGTGGCCACGCCGACCGCATCGAGGTCACCCTGCTGGCCGATGGCGGCGTTCGGGTGCGCGACAACGGCCGAGGCATGCCCGTCGACATGCACCCCACCCAGAAGAAGCCCACGGTCGAGGTCATCCTCACCGTCCTGCACGCCGGCGGAAAGTTCGACGGCAAGGCCTACGCCGTCTCCGGCGGGTTGCACGGGGTGGGCGTGTCCGTGGTCAACGCGCTGAGCACGCGCCTGGACGTCGAGATCGACCGCGACGGCTATCACTGGACCCAGCCGTATGTGAACCAGCGCCCTGCGGCGCCGCTGCACAGGGGCGAGCAGACCCGGCGCACCGGCACGACCGTCACGTTCTGGGCAGACTCGACGATCTTCGAGACCACCACCTACTCCTTCGAGACGATCAGCCGCCGCCTGCAGGAGATGGCGTTCCTGAACAAGGGGCTGACCATCGTGCTGCGCGACGAGCGCGCCGAGCTGGTGGTGGCAGAGGACGACGCGGTGTCGACCAAGCCCAAGCCGAAGCAGAAAGAGATCACCTACCACTACGCCGGCGGGATCGCCGACTTCGTCAGGCACCTGAACGCGTCCAAGGACGCAATCCACAAATCGGTGATCAGCTTCAGCGACGAGGAAAAGAACGCCCGGATCTCGCTCGAGATCGCGATGCAGTGGAACTCGACCTACACCGAGAGCGTCTACACGTTCGCGAACACGATCAACACGCACGAGGGTGGCACCCACGAAGAGGGCTTCCGGGCGGCGCTGACCAACGTCGTCAACCGGTGGGCGATCAACAAGAAGTTCATCAAGGACACCGACGAGGACCGGTTCAAGGGTGACGACATCCGCGAGGGCCTGGCCGCCATCGTGTCGATCAAGCTCGGTGAACCGCAGTTCGAGGGCCAGACCAAGACCAAGCTCGGCAACTCCGAGGCCAAGACGTTCGTCCAGAAGGTGTGCAACCAGTCGCTGACGCACTGGTTCGAGAGCAACCCGACCGACGCCAAGGTCGTCGTCAACAAGATCTCCCAGGCGGCCCGGGCCCGCAAGGCCGCGCAGCAGGCTCGCAAGCTGGCCCGCAAGAACGCTCTGGACACCATGGGGATGCCGGGCAAGCTGTCGGACTGCCGCTCCACCGACCCGGAGAGGAGTGAGCTGTACATCGTCGAGGGTGACTCGGCCGGCGGGTCCGCTAAGTCTTGCCGCGACTCGATGTTCCAGGCGATCCTGCCGATCCGCGGCAAGATCATCAACGTCGAGAAGTCGCGCATCGACCGGGTGCTGAAGAACAACGAGGTGCAGTCGCTCATTACCGCGATGGGTACGGGCATCCACGACGACTTCGACCTGGCCAAGCTGCGCTATCACAAGATCGTGCTCATGGCCGACGCCGACGTGGACGGCCAGCACATCACCACCCTGCTGCTCACCTTGCTGTTCCGGTTCATGCGGCCGCTGATCGAGCACGGCCACGTTTACCTCGCGGCGCCACCGCTGTACAAGATCAAGTGGAGCAAGGGCGAGCCGAGCTATGCCTACTCAGACAAGGAGCGCGACGGCCTGATCAAGCTGGGCCAGGAAAGCAACCGCAAGCTGGCCCGCGAGGATTCCCTGCAGCGCTATAAGGGCCTGGGCGAGATGAACGCCAAGGAGTTGTGGGAGACGACGATGGATCCCGCCCACCGCATCTTGCGCCAGATCACTCTGGACGATGCGGCAACGGCCGACGAGCTATTCAGCGTCCTGATGGGCGAGGACGTAGAGGCTCGCCGCTCGTTCATCATCCGCAACGCCCGCGACGTGCGTTTCCTTGATATCTAGCGCTCAAGCCTCCCTTGATCTCCCCCGCTCGCAAGTGCCGAGGATCGGTGAGGGTCACCGCGAACTCGACTCCCGGCGTCAACACGGGCCAAAGGACTAAGTCATGACTGACGTTACCGACATCACGCCTCCGGGTGGCATCGGCGGGGACGGCGGCGACGGCGGCGGCTTCGACCGCGTCGAGCCGGTCGACATCCAGAGCGAGATGCAGCGCAGCTACATGGACTACGCGATGTCGGTCATCGTGGGCCGCGCCCTGCCTGACGTACGCGACGGCCTCAAGCCGGTACACCGCAAGATCCTGTACGGGATGTATGACTCGGGCTTCCGCCCGGACCGCAACTACGTCAAGTGCGGCCGCGTCGTCGGCGACGTGATGGGCAACTACCACCCGCACGGCGACACAGCGCTCTACGACGCACTGGTGCGCATGGCCCAGACCTGGTCGCTGCGCTATCCGATGATCGACCCGCAGGGCAACTTCGGCTCCCCCGGCAACGACCCGGCCGCCGCGTACCGCTACACCGAGTGCCGGCTGCAACCGCTGGCCATGGAGATGCTGCGCGACATAGACAAGGAGACCGTCGACTTCATCCCGAACTACGCGGGAAACACGGTCGAACCGGTCATCCTGCCTGCGCGCATCCCGAACCTGCTCGTCAACGGTTCCGAAGGCATTGCTGTCGGCATGGCCACTCGCATCCCGCCGCACAACCTGCGCGAGGTCGCCGCCGGAGTCACCTGGGCGTTGGACCACCCCGACGCCACCGACGAAGAGCTGCTCGAGCACCTGATCTCGGTCATCCACGGCCCGGACTTCCCGACGAAGGCGCTGATCGTCGGCCGCGACGGCATCGAGGATGCCTACCGCACCGGCCGCGGCTCGATCCGGATGCGCGCCGTCGTCAACGTCGAGGAAGACCTCAAGGGCCGCACGATTCTCGTCGTCACCGAACTGCCCTACCAGGTGAACCCGGACAACCTCGTCGAGTCGATGGCCATGCTGGCCAAGGAAGGTCGCGTCGCCGGGATCGCCGATATCAACGACGAATCCTCCGACCGCATCGGCATGCGCATCGTCGTCACGATCAAGCGTGACGCCGTCGCGAAGGTCGTGCTGAACAACCTGTTCAAGCACACCCAACTGCAGACCACATTCGGCGCGAACATGCTTGCGATCGTCGACGGCGTGCCACGCACGCTGCGCCTGGACCAGTTCATCAGCCTCTACGTCGAGCACCAGGTCGAGGTCATCGTCCGGCGCACCCGGCACCTGCTGCGCAAGGCCGAAGAGCGCATCCACATCCTGCGCGGCCTACTCAAGGCTCTCGACCAGCTCGACGCAGTCATCGCCCTGATCCGGCGTTCCCCGTCAGCCGACGAGGCCCGTGGCGGGCTGATGCAACTGCTCGAGATCGACGAGATTCAGGCCGTGGCCATCCTCGACCTGCAGTTGCGCCGCCTGGCCGCGTTGGAGCGGCAGAAGATCATCGACGAGCACGACGTGATCCAGGCGGAGATCGTCGACCTGAACGACATCCTGGCCAAGCCGGGCCGGCAGCGGCAGATCATCCGCGACGAGATGAACGAGATCGTCGAACGGTTCGCCGATGATCGGCGTACCCGGCTGGTCCCCTACGACGGCGATGTGTCGATGGAAGACCTGATCGCCAAGGAAGACGTCGTCGTCACGATCACCCGCACCGGCTATGCCAAGCGGACCAAGACCGACCTCTACCGCGCGCAGCGCCGCGGCGGCAAGGGCGTCCAAGGCACAACCCTGAAAACCGACGACATCGTCGAGCACTTCTTCGTCACCTCGACCCACGACTGGATCCTGTTCTTCACGAACAAGGGTCGTGTCTACCGGGCCAAGGCCTACGAACTGCCCGAGGCCAACCGGAACGCCCGCGGACAGCACGTGGCGAACTTGCTGGCCTTCCAGCCCGACGAGACGATCGCCGAAGTCATCACGATCCGCGACTACACCGTCTCGCCCTACCTGGTGCTGGCCACCAAGGCCGGTCTGGTGAAGAAGACGAAGCTCACCGACTTCGACTCGAACCGCACCGGCGGCATCGTGGCCATCAACCTGCGCGGCGACGACGAACTGATCGACGCCGCACTGATTTCGCCCGAGGACGACCTCCTGCTGGTCAGCCGCAAGGCCATGTCCATCAGGTTCCGGGCCGACGACGAGACCCTGCGTCCGATGGGCCGCGCGACCTCCGGTGTGTTCGGTATGCGGTTCAACTCCGGCGATGAATTGCTGGCCATGGAGGTCGTCCGCGACGACCTCGATACGGTGGAGATCTTGGTGGCCACTGAGGGCGGTTACGCCAAGCGAACCAAGATCGCGGAGTATCCACTCCAAGGGCGAGGGGGTAAGGGCGTCCTGACGGCGCGTATCGTGTCCACCCGAGGTGGGTTGGTAGGCGCTGTAGCCGTGAGTGCCGGGGACGAGATCTATGCAATCACATCCGACGGTGTGGTCATCCGCACCAAGGCAGCGGAGGTCCGTCGGGCGCAACGGCAGACCATGGGCGTGCGCCTGATGAACCTGCCAGAGGGCGTCAACCTCGTCGCCATCGCCCGCAACGCCGACGAACCGGACGATCAGGAGTGACGATGACGACGCCACCGCCGTACGCCGGCAAGACCGACGGACAGGCCGAGACGCCGGGCAGCGAATTCGGAGCGACGACCGTGTCGGGCAAGCCCAGCAACGGGCGACGCGCCGACCCGGACACCGAGCCGAAGATCGAGGCCGCTCCCGGTGCCGCCGCGCCTGGTGCCCATGCCAGCCCGACGCCGAGTGCGCCGGCACCTGCCAACCCGGCTAGCCCCACCATCGCCCCGGCGCGGCGCACCCCGCCCCCCGTCCGGCCCGCGCCGGCTCCGACCGGCTACGGAGCGGCATCGGCCCGAACAGACGCCATGCCCGGAGTGAGCTCCCCGGCCCACAGCCGGGGGGCGCAGACGCCCGGCTACAGCCCGCCCATCCCCGGTGAGTTGCCACCCCGCCCGGCCAACCCACTCGTCACCGGCAGTGCTGCCCCGCCGCAGGGCGGCCCGGTACGTGGTGCGGCACCGACGCCGGGGATGCCGTCCACGCTTGCCATGCCCCCCGGGCCGGGTATGTCGCCGGGCCTGGGTATGCCGCCCGGGCCGGGTATGTCGCCCGGGCCGGGTATGTCGCCCGGGCCGGGTATGCCGCACAACGCCGCTCCGGCAGCCAGGCCCAGTCGAGCCGATTCCGCGCGGGGCCCCCGGCGGGCCCGCCTGCAACTGCGTCACATCGACCCGTGGACCGTGCTGAAGTTCTCGTGCGTGCTGTCGATCGCGCTGTTCTTCGTGTGGTTGATCGTCATTGGGGTGTTGTTCGGCATCCTGGACGCTGCCGGAGTGGTCGGCAAGATCAACGACTCGGTCATCCTGATCAACGGCTCCGGCTCCAAGGCACCGGTTACCGCGGGCATCGTCTTCGGTGGCGCCGCGATCATCGGCGTGATCAACATCGTGCTGTTCATCGCGCTGTCCACGATCGGCTCGGTGGTCTACAACCTGTGCGCCGACCTCGTCGGCGGCATCGAACTGACCCTCTCGGAGCGCTGACACAACCGGGTTGGAGCGACCCACGCCGCCCCGGTAGTCTGACTCTTCGCGTTTCCGGGCCTGTAGCTCAGACGGTTAGAGCGCATCCCTGATAAGGATGAGGCCGGAGGTTCAAGTCCTCCCAGGCCCACGGTAAGCGGATGTCATCGCAGCACGAACGGCACGGAGAAGGAGTCGGTGTGAAGAAGCCACTGCTGCTCGTCCTGGCGGTTGCCGGGGCCGCGGCCGCTGCCCTGCGGCGCCGCCGCAGCCAGGCCGACGCCACCCTGTGGCGCGAGGCCACCTCGGAGAACTCGCGCTGATCGCCCCACCTACGGGGACGTAGCTCAATTGGCAGAGCACCGCCTTTGCAAGGCGGGGGTTAGGGGTTCGATTCCCCTCGTCTCCACAGATCGAAGGTCCCGTGTTTGCTGGGATGTAGGTGCACGGGATGATCTTGTGGCGAGCCCGACACCGGCCTTCCGCAGGAAGTCCGTGTCTACTGCACGAACGGTGACAGATTCGGTTAGGCCGCCTGGCGGCCGTTGGGTCACGCTGGAATATCCCGTCTTTCGGATCGCATCGCACGCGAGTGAACAGCGTCGACCCGACCGCGTGACGGTAGCGCCCGCGCCGGCAGAACAGCCAGCCCAGTGCCGAGCGGCGTTGGAGAGTGGACCGGCGACGCCGCCTCGAACACTGTCGGGACCCGGCACGCTGGACCGGCCGCACCGAAGGTCGCATGTCGTTCGTCCTGGCGCGCAGACCTGGGTGTCGGTCAGCCCGTCGTGGGCCGCCCGCCGGTCTGCACCGGGATGCCGTCGACTAACTCGCCGAACTCGGGGTTGTACTTGCGGCTGTGGCGGAACGTGTCGACGAACTGCTGCAACCGCGGGTCGGTAGGCGTGTCCACCCGCAGTTGGTGTCCCCAGGCGCTGATCACGATCGGGCTGGGCAGCGTGTTGCTCACCCATGGACTGAGGTCGATATAGCGGTTCGACGTGCTGGCTGCCCCGGCTGACGTGGGCGGCTCAGCGATAGTGCTCTGCTTGGTCACGAACGTCGTGAGCTGGGTGACCTGCGCAGCAGGCAGGTCGGGGTCATAGGTGATCCAGACCGCGCCGTGTTCCAGATTGTGGATCGCGCGTTCGCTGGGGACCGGCGTCGTGTAGATACCGGCGTTCATCCACGTCACGTTGTGCGGTCCACCGACCGGCGGCACAACGGCGTAGTCCACCGGCCCGCTGACGTGATCGTGCTGCAGCGCGCCAGCGTGTGTCGACCCGTCACCCGGCCAGCCAGTGGTGTCCCAGGC
Organism: Actinomycetota bacterium; assembly: GCA_030853345.1. Lineage (GTDB taxonomy): Bacteria > Actinomycetota > Actinomycetes > Mycobacteriales > Jatrophihabitantaceae > QHCC01. The sequence goes on along the minus strand of JALYVG010000024.1, from coordinate 50,735 downwards.
CAGCACGCCGTCGATGCCGGACGTATCGGCGACCCGGTTCGCCGCCTTCTCCGTCATTGCCGTACCCGTCAATGCAGAAGGGGCGATCTCGCCACTCGCACTCGCCTTCGCCGTCTTGTGTCCACCTCTCGAGACAGCGATCGCGACAACGCTACCGGCGAAGACGACGAGCACCCCGACAGTGATGATCAGCGCCCACGGCGTTCGACGCTGGTCCACGATCGACCGGCCGGGCTTGCGGGCGGGATGGGCCGCCGGAGTAGCTCTGTTGGCCGTCGGGGACTGGCGACTGCTCACGTCGAACCTCCGGAAATCTATGCGCAGCCGTCCTCGAACGGCCCACGTCGTGCGTTGGCCACCTGATCCTGGTCGCTTGCGCCCAATCCCGAACCGGCCGTTCGACGTGTTCCACGAGGTCTTTCGTCCCGGATGCGCTGGCGCGAACGCGCCCGCCCCGGCGATCGAGGCGGCCCACCCGGACGTCGTTTGACGCACTGCCTGTATCCACGACCCGCGTGCTTGCCTACTTGGGCGTGAGGAATATCGGTCGGACCGTTTGTCGATTCAGCGTTCGGGTCGTTCGTCGTACTGGTAGCCGGTCAATCCGGTCCTGAGATTGGAGTGCGAATGGCGAAGTACGTGGCCCTCATCTATGGCGACGAGCAGAAGTGGGCGCAGGCCTCACCACAGTGGAATCAGGCGAATGGCGAGGCGCACCGAAAGTTCATCGCCGCAGCCGGGGCCGCGGTCATCAGCGCGAACGAACTCGAACCCACCGCAAAGTCGATCACGGTGCGCGCGGACTCTGCCGGCCGGCAACGCACGACTGACGGCCCCTTCCTCGAGACCAAGGAAGTCCTCGGCGGTTATTACGTCTTCGAAGCCGCGGACATGGCCGAGGCGGTCACGCTCGCCAGCCAGATCCCCGAGGCCTCGGCACCGTTCAGCGGGGTCGAGGTCCGGGCCATCGCCACGTAAGGCCATCGCTCCTGTGCAGACGTGCCCTGAGACGTCGACCGGTCCGCACACGATCGTCTCGGACACGGGTGCTCAGCGCAGGCGGGTGAGTTCGACCTCGACGCCCAGTGATTCGGCCGGCGGCCCGTGGTAGACGCCGGACAGGGGCCGCACGTCTGCATAGTCCCGGCCCCGGGCTACGACCACGTGCCGCTCACCGACCCTGGCCAGGCTGGTCGGGTCCGCGGGCACCCACTCACCGGCCCAGAACTCCACCCAGGCGTGGCTCTCGCCGCTGGTGCTCACGCCGACGGTGTTGTCGCCGTCGCCTGCCATGGGGTACAGGTAGCCCGAGACGTAGCGGGCCGGCAGCCCCATTGACCGTAGGACGGCCAGGCTCAGGTGCGTGTAGTCCTGGCATACGCCCTTGCCGACCGTGCGCGCTTCGGCCGAGGTGGTGTGTACGCCCGTCGAGCCGCGCTCGTAGCCGAGTTGTTGCTGCGACCAGGCGACCGCCTGCATACCCGCGTCGGCGGGCGCGGACTCGGCGGCGAACGACGCTGCGGCTGCGGCCACCTCCGGCTCGAAACACACGTAGCGCGATGGGCCGAGCAGTTCGGCGTAGCGGTCCGCGATCTCGGCCGACGTGACCTGCGCCCACTCGACGGCCCGCGGCGGATCGAGCCTGCCGGCCGTCTCGACCACCGAGGACGCGGTGACGACAAGCTCCGTATGCGGCACGTGCACATCGAAGGCGTCGACCACGGTGCCCCAGTAGTCGACGTAGCGCAGCGGCCGAGTGCCGGGCGTGACCTCCAGCCGCGACTCCAGCGTCTGCTGCCCGCGGCTGGACGCCGGCGTCATCCGCGCCTCGTTATAGGAAGCCCGGACCGTCGATGAATAGTGGTAGCCCGTCCGATGCCGCACCGCGATCCGCCAGCTCACCGTCGCGACTCCTCCAGGCTCCAGCCGATCATGGTCGAGTCGCCGAAGAAGCGGCGGCTGACCGCGTCGCTGACCTCCGACATGGCCGTCTGCAGCTCGTGCAGCCGCTTGGGCAGGTCCTGCAGGACAGCCTCGGCGGGCAGGAACTCCAGGTCGGTGCGGGTGCGACCGATCACCCGGCGCGCGTCATTGCCGGCTCGGCCCTGCGCGGCGGTCGGGTCGAGGCGAGTCAGCGCCTCTTCGCCGACGACCAACGCGTGGAACACCGAACGCGGGAACAGCCGGTCCAGCAACAAGAATTCCAGGACGAGCTGCGGTTCGACACCACGCTGGAAGGTGCGCAGGTAAGCCTCGTGCGCCGAACAGGCGCGCAGCGTGGCGATCCAGCCATCCTCGGGCGACGGGGTGCTGACGGTCGCGGCCAGCAGGCGAGCGGTCATGTCGACGCGCTCGACGCTGCGCCCGAGCACCAGGAAGTCGAAGCCGTGATCGCGGCTCATCGTCGCCTCGGCATGCCCCGCCAACATGGCAGCGCGCTGCCGTACATAGGAGAAGAACGGCGCCGGGCCGAACGCCCGCGCGGCCTTGATGCGCGACGGCAGCTCGTGGTGAGTGGTATTCAGGCATTCCCAGATGTCGGCCGACAGCGACTCACGCACGCCGCGCGCGTTCTGTCGCGCGGCAAGCAGGGCACCGACGATCGAGCTGGGGTTCTCGCGCTGGTAGCCCAGCACCTCGAGGGTCTCGCGGATGTGGCGCGGCGGGTCGTCGTCCACCCCCATAACCGCGGCGAGGACCCGGCACGTCTCCGCTTCGTCGGTGGCGGGGTCCTCGACTACCTGGTGGAACTGCACGTCGAGCAACCGCGCGGTGTCCTCGGCGCGCTCGACGTAGCGGCCCACCCAGAACAGAGCCTCGGCGACCCGGCTCAGCATGTCGCACCGGCCTGCTGCTGCTGTTGCGGCTGATCAGAGCGGGGACCGAGGTCCGGGGCACTGGCCTTGACTGCCGGGCTCGGCATAGCCGCGACCGGCTCGACGTCGGCGCCCCGCTCCGGACGCGACGTGAGCACCCAGGTGTCCTTCGACCCGCCACCCTGGCTGGAGTTCACGACGAGGCTGCCTTCGCGCAGCGCGACGCGGGTCAGCCCACCGGGCAGCACCCGGACCTGGCCGCCGTCGTTGATCGCGAACGGACGCAGGTCGACGTGCCGCGGTGCGAGCCGCTCGCCGTCCAGCGAGGGCGACGTGGAGAGCATCACGACCTCCTGGGCAATCCAGCCGCGCGGGTTCTCGAGCACCTGCGCGCGAGTCGACTCGATCTCTTCCGCGCTCGCCTGTGGCCCGATCAGCAGGCCGTACCCGCCAGATCCGTCGACGGGCTTGAACACCAACTCATCGATCCGGGCGATGCAGTCGGCCAGCACGTCGGGTTCGTCGAACCGGTAGGTGGGCACATTGGGCAGCAGCGGTTTCTCGCCGAGGTAGTACTCGATGAGGGCCGGAACGTAGGTGTAGATGAGCTTGTCGTCGGCCACACCATTGCCCACCGCGTTGGCGATGGTGACGTTGCCGGCGCGCGCGGCGTTGAGCACGCCCGGGCAGCCGACAACGGATTCGGAACGGAAGTGCACCGGATCGAGGAAGTCGTCGTCGACCCGGCGGTAGAGGACGTGCACGCGCCGCTCGCCGCTCGTCGTGCGCATGTAGAGGACGTTGTCGCGGCAGAACAGGTCGCGCCCCTCGACCAGCTCGATGCCCATCTTGCGGGCCAGGAACGCGTGCTCGAAGTAGGCCGAGTTGTAGACGCCGGGGGTGAGCAGGACGACCGTGGGGTCGTCCACGCCGGCCGGTGCCGAGGAACGCAACGCTGCGAAGAGCAGTGCGATGTGCTGCGCGACCGGCTGCACCCGCTGCTCGAGGAACAACCCCGGAAAGACCCGCGCCATCGTACGGCGGTTCTCCACCACGTAGCTGATGCCCGAGGGCACCCGCACGTTGTCTTCAAGGACGCGCAGGACGCCCTCGCCGTCGCGGATCAGGTCGATGCCCGCGATGTGGACGCGCACGCCGTTGGCCGGTTCCAGCCCGGCGGCCGCGCGATAGAAGTTCGTGGAGCTGGCGATCACCGCCTGCGGCACGATGCCGTCGGCCAACACGGTGCGCGCGCCGTAGATGTCGGCCAGGAACGCCTCCAGCGCGCGCACCCGCTGGATGACCCCCGCCTCGATCAGCTCCCACTCTGCCGTCGGGATCAGCCGGGGGATCAGGTCCAGCGGAAAGATCCACTCCTTGCCGGCGTGCGAGAACGTGATGCCCTGGTCACGCAGGCTGCGCTGCAAGACGCCGACGCGTTCCTCGAGGTCGGCGCTGGACAGCAACTGCAGCGCGTCGAACAGCGCCTTGGTATGAGGATGCGGCGCGCCGTCCCCGGTGAACATCTCGTCGTAGGCCACGCTGTGGTAGCTATCGAAGAGACTTCCCATGGGCAATTGGTATCAGACGCGTGTTACGGGCCCCTTTCGTAACCCATCGGTAACACGAGAAGGGCAGCATTCGACAATGGACGCCATGCGACATCTTCGGGTCGGGTGCGAGTTCAGGTATGACGCTGCGATCGAGACACCGGCGGTCTTCCAGGTCCAGCCCTACGGAGCGGGGCCGGCGACGGTCGACCGGCAGTCGTGGGAAACGACGCCGGAACTGGCCAGACACGGCTACACCGACCTCTACGGCAACGACTGCCAGCGGCTGAACCTGCCGGCCGGGCCGTCCATCGTGCGCTACGACGCTGTCGTCTCGGTGCCCGACGCCACCGAGGAGGTCGACCTCGACGCGCCGGAGGTGCCGGTCACCGATCTGCCGGATGACGCCCTGCACTACACGCTGCCGAGCCGCTACGTGCTGCCCGACGTCCTGGCCGACGAGGCATGGCAGCGCTTCGGCGGGATGAAACCCGGCTACCGGCGGGTGCAGGCCATCGTTGACCATGTGAACGGCCACCTCGAGTTCGGCTACGGCACCAGCACCGCGTTGACGACGGCGGCCGACGTGCACGCGTCACGCCAGGGTGTCTGCCGCGACTTCGCGCATTTGGCCATCACGTTCTGCCGGGCGCTGAACATCCCGGCCCGCTATGTCTTCGGCTACTTGCCGGACATGGATATCGTGCTGCCGCCGTCGGAGATGGACTTCGCCGCCTGGATGGAGGTCTACCTCGGCGATCGGTGGTGGACGTTCGACCCGCGCAACAACCGGCCACGTAAGGGCCGGATTCTCATCGGCCGCGGGCGGGACGCCCTCGACGTGGCGATGGTGACGACGTACGGCTCGCCGGTGTTGACCGGGATGAAGGTCTGGTCCGACGAGGTGGAAGGCACCGGATGACCCAGGAGGCGCGCGCGCAACTCGACCGGCCGCTCTTGGACGCCGGCGGGCTGGATCTCGACGCCGCCGCAAAGGTCACCTACGTCCTACGCCAGCGCTTCCGCTATGACTACGACGGGCCGGCCTACGACCTCGACCACCGGCTCGTCGTCGTGCCGCCGGCTCGGCACGGCAGCCTGCGCCGGCGTTTGCACAGCGTCGTGGTGTCCGTGCCCGACGCGCGAGTGCGCAGCCGGCGCGACGGCTACGGCAACATCGTGGTGCAGGTGGGCATCGACGTGGTGCCGGCCAGCGTCGAGTTCGCCGTCATCGCCGTGGTGGAGCGCAGCGGCCCGCGTGCCGACGCCGTGCTGCCGCTGTCCGCGCTGAGCGACCCGCGGTTGCTGCGGTTCACCCGGCTGACCGCGCCCGACGACGCGATCCGCGACCTGGCCGCAGACGTGCGAGCCGGCGCGAGCGACCGGCTGGATTTCGCCGAGCAGTGCTGCACCCTCGTCCGGGCCGCAATAACCTACGAGTTCGGCGTGACCACGTACGCGACGACTGCGTCCGAGGCGTTGGCCCTGGGCCGTGGCGTATGCCAGGACCATGCCCACCTCGCGCTGGCGATCTGCCGGGCGGCCGCCATCCCAGCGCGCTACATCTCGGGGCACCTGCTCGGGGACACCGGTACGCACGCGTGGATCGAGGTCATCGTCCCTGACGGCGACCGGGCCCGCGCCGTCGCCTTCGATCCCTGCAACGGCTGCGCGGCCGGCCCGCGGCACCTGCCGGTCGCAGCCGGGCGCGATTACGCCGATGTGGCCCCGACGTCCGGGCGGTTCGCCGGGACCGGCCAGGGCCGCCTCACTGCCGACAAGCAGCTCGGTATCACCAGCGCCGCCTGACGTAGAGAGGCCCCGCCGCTGGGCAGCACTCCATCCGACTCGCCGAACGTCGACCCGTGAGTTGTATGGACGTATGCTGTGAATTGCCCATGTGGACAGTTCCAGTATGCAGGAAATGGACAGTTGCTACCGCTTCGTACCAGTTCTGTGAGCGCATAGCGTCGGATGTTTGGTGCCCGCGCCCAACGCGGGCACCGCATTGTTCATCTACGTGGAGGCAACGCATGCACAAACGCACCGTCACGGCGGCGCTGATTTCAGCGTCGGCGCTGGTCGCCGGGATGATGGTGGCTGCCCCAGCCACCCAGGCCCAGGCGGCACCCAAGGCAGTCCCACACTCCAAGCCCACCTGGCTGGCGCACGCGCAACAGCTCGGGCATGCCAACGCGAACTCGCCGGTCAAGGCGCGCGTCTACCTCGCCCCCAACGGTGGGCTCGCCGCGCTGAAGGCGGCTACCGCCGCTGTATCGACGCCGGGCAGCGCGTCCTATAGGCAGTTCCTCACCGAGCCGCAGTACCAGGCCCAGTTCGGCCCGACGAAGACAGCCGTCAACCAGGTATCTGCCTGGCTGAAGGCCGCCGGCCTCACGATCACCGGCGTGGAGGCACAGAACCGCTACGTGTCCATCAGCGGAACGGTCGCCGCCGCGCAGAAGGCGTTCGGCAGCAACATCGACCGGTTCCGCCACGATGGCCAGACAGTGCAGGCTCCAGCCGCCGCACTCACGGTGCCTGCGTCCCTGGCCGCCTCGGTGCTGACCGTCACCGGTCTGGACACCACGGCGAGCAAGAAGGCACCCACCAACGCCGCCGCCGCGCCGCCGCCGGCTGGTTTCCGCAACGCCCGGCCCTGCTCGATCTACTTCGGCCAGGTGCAAGCGAAGTTCAAGGCGGACTACCGCACCCCGCTGCCGACGTTCAACGGCAAGGTGCTGCCCTACGCGCCATGTGGTTACACCGGCACGCAGTTCCGAGGCGCCTACGAAGGCTCGACAAGCCTCGACGGCACCGGCGTGACGGTGGCAATCACCGACGCCTACGCCGCGCCGACGATCAAGGCAGACGCCAGCACCTACGCCACAAACCACGGCGATGCTGCCTACGCGCCCGGTCAGTTCACCCAAGCCCCGCACGGCGCCTTCAACCGGCAGGGTGCCTGCGGTCCGTCCGGCTGGTACGGCGAGGAGACTCTCGACGTCGAAGCCGTGCACGCCATGGCTCAGGGCGCAAAGATCCGCTACTACGCGTCGGCGAGCTGCTTCGACGACGACTTCCTCACCACGCTGGCTCGCGTCGTCAAGGAGAACAAGGCGCAGCTGGTGTCGAACTCGTGGGGCGACCTCGAGCAGAACGAGTCCGCCGGCCAGGTCGCTGCCTACGAGGCGGTCTTCATGCAGGGCGGGCTGCAGGGCATCACGTTCATGTACTCCTCCGGCGACAACGGCGACGAGGTGGCCAACTCCGGCCTCAAGCAGACCGACTACCCCACGTCTGACCCGTACGTGACGAGCGTCGGCGGCACGTCCACCGCGATCGGTGCGGACAACAAGCTCACCTACCAGACCGGCTGGGGCACCCAGAAGTACAGCCTGTCCGCGGACGGGACGTCGTGGACCCCCCTCGGCTTCCTCTACGGCTCGGGCGGTGGCGAGTCGGCGCTGTTCGACCAGCCCAGCTACCAGGCGGGTATCGCACCGCCGGGAGCCCGGATGGTCCCCGATGTTGCGCTCGATGCCGACCCCAACACGGGCATGCTCATCGGTGAGACGCAGACGTTCCCCGAGGGCGTGAAGTACGGCGAGTTCCGCATCGGTGGCACCAGCCTGGCTTCGCCGTTGTTCGCCGGGATGACCGCGTTGACCCTGCAGCACTCCGGCCACGGTGTGGGCCTGCTCAACCCGGTGATCTACAGCCACGCGACCACGGCGTTCACCGACGTCAAGGGCAAGCCGAAGGATGCCGGTGTCGTGCGCGCCGACTACGCCAACGGCCTGGACGCTACGGGCGGTCTGCTCTACTCCGTCCGCACGTTCAACCAGGACTCCAGCCTGAAGGTGACCAAGGGCTGGGACAACGTGACCGGTGTCGGTACGCCGAACGCGGCTTGGCTGACGGCAGTGCCGGCCACCTGACGGTTGCCTCCAACCTTTCCCCGCGACTGCTCGGTTTGGGAACCCCCATCCGGTCAGCCGCGGGGAAAGGCGCGGTTACACCAGTCACCGGCGGTCAAACGGACCGCCGGTAGCCTGGACGCATCATGAATGTGCTTGCGGTGTGGCTCGGCAAGCTGACGCTGATGGGACTTCGAGCGCTGGGCCGGCGCGGCAATGCCTTACCCGGCCTGGTCGTGGAAAAGGTGTTCCCGAGCTTCCTGGCCCGCGCCATGGCCCGGCTGCCCGAGGGCGTCGTCGTGGTCACCGGCACCAACGGCAAGACCACGACCACCAAGATGATCGCCACGATCCTGGGCGAGCGCTACCGGGTACTCACCAACGACACCGGCAGCAACTTCGTGCGCGGCGCGATCACCGCGACCCTCGAGCACGCCACGTGGCGCGGCGGGTTGCCCTACGACGTCGCGGTCTTCGAACTGGACGAGGCGTGGGCGGTGCGCTTCGTAGCGTTGGTCCCGCCGCGACGGGCCCTCCTGCTCAATGTCATGCGTGACCAACTCGACCGCTTCGGCGAGATCGACACCACCGCGGGCCTGCTCGGTGCCGTGGCCGCCGCGACCACCGGGCATCTGGTGCTCAACCGCGACGACGAGCGTGTCGCCGCCCTGGCCGAGCGCACCGATGCCCACGTCAGCTACTACGGCGTCGCGCCGGAGCTTCGCGCGCTGTTCCCCAACGACGAGGAGCTCTACGGCGGCCCGGTGTACCTCTCCCAGCACCCGGCCAGCGCCGAACTGCGTGCCGTGCCCGCCGGCGAGCAGCCCTACATCACCCTGCGCATCGGCGGTGTCGATCACGACGTGCTGCTGCGCGCCGACGGACCGCACAACGCGCAGAACGCCGCGGGCGCGGTCGCCCTCGCCCTGACGTTCGGCCTGGATACCGAGACGGTGCTGCACGGCCTGCGCAAGGTGTCGCCCGCGTTCGGCCGCGGGCAGTCCTTCCACATCGACGGGCGCCGCCTCGTGCTGCAGCTGGTCAAGAACCCGGCCGGTTTCCGGCAGACGCTGCGCACGCTGGACGGCGTCACCGGCGCCGACGCCATCGTCATCGCGATCAACGACGACTACGCCGACGGCCGCGACGTGTCGTGGCTGTGGGACGTGGACTTCACCGGGCTCATCGCGCCGGCCATCGGCGACGCGCGCCGCTCCACCGCGGGAACCCGTGCCGCAGACATGGCCGTGCGGCTGCGTTACGACGACGTGTCGGTAGACGAGGTCGAACCCGACCTGGAGAAGGCGGTCCGCGCGGCCGTCGAAGCGGTGCCCGAAGGAGGCCACGTGGTCGTATTCAGCACCTACACCGCCATGTGGGCGCTGCACGCCGTCCTGCTGCGCATCGGGCAGGCGGCATGAGGCTCATCCACCTCTACCCGCGTGAGATGAACATCTACGGCGACACCGGCAATGTGCTCGTGCTGGCCCAACGGTTGAGATGGCGTGGGCTGCCCGTCGACATCGTCCCGGTCAGCGTCGGCGACCCGCTGCCGCCCGACGCCGACATCCTGCTCGGCGGCGGCGGTCAGGACGCCGCGCAGGGCGAGATCGGCGCGGACTTCGCCGGTCGCGGCGCTGAACTGCGAGCGATGGCCGACGACGGAATGGTCATGCTGGCGATCTGCGGCACGTATCAGATGCTGGGGCACGAGTTCGTCACCCAGGAGGGCCGTCACATCCCGGGCGTCGGGGTGCTCGACCTCGTCACCACCGGCCACACCGAGCGGCTCATCGGCAACAACTACGTCGACACCGACGACGCCGGGCGCCTCGTCGGCTACGAGAACCACAGCGGGCTCACGGACCTCGGCCCGGCTGTGCGCCCCCTGGGCACCACCCAGCTCGGCCGCGGCAACAACGGCCGCGACCAAACCGAGGGCGCGGTGCGCGACAACGTCATCGGCACCTACCTGCACGGCCCGGTGCTGGCCAAGAGTCCGCAGTTCGCCGACGATCTGCTACGGCGCGCACTGGCCAGGCGCGGGCTCGGCACCGACCTCGAACCACTCGACGACTCGATGGCCGAGCAGGCGGCCCGAGTCGCTGCCGGTCGTCCGCGGTGAAGACCGCCCGCGTCCTACTGGGCGGCGTAGCGCTGCTTGTGGTGTTGAGTTCGTGCACGAAGAAGGAGCACGTCATCACCACTACTCGGGACACGACCGTCCACGCCACGATCACCGAGACGACGCAGCCGCCGCCGCCCACCTTCACGCCGAAACCGGCGACGACCCTGGCGCCATTGGTTCCGGGCCAGCCGCCTGCCGCCGGTGAAATCGAGAAGGCCTGCCCTTACATCCTGTCCACGCAGGACCAGGGCCCGGTGAGCATGGCCGACCTCGAGGGCGACCGGATCTACCGCACCACGGTGCTCACCGTGATGAAACCGGTCGGCTGCCGTTTCTACTTCTACGCCCCGCCCTACGAGGCCGTCGCCGAGATCAGCACCCGCACCTTCTCGACCAGCCAAGAGGCCCACGATGCGATCGTGTTGACCAGCCAGACGGGCACCGCGGCCGAGGGCAGGGCCAGCATCGTGCCCGGCGTCGACGCGGTGGTGTATCGCACCAAGTTCTTCGGCCCGGACGGCGCCCGCGACTGGGCCTGCGCATTCGCCAAAGGCAAGGTCATGGTGGTCGTGCGGACCCAACGCTTCGACACCTCGCTCAACTCCGTGCTGATCGCGCAGGCCATCGCGGCCAAATTCTGAGACCAGCCGAGCCAACCGCCCGGTCGGGGGCACATGGCAGGATTGATGATGATCCCGCCGCCCCGACCCGCAGGAGTTCGCCCGTGTCTGCCACCCAGAACGTCACGCTGCACACCAGTGCCGGTGACATCAACGTCCAGCTCTACGGCAACCACGCGCCGAAGACCGTCAAGAACTTCGTCGAGCTCTCACAGGGTTCGCGCGAGTGGACCCACCCGGCCACCCGCGAGAAGACCACCGACCGGCTTTACGACGGCACAGTGTTCCACCGGGTGATCTCTGGGTTCATGATCCAGGGTGGCGACCCGATCGGTCGGGGCACCGGCGGCCCTGGGTACCGGTTCGCCGACGAGTTCCACCCGGAACTGTCCTTCGACCGCCCGTACCTGCTTGCCATGGCCAACTCCGGGCCGGGCACCAACGGTTCGCAGTTCTTCATCACCGTCGCACCGACCCGGCACCTCACCGGCAAGCACACGATCTTCGGCGAGGTCGCCGACGCCGACAGCCGTGCGGTCGTCGACGCGATCGCCACCGCCGCCACCGGCCCAGGCGACCGCCCGGCCCAGGACATCACCATCAACTCGGTGACCGTGGAGCCGGCCGCGGAATGACCCAATCCGATGGCGACGTGTCGCCGGGCAGTGGTGGTGCCCCGCCCGCCCCGCGCTGCTACCGCCATCCGAATCGCGAGACGTTGATCCGCTGTACGCGCTGTGACCGGCCGATCTGCCCGGACTGCATGCGCCCTGCCTCGGTCGGGTTCCACTGCCCCGACGACGTCGGGTTGGCGAACAAGACGATCCGCCAACCGCGGACCGCCGTGGGCGCCCGGTTGATGGAGTCACCGCCGTTCGTCACCTGGGGGCTGATAGCAGCCAACGTGATCGTCTACCTGATCACCGCGGTGCAGTCGGTGAAGGGCTTCATGCAGCCGGGCGACGGGTCGTCGGCGTTGTTCGTCGACTGGCAGCTGTTCCCGCGCAGCATCCACGACCACGACCAGTACTACCGGCTGCTCACCGCGGGCTTCCTGCATGTCAGCCTGCTGCATCTCGCCTCCAACATGCTGGCTTTGTTCATCATCGGTCCACTGCTGGAGCGGCTGCTCGGCCGGTGGCGCTTCGCCCTGGTCTACCTGCTTGGCATCCTCGGCGGCTCGGCGGCGGTGTACGCCTGGGGCCAGGTCTCCACCCCCGAGGTCGGGGCCTCGGGTGCAATCTTCGGCCTGTTCGCTGCGGCGCTCGTGCTGGTTCGCAAGCTCGGCCTCGACGCGCAGTGGCTCATCGGTGTCATCGTGCTCAACTTCGTCTTCACCTTCTCGATCCACAACATCTCGAAGCTCGCCCATGTCGGCGGATTCATCGCCGGTGCGCTGGCGACTCTGGCGATTGCGGGGTTACCGCAGGTGCGCGAACGAGTAAGCCTGCGCCTCCAGGTGGCTGGGCTGGGCACGGTGGCGGTACTCGTCGCCGGGGTGATCGCGACGCGTAGCGCGACGTTCTGATCAGTGCGCAGGCGGCTGGAACGCCGCGATCAAGGCCGCGACCTCGCCGGGATCGGCGCCCAACGCCCGGCGGCTGAACACGACCAGCTGCTCGCCGGCGTCGATCTCCAGGGTGACGCTGCGCAGGCCGGCCCGTTGGCGGGTGTCCGCGCGAATCGTCTCGACCTCGGGCCACCGGATCAGACCCCGCGCGGCAGGGGTACGGATCAGCAGGCCGTCCGCACTGGCCGTCAGCCGTGGCCAGTAGAGGAGATCGGTGACGGTGTAGGCCAGCAGCACGAGCGCCGCGCCAGCCAGCAGCAACCGCCCGGCCGAGTCCGAGGCGAGCACCGTGGCGGTGACCGCAGCCAGGGCCAGCGCGCCGGACAGCGCGGTCAGCCGGCGGTCCGGGCCGAATCGCAGAGTGGGGGCTCGGCCGTCCACCGCGCTCCCATCGACATCACCGTCCACAGGGTTATCCACACCTGGGGACAGACTTACAAGCATGTAATCCGGCGCCGGCAGGCGCGGGAGCTGCTGATTTAACGCCAGCGCACGGCCATGACCAAGCCGACCAGCATGATTCCGAAGCCCACCGCGAAGTTCCAGCCTTGGAGGTCCTGCATGAAACCGATGTGATCGCTGGCCAGGTAGTACACGACGAGATAGGCCAGGCCGATCACCAGCACGACCGCCATCACGATCGGGTACCAGGCCGGACTGGGCGCGAGCGCCTTGCTGGCCGGGCCGAGCGACTGCGGCCGCTTGGGGGCGTCGCTCTTCTTGCGGACCTTTGACTTGGGCACGTGGATCTCCTGCTGAGGCGCCGCCAGGGCAGGCCCAGGCGGGTGGCCGATTGCTGGCCACCAGCCGTTAGCGTAGACGCCACGGATGAGGGCGGTGCTCCAGCGGTGGGCGGGTCACCATCCTCGACGATGGGAGGAGCGGCCGGTGCGTGAGGCGATCCGTCGAAGGCTAGGCGCGGACACAGCCTCGCGCGGGGTCTCGACGTGGCGCCTGCTCGTCCCCGTGATTTGCCTGCTCGCCGGTTTCGGCTTCGCCACGAGTCACCGGGACGCCCGCGGCACCGAGCTTCGCTCACCGGTCACGGCCAACCTGCGCGACCTCGTGCGGGCCGCGGAGGAGCAGGTCAAGGACGCCGACGCGACCGTGGCCGCATTGCAGGCGCAGATCTCGGCAGCGACCCGAGAGGCCGGCCAGGTCGATGCGGCCGTGGCTGCTGCCCAGGCGAAGGTCAACCCGCTGCTTGCTCCGGGCGGCCAGACGCCGGTGCGCGGGCGGGGGATCGTGGTCATCCTCAACGACGCGTCCTCGGCGCCGGCCGGCGTCGAGGTCGACCCGAATCAGCTTGTCGTGCATCAGTCCGACCTACAGGCCGTGGTCAACGCGCTGTGGGCCGGTGGGGCCGAGGCGATGACGATCGCGGGGCAGCGAGTGATCGCGACGAGTGCGGTGCGATGTGTCGGCAACACCCTGCTGCTCAACGGTGAGGTGTACTCCCCGCCGTTCCGGGTCGCGGCGATCGGCCCGTACCAGGCGATGCAGGACCGGCTCGAGAAGTCACCGGGCGTAGCGTTGTTCAAGGAAGCGGCGGGCTACTACGGCCTCGGGTACACCGTTGAGTCGCAGGATCGCCTCGATCTGCCCGCGTTTCGCGGTCCGATCGGGCTCAGCTATGCAAAGGCGGTTCCGCAATGAGCGATGACGCCGGCAGCACTGCCGTGGTCGATCCGCCGCCGCGTCCACCCGGTCACGCCGCACCATCGTCGAGCTCTGTCGGTGACTCGTTCCGCCTCGTACTGCGAGGCATCGGCCAGACGTTGATCACGGCCGGCATGGTGATCCTGCTGTTCGTCGTGTATGAGGTCTACATCACCAACGTCTTTGCCCACCGCGAGCAGGTCAAGGTGCACAACGCCCTGGAGAAGCGGTGGGCCCACGGCACCGACCCGCTCAAGTTGCCAGGCGGCGCCAGCTCGGCCATCCCGATCGGCGATGGTATCGCCAACCTCTACATCCCTCGCTTCGGCAGGGACTTTGCCTTCACCATCGTCGAAGGCACCGATGAAGCATCGCTGGCGAAGGGGCCGGGGCACTACGTCGGGACGACGCTGCCCGCCGGCACCGGGAACTTCGCCGTGGCCGGGCACCGCGTCGGAAAGGGCGAGCCGTTCCTGAACCTCGACCGGCTCAAGGTCGGTGACTTGGTGATCGTCGAGACGAAGATCGAGTGGTACGTCTACGTGGTGATGGGTGCGCACGGCAACATCGAGGCAGCCGGCGCCGACGGTGTGCCCGGCCGCGAGATCGTCTCGCCCAGCGACGGCAACGTGATCCTGCCGGTGCCCAACCATCCCCGCGCGCAGCCCACCGAGAAGCTGATGACGATGACGACCTGCCATCCCAAGTTCACCGCTACCCAGCGGATGATCGTCCACGCCGTCCTCAATCCGAAGCTGACCGCGCCGCGGACCGGCTCTGCCATGCCGCCCTCGATCACCGCGCTCTACGACAAGGTGGGCGGCTGATGTACGTCTGGATCTGGCGGCACCTACCCGGTGTTCGCACGCTCAAGGTGCTGCAGGTGCTGCTGCTGATCGCGGCGGTCAGTGCGCTGCTGCTGTTCGTCGTGTTCCCGTGGCTCGAGCCGCATCTGCCCATCAGCCAGGTCACCGTGAACAACTAGTGGGCGCGCGCATCCTCGTCGTCGACAACTACGACAGTTTCGTCTACAACCTGGTGCAGTACCTCGGCCAGCTCGGCGCGGACATCGTCGTGCGCCGCAACGACGCGGTCGGGCCTGAAGAGATCGACGGACTAGGGGTCGACGGGGTGCTGATCTCACCCGGGCCGGGCATGCCGCAGAACGCGGGGAATGCGATGGCGCTGGTCGGCGCGTGCGCCGATCGGGAGCTGCCGTTGTTCGGGGTGTGTCTGGGGCATCAGGCGATCGGGGCGGTGTTCGGGGCACCGATTGTGCGCGCACCGGAACTGGTGCACGGCAAGACGAGCGAGATATTCCACGACGGCACAGGTGTGCTGGATGGGCTGCCCGCGCCGTTCACCGCTACCCGGTACCACTCATTGACGATCGACGAGTCGGCGCTGCCCGCGCAGATCGTAGTGACAGGTCGGACCGCGTCCGGGGTCGTGATGGCGTTGCGGCACGTGACCCTGCCGATCGACGGCGTGCAGTTCCATCCCGAGTCGGTGCTGACGCAAGGGGGACATCGGATCGTGGCGAACTGGCTGGAACGCTGCGGTGCCACGGTGGACTGGCCGCGGGTCGAGGCTCTCGGTGCTGAGGTCGACGCGTTGCGCGCAACGGCATTTGCTGCCTCCTAGTCGCTGAGGGTGTGCCTCGGCTGCGTGTGATCAACTCTCGTCTGGTGTCGGATTTCGCCGAGAACCGCGCACCCAAGGCGAGTTGATCACCGGGACGCAGGTGTGTGCGGGCAAGTCCGGCGATGGTTCACGCCGACCCCCGCTCGCAACCTCGGGGCTCCCCCTCGGGGCGAAAGCGTCAGACGACGCGCCGACCGCGCTGCCAGACCTGCGATATCAACGCAACCCCGGGCCGGTAAGCCAGGTGCACATAGCTCGGTGCATCAAGCACGACCAGATCCGCACGGCGACCCACGGCAATCCGCCCGATGTCCTCGCGCCGCAACGCCGTCGCCCCGGTGGCAGTCGCCGCTCGCAGGGCCTGCGCGGCCGTCATGCCCATTTCCCGAACGGCCAGCGCGATCGCCAGCGACATCGAGGTGGAAAACCCGGAACCTGGATTGCAATCAGTCGCCAGTGCCACCTGCACACCAGAATCGAGCAGCGACCGTGCGTCCGGGTAGGGCGACCGGGTGGAAAATTCCACGAGCGGCAGCAGGGTGGCCACCGTGTTCGAGTGAACGAGCGCGTCCACGTCCGCCGGGCTGAGATAGGTACAGTGATCGACGCTCGCCGCGTCCAGTTCGACCGCGAGTTGTACCCCGGGACCGAGCTGGAGCTGCCCGGCATGCACCCGGGCACCCAAGCCGGCAGCGATCCCGGCCGCGAGGACTGCCCGCGATTCAGACCCGTCGAACGCGCCGCGCTCGCAGAACACGTCGATCCAGCGGGCGTGTGGTGCGCAGGCCGTGAGCATCTCGCCGACGACCAGATCGAGGTAGGCGGCCCGATCGACGCCGGGCGGGACGACGTGCGCACCGAGGAACGTCGTCTCGGCGGTCACCTCACCGGCCAACCGCAATGATCGTTCCTCGGTCGCGACGTCGAGGCCGTAGCCAGACTTGCACTCGAACGTCGTCACGCCGGCCCGCAGCATCTCGGCGGCCAGGCGGGCGAGATTGGCGCGCAACACGGAGTCCGGCGCGGCCCGAGTGGCCGCCACCGTAGTGCGGATTCCCCCTGCCGCATAAGACTTCCCGGCCATCCGGGCCTCGAACTCTCGGCTGCGGTCGCCGGCGAACACCAAGTGTGCGTGCGAGTCGACGAAGCCCGGGAACACGGTCTGGCCGTCCAGATCAACCCACTCGTCCGCGGCCGGGACGGATGCCGACGGCCCCACCCACCCGATCGAGTCGCCGTCAATCACCACAGCCGCGTCGGTGATTTCGCCGAGAGCGGGGTCCTGCGTCGCGAGCAGACCGATCCCGGCCAGCGCCGTCGTCCTCACCCCTGGGCGGCCTGGGCGGCGGCCGCCTTCATCTCTTGCTTGTGGGCGCGGACCGCCTTCAGCGAATCGGCGTCGACGACGTCGGCAACCGAGCGCTGCGACCCCTCCGGCCCGTAGTCGCCCGCCGCCTGCCGCCAGCCCGGCGGCCGTACCCCGAACTGTTTGCCCAACAGTGCCGTGAAGATCCTGGCCTTCTGGGTGCCGAAGCCGGGCAGTGCGGCGATGCGCTCCACCAGGTCAGCGCCGCTGGCGGCACCAACCCAGACTGCGGCTGCCTCACCGTCGAAGCGCTCGACCAGGACGCGGGCCAATTCCTGCACCCGCTTGGCCATAGCCGCCGGGAAGCGATGCAGCGCGGGCACCTGCCGGAACAGGGCCTCGAACGCGGCCGCGTCGAGATCGGCGATCGTACGGGCGTCGAACTGGCCGCCGAGGCGCTCGCGCAGCACCTGCGGCGAGGTGAACGCCTTCTCCATCGGGATCTGTTGGTCTAGCAGCATTCCGATGAGCAGGGCCAATGGATCGTGGGCCAGTAGTTCGTTGGCCGCGTCGGTCGTGGCGAGATACATGGTCGTCTCCCAATTTGGTCGTCGGTGGTCATCTTGCCTGCCCGACGGAGCACACTGAACAGCTATGACGGAGCGGGTCGTCGTCGGGGCGGCCATTTTGCACGAGGGCCGGGTGCTCGCGGCGTGCCGTAGTGCGCCGGCCGAGCTGGCCGGTCGGTGGGAGTTTCCCGGCGGCAAGGTCGAGGAGTCCGAGTCCGATTCTGATGCGCTGGTGCGAGAGTGCCGCGAGGAGATGGGCATCGAGGTGGCCGTCGGGCCGCTGATCGGCACCTCGCCGATCAGCGCCGACGTGGTGCTGCATGTGTACTTGGCCGAGCATCTGCTCGGTTACCCGGAGCCAAGGCAGGACCACAACGAAGTCCGCTGGCTGGCCGCCGAGGACCTGCAGTCCGTCGAGTGGCTGCCCGCCGACCAGCCCATGCTCGCGGCCGTCGCCGGCGCGCTGCGCGGCGGTGGAGTTGCCGACGGGCATCGGGATGGGTGAATCGGAGCCACGGACCTGGCGAGTTCAGGCCTCGCCCATCGGGATTCGCACGTCACGCTGCGCGGCGACCTCGACCGCCCGGTCGTACCCGGCGTCGACATGCCGGATCACGCCCATGCCCGGGTCGTTGGACAGCACCCGCGCCAGCTTCTCTGCGGCCAACGGCGTGCCGTCGGCGACGGTGACCTGCCCGGCGTGGATCGAGCGGCCCATCCCGACGCCACCGCCGTGGTGGATCGACACCCAGGTGGCGCCGCTGGCCACGTTGACCATCGCGTTGAGCAGCGGCCAGTCCGCGATCGCGTCCGAACCGTCGGCCATGGCCTCGGTCTCGCGGTAGGGCGAGGCCACCGAACCGCAGTCCAGGTGGTCGCGGCCGATGACGATGGGCGCGCTGATCTCACCGGCGGCCACGAGATCGTTGAACGCCAGCCCGGCCTTGTCGCGCTCGCCGTAGCCCAGCCAGCAGATCCGGGCGGGCAGCCCCTGGAAGCGCACCCGCTCCTGCGCCAGGGTGATCCAGCGGGCGAGCGACTCGTTCTCGGGGAACAGCTCGAGCACCGCCCGATCGGTCCGGGCGATGTCAGCCGGGTCACCCGACAACGCCGCCCAGCGGAACGGGCCGCGGCCTTCGCAGAACAGCGGCCGGATGTAGGCCGGGACGAACCCTGGGAAGGCGAACGCGCGCGAGTAGCCGGCCGTCTGCGCCTCGCCGCGGATCGAGTTGCCGTAGTCGAAGACCTCGGCGCCCTTGTCCATGAACCCGACCATGGCCTCGACGTGGCGCGCCATCGATGCGCGCGCCCGGCCGGTGAACTCCTCGGGCTTTCGCGCCGCGTAGTCGTGCCAGTCGTCGAATTCCACGCCGATCGGCAGATAGGCCAGCGGGTCGTGGGCAGAGGTCTGGTCGGTGACGATGTCGATGGGCGCGTCGTTGGCCAGCAGTTGCGGGACCAGGGATGCGGCGTTGCCCAACAGTCCGATGGACAACGGCTTTCGGGCCTCGCGTGCTTGGACTGCCAGCTCGAGCGCCTCAGCCACCGAGGATGCTTCGACGTCCAGGTAGCGGTGCTCGATGCGCCGCGCGATCCGGGACGGGTCGACGTCGATGCAGATCGCGACGCCGTCGTTCATCGTCACCGCCAGCGGCTGCGCGCCGCCCATGCCGCCGAGCCCGGCGGTGAGCGTGATCGTCCCGGCCAACGTCCCGCTGAACTTCTTGGCCGCCACCGCGGCGAACGTCTCGTAGGTGCCCTGCAGGATTCCCTGGGTGCCAATGTAGATCCACGAGCCGGCGGTCATCTGCCCGTACATGGTCAGGCCGAGGTGCTCGAGGCGGCGGAACTCCTCCCAGTTGGCCCAGTCGGGGACCAGGTTGGAGTTCGCGATCAGCACCCGCGGCGCCCACTCGTGGGTCCGCATGACACCGACCGGCCGGCCGCTCTGCACGAGCAAGGTCTCATCCAGCTGCAGGTCGGTCAGGGTGCGGACGATCGCGTGATAGCTGGGCCAGTCACGCGCGGCCTTGCCGGTGCCGCCGTAGACGACGAGTTCGTCAGGGTGCTCCGCGACGTCGGGGTCGAGGTTGTTCTGCAGCATGCGCAGCGGCGCCTCGGTCTGCCAACCACGGGCGGTCAGGGTGGTGCCGTGCGGTGAGCGGATCACGCCGTTGCCTCTCGCTGTTCAGCGGCGCCGCGGGCCGAACGTGCCGCCGATGCCGGTGAGGACGAAGCCGAGCAGGATCACCCAGAGCCCCACCGCCGCATTGTCGAAGACGGATGCGTTCTCGCGCAACTGTCCGAGGCTGACCAGCAACAGCAGCACGCACAGAGCGCCGAACACCGGACTGAGGACGCGAAGCGCGGTGCTCAGCGACCACGGAACATTGGCGAGCAGGGCGGTGACGATGGTCAGCGCCAGCGAGACCCAGAGCAGCCAGCCGAAGTACACCCGCGGGAGCGCCTTAGCACCCGCGACGTCGGTGCCCTTGGTCAGGTCGTGCAGGTCGACGTTGACACCGGTGACCTGGTACCAGTGCATGAGGGTGCCGACGAGCGCGAACAGCGCACCGACGATGACGAGGATCGGGCCGATGATCCCCACCCGGGTTTTCGGCGCCTGAATCGGCACCAACTGGTAGCCCGGGGGAGGCGAGGACGGATATCCGGACGGTTGCTCCGGCGCGCTCACGCGATGTACCCGCAGACGTAGTAGCTGCCCGCGTCGCGTTCGACGTACCAGGAATGCGTCTCGCTGCCCTTCTTGACGCCCGTACTGGTGTCGAGCAGACCTTGGGTCACCACGACGTAGGCGTAGTTCGTGCCCGGGACCGACCCGTCGTAGTGGGCACTCCAACCGCTGTACGCGTAGCCCTGTGGCGA
Source organism: Actinomycetota bacterium (assembly GCA_030853345.1). Classification (GTDB taxonomy): domain Bacteria; phylum Actinomycetota; class Actinomycetes; order Mycobacteriales; family Jatrophihabitantaceae; genus QHCC01. The sequence continues at coordinate 30,067 of JALYVG010000024.1, read as the reverse complement.
GTAGGTGCCTTTGTAGCTCGCGCGGAACTTGGGGCACACGATGCTGCGAGTGGCTGGCAGGTCGTGGTTCTGCACGGCGTTCAGGTACGCCTCCATGGTGCGCTGCACCGCTCCCATGTCCAGCGGCGGTGGTGTCGGGGCGGCAGCTGGGTTGGACGGGGTTGGATAGGTCCCACTCGGTCTGAGCGCCGTGCCGGTCGCCCGCGCTCGGCCGGCCGAGCCGGTGGTGCCGCCGGTGCGCTGACCGCCAACAGACTGAACCGTCGCCGACGAAGACGACTTGTCCTGGTGGACATAGATGAACGAGGCGATCGTCCCAGCGAGCAGCAGCACCATGGCGACGATGATTGCGGCCACGCCCGTTGTGCTGCTCTGGCCCGGCGGCGCCGGCCGAACGTCCAGCTCTGGGGGCGTGGCGTAAGGGCCAGCCGAGGTCGACGTCGCCGCACCTTCGAGCCGTGCAGTTGGCTGCGATGGCATGGTGGGCGCGACCGGCCGCGCGGGCGGGGGCGGGGCCCACTCCGGCGGTGGCGGCGGCGGCGGCGGCGTGCTGGCCCTGTGCCGCTCTTCTGGCGGTTCGCCCGGTTCGCTCACCGGCTCAGTCTGACATTGCACCTGGCGGGCGTCATGTCGATCCGGACGATCTGGTGGCTCCTGGGCGGCAGGGGTCCGCCGAACGAGATCACGGCGGCGCGGTCAGCGCAACGGTTCGGCCAGCGCGGAGTTGGCGGCCGCGACGGCTGCGCCGGAGCGCACGAACTCGACGGCGGCCTCGATCTCGGGGGACAGGTGCCGGTCCGGGCCGGGGCCGGCGACGTGTTCGCGCAGGCCGGCGACCACGGCACCAGTGGCCGGGCCAGGCAACAGCGGCGCACGCAGATCCAGCGCGCGGGCCGCCGTCACCAGCTCGATCGCCAGCACCCGGGTGAGCGCGTCGACCGAGCGGCGCAGCTTGCGCGCGGCCGACCACCCCATCGACACGTGGTCTTCCTGCATGGCCGAGGACGGAATCGAGTCGACGCTGGCGGGCATCGCGAGCCGCTTCAGCTCCGACACCAGGGCAGCCTGCGTGTACTGCGCGATCATGTGCCCGGAGTCGACGCCCGGGTCGTCGGCCAGGAAGGGCGGCAGGCCCCGCGAGCGCGAGACGTCGAGCATCCGGTCGGTGCGCCGTTCGCTCATCGAGGCCACGTCAGCTGCCGGGATGGCGAGGAAGTCCAGCACGTACCCGACCGGCGCACCGTGGAAGTTGCCGTTCGACTCGACCCGCCCCTCGACGACGACCGGATTGTCGACGGCCGATGCCAGTTCGCAGGCCGCGACGCTCCGCGCGTGCGTGAGGGTGTCGCGGGCGGCTCCGGCCACCTGCGGTGCGCACCGCATCGAATACGCGTCCTGCACGTAGAGGCAGTCCGGCCCGGCGTGCGAGGCGATGATCGGCGAGCCGGCCAGCAGTGCGCGCAGGTTCGCAGCAGAGACCGCCTGCCCCACCTGCGGACGCAGCGACTGCAGGTCCGCGGCGAAGACCGCCGCCGTCCCGAGCAGGGCCTCGACGCTCATGGCCGCGCAGATGTCGGCCGTGCGCAGCAGCAGGTCGAGGTCGTGGCAGGCGAGCAGCAACTGCCCCAGCATCCCGTCGGTGCCGTTGATGAGAGCCAGGCCCTCTTTCTCGGCCAGCACAATCGGTTCGAGGCCGTGCGCGGCCAGGACATCGCTGGCCGCGCCCTCGGTGCCGTCGGCGGCGCGCAGCGTCCCCTCGCCGATGAGCGCGAGGGCAACGTGGGCCAGGGGCGCCAGATCACCGGAGCAGCCGAGCGAGCCGAACTCGCGCACGATCGGCGTAATTCCGTTGTCGAGCAAGGCTGCCAGGCCAGCCGCCGTGGCCGGACGCACGCCGGTGTGCCCGGTGGCCAGAGTCGACAGGCGCAGCAGCATCATCGCGCGCACCACCTCGCGCTCGACCTCGGGACCGGAGCCTGCCGCATGCGATCGGATCAAGGACTGCTGCAGCAGGGCGCGCTGCTCGACCGGGATGTGCTTCGTGGCCAGCGCGCCGAAGCCGGTCGAGATCCCGTAGTGCGGTTCGACGTCCTCCGCCAGCGCGTCGACGACCTTGCGCGCCGCGGCGATGGCCGCCACAGCATTGGGGGCGAGCCGCACGCCGGCGCCGCCCCGGGCGACGGCGACCACCTGGTCCTCCGTGAGCGGCCCAACCCCGACCGAGACGCTCTGCATCACGCAACTATCGCACTGCTCACCCGTTGATCTGTCGGTTCGACGCCCGCGGGAGTAGCTCTCGCCGGCGGGGAGCTCATCTCGTGAGGTTCCGATACCGTCCCTACATGCGCGCAGTTGTCGTCACTGAGCCCGGCGAACCAGAGGTCCTCGAGGTGCAGGACGTGCCGGACCCGGAGCTCCAAGGCGGCCAGGTCCTGATCAGAGTCGCCGCGGCCGGGATCAACCGTGCCGACCTGCTGCAGCGCCAGGGCAACTACCCGCCACCGCACGGCGCACCGCCCTACCTGGGCATGGAGTGCTCGGGCACGATCGCCGAAGTGGGCGAGGGCGTCACGGGGTGGCAGGTCGGCGACGAAGTGTGCGCGCTGCTGGCCGGCGGTGGCTACGCCGAACTCGTCGGGGTACCCGCGGGGTTGCTCATGCCGGTTCCCAAGAAGGTGTCCCTCGTCGAAGCGGCCGCGCTGCCCGAGACCACCTGCACGGTCTGGTCGATGGCGTTCGGGGCCGGCCGGTTGCGCTCCGACGAGTCCCTGCTCGTGCACGGGGGGACGAGCGGCATCGGCACCATGGCCATCCAGATCGCGCATCAGCGGGGCTCGCGCGTGTTGTCGACGGCGGGCACCGTGCGCAAGGTCGAGGTGTGCCGCGCACTCGGTGCCGACGCCGCGATCAACTACCGCGACGAGGTCTTCGACGACCGCGTGCTCACCGAGACCGACGGACGCGGCGTTGACGTCATCCTCGACAACATGGGCGCGCTCTACCTGGCGCGCAACATGCGCTCGCTCGCCATAGGCGGCCGGCTCGTGGTGCTCGGTCTCCAGGGCGGCCGCAAGGGCGAGATCGACCTGGGCACGCTGCTGGCCAAGCGCGCGACTGTTCTCGCGGCGGGGCTGCGGGCGCGCTCCACGGAGCAGAAGGCTGCGATCGTTGCCGACACGGTGCGTAACGTGTGGCCGATGATCGAATCGGGGGCGGTGCGCCCGATCATCGACCGCATCCTGACACTGGACGACGCCACCGAGGCGCACCGACTGGTGGAGTCCAGCGAGCACATCGGCAAGGTCCTGCTGCGGGTGGCCTAGTACCCGATTGTCATCGGCTGAGCTGCGCCAACGCGTCAACCAGCTGGTCGACCTCACCGAAGGTGGTATGCGGCATCAGGCCGAGGTAGGACGCACCGCCCATCTCGTCGACGCCGAGCGCGCTCATCAGCTGGGTCATCCCGGACGGGCCGGTCCACACCGAGACACCGCGACGCTGCAGGAAATCACCTACTTGGGCCGGGCTGCGAGGGGTCGCGGTGAACGCCGCGACCGGCATCCGGTCGGTGGAACTGCCCAGGACGGTGATTCCCGGCAGCGCCCGCAGCCCGCCGTCGAGGTGTTCGAAGAGCGTCCCCTCGTAGTCGCCCGCGGCGCTCAGCGAGGTGACCAGCCGGGCCCGGCGCGTCCCGGTCGCCCGCTCGTCCAGGCCGGCGAGGTGATCGACGGCAGCGGTGAGCCCGTCCAGCAGCTCGATCGGCAACGGGCCTATCTCGAAGCGCTGAGGTACCGGCAGGTCGCGTTCGCCCTCCATCTCGAGCAGCAAGCCGGGGCGGGCGGCGATTGCGGCGACGGTCGGGCCGCCGAAGGATTGGGCCGACACCGCGATCAGGTCGGCGCCGAGCGCGGCGAGATCGAGCGGGGCGTGTGGCAGCGCGGCACCGGCGTCGACGACAACCAGCGCGCCCTGCCGGTGCGCCAGGTCGGCGATCGCCCGGACGTTGGGCACGGTGCCCGTCGCCGGATTGGCCAGCGGCAACGTGACGACGCGCGTGCGGGCGGTGATCAGCTGCTCGTACTGCCAGGTCGGCAGCTCGCCGGTCTCGAGGTCGACCTCGGCCCAGCGCACGATGACTCCCGGTGCCCGGGCGGCGCGCAACCACGGTTGCAGGTTCACGTCCGCGTCCAGGCGCGACACCACGATCTCGTCACCGAGGCGCCAGTCGGCCGACAGCAGGCTGGCGAAACGCGGCATAAGGGTGGCCAGGCTGTCCCCGAGCACGACCGAGTCCGGAGTGCCGCCGACCAGATCGGCCACCGCCCGCCGGGCCTGCGTCACGGCAGACGCCGTGCGCTGCGATCGCGGCGAGCTGGAGCCCGGTTGCGCAGGCGAGGAACGCAGGGTGGAGATGATGGCCCGGATGACCGATTCCGGTTGCATGGCGCCGAAACAGCCGTCCAGATGGGCCGTTCCGGCTCCGACGGTCGGGTAGAGCCCGCGCACTCGCGCGACGTCGAAGCTCATCACCTGCATCGATGCTCTACTTCCGTGGTACCGCCGGCGCCCGTGGGCCAGACTAGTCGGGTGACCGACTCCTCCGAGAACCCCACAGACCACTCATCCAGACTCGACGACGAACCGGCGGCCGAGGTCGTGGTCGATGGCCAGCCCGGTGAAGACGCTGGTGACGATACTGACATTACGGGCATGGTCGAGCAACCCGCCAAAGTGATGCGGATCGGCACGATGATCAAGCAATTGCTCGAGGAGGTTCGGGCAGCGCCGCTGGACGAGGCGGGCCGGCACCGGCTGCGCGAGATCCACGAGTCCTCCATCCGCGAACTCGAGCAGGGCCTGGCCCCGGAACTGCGCGACGAGCTGGACCGGCTGACGTTGCCGTTCGGGAGTGGCGTGCCCTCCGAAGCGGAGTTGCGCATCGCACAGGCCCAACTGGTGGGCTGGCTCGAGGGTCTGTTCCACGGCATCCAGACAGCACTGTTCGCCCAGCAGATGGCCGCCCGCGCGCAGTTGGAGCAGATGCGCGGCCGGGCTTTACCCGGTGCTCCGGGCGAGCAAATGATCGTCGGCCCGGACGGGCAGATCGTCATGTCGCCTGGCGCTCAGTTCGGCCGCCGTGGCGGCCCGGGCGACAACGACGGCGCAGGCACCGGCCAGTATCTCTGACCACACGATGAGCGATTGCCGAACAGTGACACGTCCGCCGTTGACTACGGCGAACTTCATCCGGGACCTGGTTGACGCCCGCCCGTACGAGAGCCTTGCCCTCGTCGCGCTGGACGGATCGGGCGCCCGTCGGGACTGGACGTTCGGCCAGCTGTCGGATGCGGCCGGGGCGTTGGCGGCCGTGTTCGTCGCGCACGGGGTGCGGCGCGGTTCGGTCGTTCTCACGCTGATCGGCAACCGGGTCGAGTACGCGCTGAGCATTCTGGCCTGCCTGCGCATCGGAGCGGCCGCGCTGCCGTGCAGCGAGCAGTTGCGCCCCAAGGATCTGGCGCTGCGGCTGGCCCGCGCACATCCTGCGTTGATCGTCTGTGACGAGCGCAATCGTGCGGCCCTGTCTGCGGCGGGGCCGGACTGTCCGGTGGTGTGGGTGCCCGACGCCGCGCTGCTCGCCGGCCGCGAACCGCCGCCGTTCGCCGACCTCGGCCCGCTCGACCCGTCGTTCGTGTTGTTCACGTCCGGTACGAGCGGCGAGCCGAAGCTGGTGACCCACGGTCAGCGCTACGTGTGGGGGCAGCGGCTGCAGGCCGTCCACTGGTTGGCCGCGGCGCCCGGCGAACTCGTCTGGTCGACCGCCGCGCCGGGCTGGTCAAAGTCCGCCCGCAACGGTTTCATCGCGCCGTGGCTGTGTGGCGCCGTCGGGCTGCTCCAGGACCGGCGCTTCGATCCCGGCGAACGGTTGGCCACGGTTCGCCGCGAGCGTGTCGCCGTGCTGTGCATGGCGCCGACCGAGTACCGGCTGATCGCCGCCCACGGCACGGTCGGCCCGGCGCCGTCCTTGCGCCGGCTGGTGACCGCGGGGGAGGCGCTCGGCGGTACGGCGCTGGAGACGTGGCGGGCGCAGACCGGGCTGGACATCGCCGAGGGATACGGGCAGACCGAGACCGGGCATCTGGCCGGGGTACGCCCCGGCGAGCGGCCGCCACCCGGGTCGATGGGACGTCCGCTGCCGGGCGTGCGTACCGAGATCGTCGATGGCGAGCTCATGGTCGATCCCGGGACCGTACCGTCCTTCTTCCTCGGCTACGACGGCGCGCCCGCGCCGGGCGGGATGTGGCACACCGGCGACAAGGTCAGGCGGGACGGCGACGGCTGGCTGTACTTCCAGGCCCGCGCCGACGACGTCATCGTCAGCGCGGGCTACCGAATCAGCCCGGCCGAGGTGGAGTCTGTACTGCTCGGCCACCCGTCGGTACAGGAGGTCGCCGTCATTGCAGTGCCCGACGCACAGCGCGGCCAGGTGGTGACGGCCGTGGTCGTGCTGCGCGCCGGCTTCTTGCCCTCCGATGCGCTGGCCCTGGACCTGCAGCGCTACGTCAAGGCCGAGACCGCACCTTACAAGTACCCCCGCGTGGTTCGCTTCGTCGACGCACTGCCCAAGACCACGACCGGCAAGATTCATAGAGCCGCCCTGCGCCAGCCGTGACCCTTCGCGATGCTCTCCAAGACGCCCAGGGTCACTGATCACTCGGGGCGTAGGTAGCCACTCGAGGGTGGTCAGTGCTGGCCGGCCGGAGCAGGTGCCCTGGAGTCGATCAACTCGCCGACCTTCTCGTAGCCGATGCCTTCGTACATGCGCCGCTCGCCGGGGCCTTCACACTGCAGGTAGGGCGCGATGCCACGGTTGAGGGCGATCCGGGACAGCGCGGCGGCCACCGCGGAGCCGAGTCCGCGGCGGCGCTGGTCGGCCGCGACAGCGATCCCGTAGATCTCGGCCAGCGCACCGCGCGGAGTGCCGAGTACGCCGCCGGCCACCGCGAACCCGTCGGCGTCCCAGGCTGCCACGACGGCGCCACCGCCCGCACGCGTCCGATTCAACCGGGCCACGTCGGCGTCATTGACCCCGTCCTCGCCGTAGGCCGCGTTCTGCATGGCCGCTAGCGCGCGCAGCCGCTCGTCAGTGCTCGGCTCGTCCAGAATGAGGCCGGGAGCGAGCGGCGCCTCGCGCAGCGCCGACCCATCGGGCAACGCGAGCACCGTCAGCCGGTTGTCGATCACGAACCCCGCGTCGGCCAGCGCCTGCTCCAAGGTCGGCTGCGGTGCCACGAACTCCAGGCGAGTCAGCCTCCCGACGGAGTCGAAGTACTCGCACAGCGCGGCGATGTCACCGGCGCGCGGGGCCGCGTGGTCGTCGGGGACCGCGAAATTGCGGAACGGGCCCGGGGCGGCTGGGTCGATCGTCACCAGAAACGGGCCGACCCGGGTCGCCCCGTCGGAGATCGCATCGCGTAGCGCGGTCTGGATTGCGTGCACCCTGCGTTGATCAGTCATCGCCGCGAAGGTTAACGGCATCGGCATGCGCCAGCCACCGATTAGCCGGCCCGGTGCTCCCCTACAACTCAGCCCACCTCGGATTCGGGTCAGGACGCTGCGAGGAGGGTCTCGATCAGGACCGCCACCGCGTCGTCATCATTGCTGCCAAGTACCTGGTCGGCGGCAGCCAGCGCGGCCGCGTGGGCGTTGGCGACCGCGTACGACGCGCCGGCCCACTGCAGCATCGGCACGTCGTTGGGCATGTCGCCGATCGCGGCCACCTCGTGCGGTGCGATGCCGTGGGACGCCGCGAGTTCGGCCAGGCCGCTCGCCTTCGTGACGCCCGGCGCGGCGATCTCGAGCAGGCCGAAGCTGGACGAGTGGGTGACGCTGGCCCGTCCCGCGAGCAGGCTGTCGGCCGAGACCAGGAACTCGTCGACGTCGGCGCGGCGATCCTTGGCCAGCAGCTTCACGCCCGGCCGGCTGATGATGCTTGCCAGGTCGGCCACCACGGGTGCGGCGATGGGGCGTCCGCGCCGGTCGGCCACCGGGTTGATCGCCCAGTCGTGCACATAGCCCGGTTCGGCGCCGAAGCTGTCGCCGTACTCGACGGCGAACTGCACCTCAGGGAAGGCGGCACGCAGCTCGCCGGTCAACGAGGCGAGCATCTCGGGCTGCAGCGGATGGCTGGACAAGATCTGTTCGGTCGCCAGGTCATAGAGCACCGCGCCGTTCGCCCCGACCGCGACGCCGACGTGTTCGGTCACCTCGGCGATCTCGTCCAGCCAGCGCGGTGGCCGGCCGGTGACGAAGGCAACGAGCAGCCCCGCATCGACGGCGGCCCGCAGGGCGGCGCGGCTGCGTAAGGAGACCGTGCCGTCGCTACGCAGCAGCGTGCCGTCCAGGTCACTGGCGAGCATGCGGATGCTCACGGAGCGGTGAGCACCTCACGGCCGCCGAGCCACGGGCGCAGCGCCGCCGGGACGTAGACCGAACCGTCGGGCTGCTGGTGATGATCGAGCAGGCAAGCGATCGTTCGGGCGAGCGCGCACAGCGTGCCGTTGAGCGTGGCCACCGGCTCGATCCCCGCTACGCCCCGCGCCCGGATGTTCAGCCGGCGGGACTGAAAGGTGGTGCAATTCGATGCCGAGGTGAGTTCGCGGTAGGCACCCTGCGACGGGAACCAGGCCTCGAGGTCGAACTTGCGCGTTGCGCTCGAGCCCAAGTCGCCGGCCGCGACATCGATCACGCGGTAGGCCAGTTCCAGCTTGTCCATGAACTCGCGCTCCCACGCGAGCAGTCGACGGTGTTCGTCGACCGCATCGTCCACGCCGACGTAGGAGAACATCTCGACCTTGTCGAACCAGTGCACCCGGATGATGCCGCGCGTGTCCTTGCCGTACGAGCCGGCCTCGCGTCGAAAGCATGACGAGAACCCGGCGTAACGCAGCGGCAGGTCGTTGGCATCGAGGATCTCGTTGGAGTGATAGCCGGCCAGCGCAACCTCGGAGGTGCCGACCAGGTACAACTCGTCGTCGGCGAGCTTGTAGACCTCGGCGGCGTGCGCGCCGAGAAAGCCGGTCCCTTCCATGATCTCGGGCTTGACCAGCGCCGGCGCGATGACCGGGACGAACCCGGCCTCGGTCGCCTGCGCCATGGCCAGATTCACCAGGGCGAGTTCGAGTTGCGCGCCGATGCCGGTGAGGAAGTAGAACCGTGCGCCGCTGACCTTGGCCCCGCGTTCGGTGTCGATGGCGTTGAGCGCCGCGCCGATCTCGGTGTGGTCCTTGGCGTCGTCGATGACGGGCGGGGTGCCGACTGTTTCCAGCAGCGCGAAGTCGTCCTCGCCGCCGGGCGGGACGCCGTCCTCGACGACGTTCGGCACGGCAAGGTGGGCTCGGCGCAGGACGCCGTCGGCCTCGGCCTGGTCTGCTTCGGCGGCCTTGACCTCGTCGGCCAGGTGTTTGGCGCGGGCCAGCACGGCGGGACGGTCCTCGGCGCTGGCCTGGGCGACGGACCGGCTGATCGTCTTCTGCTCACCGCGCAAGGTGTCCGCCCGCGAGACCGCGGCGCGGCGGGCGTCGTCGGCGGCGAGCAGCGCGTCGACGAGGGATTCGTCCTCGCCGCGGACACGCTGGGAGGCGCGCACCCGCTCGGGGTCGTCGCGCAGCAGCCGGAGATCGATCACCTGCCCAGGTTACTGAGCCGTTCCCGACGGGGTCCCGGGCGTCATCGCTCTGGACCTTCAGGCTTTGGCCGGGGCACCCGCCTCGGGCTTCGAGGCCGCCGGTTCGTGATACAGGTGGCAGGCGACCTGCACCGCAGAGCCGGCCACCGGTAGCAACCGCGGCACAGCGCGCTCGACGAACTCGATGCGCACCTCCCGCCCGTTGCTGGACATCCCCCGCACGCCATGCCACAGCGGCTCGGCCGGATTGGAGTCACGCTCGTCCTCGAGCAGCGCCAACAGCTCATCAGCCGAGCCGCCGGCTGGCCGCAGCACGCCGATTCCTTCGGAAGCCTCGGGTTGGTTGAAGCGCACTGCATCCCCGACCAACCGTGCCTCGGCCGCGAACTGCTCCGGACTCACCCGCGTCCACCGCTGCTCCAGCACCATGCGCACGTCGCGCATCTCCCAACCGGCGCGGCTGACCGCCTCGGGGCAGCGCGGATGGAACGGGCATCCGGGCGGCGGGTCGGAGGCATCGGGCACCTCGCCCCGCGGCAGGTCACGAGCCATCCCGTGCGAGGGGTCCGGGTCAGGGACTGCCCGCAGCAAGGCCTTGGTATAGGGATGGCGCGGATGGTCGAAGATCTCCGCGGTCGGTCCGGTCTCGACGATCTTGCCCAGGTACATGATGGCGATCCGGTCGCAGAAGAACCGCGCGCTGGCCAGGTCGTGGGTGATGTAGACGTAGGTCAACCCCAAGTCCTGCTTCAGCTCGGTCAGCAACCCCAGGATCTTGGCCCGCACGCTCATGTCCAGCATCGAGATCGGCTCGTCGGCGACGAGCAGCTCCGGCCCGAGCGCGATCGCCCGGGCGATCACGGCCCGCTGCTTCTGCCCGCCGGACAGCTCACCCGGGTACTTGTCGATGAACCGCGACGCCGGCGCGAGCCCCACCCGTTCCAGGGCGGCCGCCACGGCCGCGCGCCGCTGCTCGGTGCCCGGGTGCAAACCGTGGATGCGCAGCGCGTCACTGATCGCGCGGCCCACCGTCATGGACGGGTTCAGCGACGCGTGCGGGTCTTGGAACACCATCTGCAGCTTGCGCCGTAGCGGCCGCAGCTTCTTCTCGGACATCCCGACGAGTTCCTGGCCGCGGTAGATGATGCTCCCGCGGCCGGGGTGAACCAGCCCCAGCAGGGCGCGGCCGAGCGTCGACTTGCCCGAACCCGACTCGCCGACCAGCCCGAGCACCTCGCCCGGCGCCAACTCGATGCTCACCCCGTCGACGGCGCGCACCGTGCCGGAGGAACTGCCGAGCAGCCGGGCCACCGCGTTCGTGCGCAGGGCGTACTCGACGTGCAGATCATCCACGACGACCAACGGTTCAGGCTTCGTCAGCAACAGGCACCTCCTCACGTTGCAGGGGACGGCGCTGCGCCTCGGTCAGATCACTGGCCAGCAACCAGCACTCCGCCTGCTGCACTCCCTCGACGATCAGGGGCGGCAATCTGTCCACGCATACCTGCATCGCGTGCTCACAGCGGGGGTGGAAGCGACATCCCGTCGGTGGCCGGACCAGATCGGGCGGGGCTCCCTGGATCGAATTGAGTTCTTGGGTTTTCAGCGAGATCGTCGAGCGCAAGAGCGCCTGCGTGTACGGATGGCGTGGATGGGCGAAGACGTCACGGACCGGCCCCTGCTCGACGATGCGCCCCGCGTACATCACCGCGACCCGATCGCATGCCTCGGCCACGATGCCGAGGTTGTGCGTGATCAGCAGGATCGCCGGCGCGTAGGTCTGGCGGATGTCGGCGAGGATGCCCAGGATCTGCGCCTCGACCAGGACGTCCAACGCCGTCGTCGGCTCGTCGGCGATGATGAACTTCGGCCGCAGCGCCAGCGCCAGCGCGATCATGATGCGCTGCCGCATGCCACCGGAGAACTCGTGCGGGTAGTTGTCGTAGCGGGTCGGGGGGATGCCCAGCGAGCGCAGTGCGTCCAGCGCGCGCTCACGGATCTCAGACTTCGAAAGCTTCGGCTCGTGCACATGCAGCACCTCGGTGAAGTGCTCACTGACCTTCATCAGCGGATCGAGCCTGGTCATCGGCTCCTGGAAGATCAGCGCCATCCCGGCGCCGCGGATCGCCTCGCGCGCCTTCTTCGGCAGCGCGAGTAGGTCGCCGCCGTCGAATGTGACGTCGCCGTCGACCGCGGCCCCGCGCGGCACCAAGCCCATCAGGCCACGCCCGAGCGTCGACTTGCCGCACCCTGATTCGCCGACCAGCCCGAGCACCTCGCCGGGCCGCAGCGAGAAAGTCACCCCGTCGACGGCCCGGACCGGACCGTTCGGCCCGGCGTACCAGACGCGCAGATCGCCGACGTCGAGGACCGGGGCGCTCACCCGGACGCGCCAGTGGTCGGTGCGCGCTCGGGCAGGACGACCTGGGCGAGCTTTGTCGTTCGCAACAGCGGGTTCAGCACGTCGTTCAGACTCTCACCGACCAGCGTCACGCCGACCACGATCAGCACAATGGCCACGCCCGGGAACGTCCCCGTCCACCAGATCCCGGCCGCCGTGTCGGATATCGCCTTCTGCAGCTCGTTTCCCCACTCTGCTCCGGACGAGGGTTCGATGCCGAAACCCAGGAAGCCCAGCCCGGCCAGGGTGAGGATCGCGTCGCCGGCGTTCAGTGTCGCGATGACGGGGACGGTCTGGACGACGTTGCCGAACACGTACCTGGTCATGATGGCAACCGGCGAGGCGCCGAGGGCACGGGCCGCTTCGACGTAGGACTCCTCGCGCGTGGCCACCGTCGCGTTGCGGACCACCCGGAAGTATTGAGGCACGTAGACGACGGTGATCGCCACCGCGGCCGCGAGGATGCCGCCGGTCTTGCTGCTCGACCCTTTCGAGATCGAGATGACGATGATGATGGCCAGCAGCAGCGACGGGAACGAGAACAGCGCGTCGGACAAGAGCACCAGCACGCGGTCGAGGCGGCCGCCGAAGTAGCCCGAGATCAGACCCATCGGAACGCCAACGACGATCGAGAGGGCTACGGCCAGGATGATGACCTCGAGCGCGGTCTGCGCCCCGTAGACGACCTGGGAGAACACGTCCTCACCACCGACGGCCGTGCCGAACCAGTGCTTGGCCGACGGCGCCTGCAGGGTCTTGAAGTCGACGCCGCCTGAGGAAGCATCGTTGAAACTATAAGGCGCGATCAACGGCGCGAACACGGCGAGGATGGCAAAGAACCCGACGATGATCGCGCCGACGAGCAGCATGCCGCGCTGGAATCCCGACGTCGCGCGCATCGCATTCAGGCCCGGGATCCGGCTGCGCCGAGCGCCGACCTCGACGTCGGCCAGCTCCAGCTCGGGCAGGGACGCGGTCATCAGTACCTCACTCTGGGGTCGACGACGGCGGTGATCACGTCGATGAGAAAGCTGACGAAGGCAACGATGACGGCTATCGCGGTGACAATGCCCTGCACCGCGATGAAGTCGCGGGCCAACAGGTAATGGACCAGCGTGTAGCCGATCCCCTGCCACTCGAAAGTCTCCTCGGTCAGAACCGATCCGGCGAGCAACGCAGCTACCTGCAGACCCATGACGGTGACCACGGGGATCAGCGCGTTGCGGAACGCGTGCTTGCGGATGACCCGTCGCTCTGGGACGCCACGGGCGCGCGCCGCTTCGACGTAGTCCGAGCGCATCGTCTGCAGCAGGTTCACCCGCACCAGCCGGATGAAGACACCGCCGACGAGCAGCCCCAACACCGTCGCGGGTAACACGGTGTGCCGCAGCACGTCGCTGACGTCGCTCGAGTCGCCGTACAGCAGCGCATTGAGGATGTAGATGTGCGTGTCGTGCGGAACGTTGCTGCCGGTGATGCCCAGTTCGATGTCCGGGCTGGCTCGGCCCGAGGAGAAGAACCAGCCCAGCTTGACGGCGAAGAGCAACTGGAACAGCAGGCCCAGGAAGAATACCGGCGTCGCGTACGCAAGTACCGCGAACAGCCGTAACCCCACGTCGGGCAGCCGGTCGCGATAGCGGGCCGCGAACCGCCCGAGCGGGATGCCCAGGGCCAGCGCAATGAGGAAGGCCCACGTGGACAGCTCGAGCGTGGCCGCGCCTTTGACGATCAACTGGTGGCTGATCCGTTGGTTGTCGGTGAGCGCCTGGCCGAAGTCCCCGTGGGACACCCCGAGGAGATAGTGCCAGTACTGCGACAGCAGCGGCTTGTCCAGCCCGGCGTTATGCCTGCGGATCGCGATCTGATCCGGCGGCAGTCGTCCGCCGAAGGCCGACTGGATGGGGTCGCCGATCACGCGCATGACGAAAAAGACCAGCGTCACCAGCACCCACACCATCGGGATGATCAGAAGCAGGCGGGTGAGCAGGTACGTGCGCAGGGAACCCGAGGAACTCTTGATAGCGGTGGCCATCGGGGCCTTCCAGTCTGTTCAGCCGACGACGCCGGGCATACGCACCCGATCAAGGGAGCGCAGCCCGGCGCCAACTGGCAGCACGTACAGCGGGATCAGCTCTTGCTGAACAGCCAGAACCGGATCAGATAGGTCGGGTCCAGCGTTTCCTGGACGCCGGTGACGTTCGAGCGCACGACCGCTACCTGATTGCCCGAGAGCAGCGGCAAATACGGCAGTTCGCCCGTAGCCAGGACCTTCTGGATCTGTGACAGGGCCGCCTGACGCTCTGCGCCGGGCTTCGTTTCCTCCGTGGTCAACAGGGGCAGGACACCGTCCTTGTCGCACGGCCGGTTCTTCGCCCCGACGTCGCAGTAGTGCACGTGGACGAAGTTCTGTTCACTGAGGAAGTTGAACAGGTAGTTGTCCGCATCGACGAAGTCAGGGAACCAGCCGAGCTGGAAGATCGGGTAGGTGTCCTTGACCCGCTCCTTGGAGTAGGTCGGGTACTCCGTCGACTGGATGCTCACCTTGAACAGGCCGGTCGCTTCGAGTTGCCGCTTCAACTCGTTGTACTCCTGGTCGGACACCGGACCGTAGTGGCCCAGCGTGTACTGCAGGTTCAAGGTCACCGGCGTCTTGACTCCGCCTGACTGCAGAGCCGCGGCGGCCTTGGCCTTGTCCGGCGTGGAACCAAATTCGTCCTTGAACGGTTCGGTCGCATCGGCGATGCCGTTCGGCACCATCGAATAGGCGGGCTGGTAGGTGCCCTTGAACACCTTGTCGGCGATCGCCTGGCGGTCGACCGAGAACGCCATTGCCTTGCGTACCGCCAGCTTCTGGGCGTCGGTGCCTCCGGGCATCGTCTTGAAATTGAAGACCATGTAACGCAGCTCGCCACCCGCGCCGGTAAGCACCTTGACGCCGCTCGCGCTCTTCAGGCTGGCGATGTCGGTGGGGGTAAGGCTGCGCAGCGCGACGTCGATCGATCCCTGCTGGATGTCCAACTTCAGGTTTGACGCCTGGGTGTAGTACTTCAGCGTGAAAGTGCTGGACTTCGGCTTGTTCGGACCGGAGTAGTTGGAATTGGCCTTGAGCGAAACCAGCTGGTTCTTGTTATAGGTGGCCAGCGCATACGGGCCCGAGCCGATGACCTTGTCGTCGGGCAGCACCTTGTCCGCGGGGAAGATCTTGCTGTCGACGATCGGGCCGGCCGACGTGCCGAGCACGAGCGGCCAGGTCTGGTCATTCGCGTTCTTCAGCGTGAAGACAACGGTGGACGGGTCGGTGGCTTTGACGTCGGTCATGTTCCCGATGAGCGAAGCCGGGCCGTTGGGGTCGTTGATCTTCACGACCCGCTTGTAGGAGAACGCCACGTCGGCTGCGGTGAGTGGGTCCCCGTTCGAGAACTTGAGCCCGCTCTTCATCTTGCAGGTGTATTCGGTGGGCTGGGTGAACGAGCAACTCTCCGCGGCGTCCGGTTCCGGGCTCTTCTTGCCAGCCGGTACCTGCATCAAGAACTGGTACACGTTGACTTCGAGCATGAGCGAACCGAAGTCGTACGAGCCGGCCGGGTCGAGGGCCACGACCTGGTCCGTGGTGCCCGCCGTGATCGGCTTGCTCGACGAGCTCCCGCCGCCGCCGCCCCCGGACTTCTTTTTCGAGCCGCATGCGGCCAGCGATACGGCAAGCAGAACCGCGGCCATGATGGCCAGCGCCTTGCCGGTCGTGCTCCGTGAGAACGCCATGTCGTCCTTTCTCGGCGGACAACCCTGTCCGCAGCGGTGTCGTGCGCTCGTAGCCACACTGTGAAGGCCACCGAGCCTAGCCATATGAGCGTGGTGCGGGGAGATCATGCCGCGGACCGTCACCGACCTGTTGCACGGCCCCCGCAGAACGGTCCTGGCCGGTATGTCCTTATCGCGCAGAGCGCGCTCGCGGTCCGCCCACTGGTGCTGTGGCACCGAACCGCGGCTGGCTGCCTGAGCCGTCAACTCTGGCCGGTCCGGCGAACCTGGCGCAGCCACTCCCGGGCGCCGACGAAGTCCGCATCGGTCCGTCCGGTCGGCGCCTGGCCCTGCACGCCGTCGCGACGAGGGTAGGAACCCAGGTAACGGACGTCGCCGCAGATTCGATGCAGCGCGGCGATCGCGTCGCCGACCCGTTCGTCGTCGATGTGGCCTTCGCAGTCGATAGAGAAGCAGTACTGGCCGATACCGCCCTTGGTCGGGCGGGACTCGATGCGGGTCAGGTTGATGCCGCGGGAGGCGAACTCGGTGAGGATCTCCAGCAGGGCGCCGGCGTGGTGGCCTCCCGCTGGTAGGTAGGCGACCAAAGTGGTGCGGTCGTTGCCGGTCGGTGGGGCGGGTGGTGCTGGCCGGGTGAGCAGGACGAAGCGGGTCACCGCTCCGGCGTTGTCGGCGATGTCGTGAGCGATGACGTCCAGCCCGTACAGTTCGCCGGCGACGGCCGCCCCGACGGCGGCGGCGTATTCCCCTACCGCTACCGCCTGAGCCGCACCGGCCGTCGAACCGACCAGCGCGACGCGGGCCTGGGCCAGGTTGGACAGCAGCCAGCGGCGTACCTGGGCCTCGGCGTGCGGATGCGTGGCGACGGTGTCTATATCGGCCAGCGCAGTGCCCGGCCGGGCCATCAGTTCGAACGCGACATGCAGGTAGGTCTCCTCGGCGATGATCAGCGGTGCGCCGTTGGCCAATTCGTCGAGCGTGGCCGGCACGGCGCCTTCGACGGAGTTCTCCAGTGGCACGAGGGCACCGTCGGCCCCGCCTGCCCGGACCGCGTCGATCGCCAGCGTCACGTTGGCTGTGGGAAGCAGCGTCGCACCCTGTGCCGCGGGCAGGTCCCGCAGCGCGGCATGGGCGAATGTGCCCTCGGGTCCGAGGAAGGCGAGCGTGGTCATCTCGCGAGCCCCGCCCCTCCGTCGAGTGGTGCGCTACCGGTTGAGTGCTGCGATGGAGCGCACCAGTCAACGCGAACGGCACCACTCAGCAAAGGCATTAACTGGCTTTGCGTTTGAGCAAGCCGCCGCGCTCCTTGTGCAGGGCCGCTGCGACCGCTTGGCTCTCCTCGGGCGAGAGCTCGTGTTCGCCCTTACCGGCGGCGACGCCCTTGGCGTAGACGCGGGTGTCGGTGCGGCCGGCTATCGCACTTATCGCCACGCCGTCACCGCGCTCGTCGAGCAACGCCAATGAGAACGACATCCGTCCGGTGATGTCGGAGAACGCGTCGTAGCGCACCAAGGCGATATTGCGCACTGCATCGGATGCGCTCGCCCGCTCGGCCCGCGCCGACACGATCGTCTGGGCGCAGGTCACGTCGACGTAGTCACGCAATTCAGTGACCTGCGCCGCTAGTGCCGCGGTCTGGGCGGCGTGCCGCTCCGTCGCCTCGATCAACGACTCCTTGCCCCGCGCGGTGCGACTGCCGCGGGCCAACACCGAGGTCGCCCGCCGCAGCCGGGCCAGGGTGCGCAGCGCGCAGTACGCCGCGACGAGCGCGACGTAGCCGAGCACCATGGCGAACACGGCGACGTAAGTTGTCATCGCTGTCAGGCTAGGGCCGCGATGACCCGTCGGGCGGCAGGACACGGCCGACGAGTCGGTGGCAAGGCGTAGGCATACCCGCCACCCGCCACCCGCCACCCGCCACCCGCGAGCCGGACGCCCCCCGCGTCGCGGCTCGCTCGGCGTCCCGGCACCATCACTGAGTGCCGCATTCGCTGAGCGCCGCCGTCATCGCCTTTGCCGTGGTCCTGCTGGTCGAACTGCCCGACAAGACCCTCGTGGCGACGCTCGTGCTGTCGACGCGATACCGACCTCGTCCAGTACTTCTCGGGGTGGCCGCCGCGTTCGCAGTGCAGAGCGTCATCGCGGTCACCGCCGGCGGACTGCTGCACCTGCTGCCGCGGTGGGCAGTCGAGACCGCGGTCGCGGTGCTGTTCGGGATCGGCGCTGTGCTGTTGCTGCGCGAGGGCTTCGCCGAAGTCGAGCAGGTCGACCTCGAGCAGCACGCCGCGCGCGCGGCCGCTCCGTTCTGGCAGGTGGCGCTGACCTCGTTCGGCGTGATCTTCGCGGCCGAATGGGGTGATGCGTCTCAACTGGCGAGCGCAGCGCTGGCCGCGCGCCTGGGCAACCCCGTGGCGGTCGGCCTCGGGGCTTGGGTGGCGCTCACGGTGGTGGCCGCGATCGCGGTCGTCGCGGGACGGCTGATCCTGCGTCGGGTGCCGGTACGGATGGTGCACCGGGTGGCTGGCGTCCTGTTCGCGGCATTTGCGGTGGTTGCCGCGGTGGGGGCCGTCCGGAGTTGACGTCATAGTCTGTGTGCATGACCTCCGTCGAACTGACCCCGGACGAACGCGCGGCAGATCTCACCATAGAGCGGCTCAAGCAACTGGTCGGCTTGGTCGAGTACGACGAAGCCAAGGACCCGTTCCCGGTCACGGCTATGGACGCAGTGGTCTTCGTCTCGGGGAACGCCTCGCAGAGCGCGCACTACTACCAGCACGCGTTCGGCATGACGCTCATCGGCTACTCCGGCCCTGAGACGGGCAACCGCGACCACAAGGCGTTCGTGCTGAAGGCCGGCTCGGCGCGCTTCGTCATCATCGGGGCGGTCGCCCCGGACAGTCCGTACGCCGATCATCACCGCGCACACGGCGACGGTGTCGTCGACCTGGCCCTCGAGGTACCCGACGTCGACAAGTGCATTACCCACGCCCGTGAGCAGGGCGCGACGATCCTGGACGAGCCGCACGACATCAGCGACGAGCACGGCACGGTCCGCCTCGCGGCCATCGCCGCCTACGGCCAGACCCGGCACACGCTGATCGACCGGTCCGGTTACGACGGCGTGTACCTGCCCGGCTACGTCGAGCGCGCCTCGACGATGACCCCACCGGCCAAGAGGCTGTTCCAGGCGGTCGACCACTGCGTGGGCAACGTCGAGATCGGCCGCATGGATCAGTGGGTCGACTTCTACAACCGCGTCATGGGTTTCGTGAACATGGCCGAGTTCGTCGGTGACGACATCGCGACCGAGTACTCGGCGCTGATGTCCAAGGTGGTCGCCAACGGCAACCACCGGGTCAAGTTCCCGCTCAACGAGCCGGCGCTGGGCAAGCGCAAGAGCCAGATCGACGAGTACCTCGAGTTCTACGACGGCCCGGGATGTCAGCACATCGCCTTGGCCACCAACGACATCCTGCGCAGCACCGACGAGATGCGCGCCCGCGGCGTGGAGTTCCTCGAGACCCCGGATTCGTACTACGACGACCCGGAACTGCGCGAGCGCATCGGGCACGTCCGGGTGTCCATCGAGGAGCTCAAGGCCCGCAACATCCTGGTCGACCGCGACGAGGACGGCTACCTCCTGCAGATCTTCACCCGGCCGGTGGGCGATCGCCCGACGGTGTTCTTCGAGCTCATCGAACGGCACGGGTCGCTGGGCTTCGGCAAGGGCAACTTCAAGGCGCTGTTCGAGGCGATCGAGCGCGAGCAGGATCTGCGCGGCAACCTCTGACCGCCTCGTCTTTGACCCCGCCAGCGTCGCTGGGAGCCCCAGTTAACGGCGCTGGCGGGGTCGAAGACGGGAGCAGCCGGAGTGAGAGGCTTGACGGCGTGACTGAATCCCCGCCCGCCGAGGCTGACGTCGAGCAGGAGGCAGCCAGCTTCGCCGACTTAGCGCTGCGCCCGGAATTGCTGCGGGCCCTGGACGCCCTGGGCTACGAGGAGCCAACACCCATCCAGCGCGAGACGATCCCCCCGCTGCTGGCCGGGCGCGACTTGTTGGGGCAGGCGGCCACCGGCACCGGCAAGACGGCTGCGTTCGCCCTGCCACTGCTGCAGCGGCTTACCCGGGGCCGGCGGCACCCGCAGGCGCTCGTGCTCGTCCCGACGCGTGAGCTGGCCATCCAGGTGGCTGAGGCGATCCACCGTTACGGGCGCGAGCTGGGCGCCCGCGTGCTGCCGATCTACGGCGGCCAGCTGATCCTGCGTCAGATCCGGGCGTTGGAGGCCGGCATCGACGTCGTCGTGGCCACCCCCGGCCGCGCGATCGACCACCTCAGCCGCCGCACGCTGAAGATGGACGAGCTGCAGGTCGTGGTGCTCGACGAGGCCGACGAGATGCTCGACATGGGCTTCGCCGAGGACATCGAGGCGATCCTGCAGGCGGTCCCCGACGAGCGGCAGACCGTGCTGTTCTCGGCCACCATGCCCTCGCGCATCAACGGCCTGGTGAAGCGCTACCTCGACGACCCGGTGCGGGTACACATCCGCCGCGAGAGCACGTCCTCCCAGGCGTCGCTGGTGCGCCAAGTGGCCTATCTGGTGCCCCGTGCGCACAAGGCCGGTGCGCTCGGGCGACTGCTCGACGTCGAGTCACCGACGGCGGCGCTGGTGTTCTGCCGCACCCGCGAAGAGGTCGACACGCTCAGCGAGACGATGACGGCCCGCGGCTACCGGGCCGAGGCGCTGCACGGTGGCATGACCCAGGACCAGCGCGACCGTGTCATGCAGCGGGTACGCAGCGGCGCCGCGGAACTGCTCGTGGCCACCGACGTGGCCGCACGCGGCCTGGACATCGACCAGCTCACCCACGTCGTCAATTACGACGTGCCCTCCGCCCCGGACGCTTACGTGCACCGTATCGGCCGGGTCGGCCGGGCCGGGCGCGGAGGCGTGGCGATCACCCTGGTCGAGCCCCGCCAGCACCGGCTGCTCAAAACGATCGAGCGAGCCACCAAGCAGAGCATCAGCGTGGAGAAGCTACCCACCGTGGCCGACCTGCGTTCGCGCCGGCTCGAGCTGACCCGCTCGGCGCTGCACGAGACGCTACTCGAGGACGACTACGAGCAGTACCGCGTGGTCGTCGACACCCTCACTGACGACTTCGACCTCATGCAGGTCGCGCTCGCGGCGGTGAAACTCGCGCACGAGGCCGGCGGAACGGTCGAGGCCGAGGACGAGATCCCCGACGTCGTCACCCCGAGGGAGACGCGGGAGTCCTCCCGGGAGACATCGCGCCCGCCTACTCGCGCGCGGGACAAGCCGGCCAAGGCCCGGTTGGCCGACAGCGGGCCCACCACGCGGCTGTTCGTCGGCCTGGGCCACGCCGCGAAGATCCGGCCCCAGGATCTCGTCGGCGCCATCGCGAACGAGTCGAGCCTGTCCGGACGCCAGATCGGGGCCATCGAGATCACCCACAAGTTCTCCATCGTCGAGATCCCGGACTCTTCCGCCGACGAGGTCATCGCGGCGCTGCAGGCCACATTGATCAAGGGCCGCAAGGCTCGAGTCGAGCGTTACAAGCCGCGCGAGGGCAGAACGGAGACACAATGAGCGTCCGACTGCGGGACACCCTGGCGACGCTGCCCAGCTATGTCCCGGGCCGCAACATCCCGGGCGCTATCAAGCTGGCCAGCAACGAGACGCCCTATCCGCCGCTGCCGCATGTGCTGGCCAGGATCGCCGAGGCGGCCGGCACCGTGAACCGCTACCCGGACAGCAACTCCACTGCGCTGACCAGCGCTCTTGCCACGAAGTACGGCGTCGCCGACGAGCAGGTCGCTGTCGGCTGTGGCGCGGTGTCGCTGCTCACCCAGTTGGCGCAGGCCGCCGTCGACGCCGACGAGGAGGTGCTCTATGCGTGGCGCTCGTTCGAGGCCTATCCGATCCTGACCGCGATCAGTGGTGCCTCGTCGATACAGGTGCCGCTGCGCGACTACGTCCACGACCTCGAGGAGATGGCGGCGCGGGTCACCGGCAAGACCAGGCTGATCTTCGTCTGCAACCCGAACAACCCGACGGGCACCGCGGTACGCCGCGCGGAACTGCTCACCTTCCTGCGCAGCGTCCCGCCTGACGTGCCCGTCGTACTGGACGAGGCGTACCGCGAGTTCGTCACCGACTCGGACGTGCCCGACGGGCTGACCCTGCTCGACCGGTTCGCCAACGTGGTCGTGCTCCGGACGTTCTCCAAGGCATACGGGCTGGCCGGCCTGCGGGTCGGCTACGCAATCGCCGGCGACCCCGCGGTGACGAAGGCGTTACGACAGACCCAGGTGCCGTTCGCGGTGACGACGGTGGCCCAGCAGGCCGCCCTGGCCAGCCTCGAGCCCGAGGCCGAGGCGCAGTTGCTCGCGCGGGTCGCCGAGATCGTCACGCAGCGCACGCGGGTGTGCACCGAACTACGCGACATGGGCTACCAGGTGCCGCCGAGCGAGGCCAACTTCTTCTGGCTCCCGCTGGGTGAGCACACCACCGAGTGGGCCGCTGGCTGCGAGGAACGCGACGTGATCGTGCGCGCCTTCGCGGGCCACGGCGCGCGGATCACGATCAGCTCCGCCGAGGAGAACGACCGCATGCTGGCGGCTGCCCGGGACCTCGTCGGAGCCATTCCAACCTGAGGCCACCCGTCTGCCGCCCGGCCAGGGACTTGACGCCTGCCGCTTCTCTCGCGCTGCTCGTGCGCTGCTCTCGCGCTGCTCGTCCGCTGCTCTCGCGCTGCCGATGGGTGACTCTCGGTGATCAACTCACGTCTGGTGAGCGAACGGCGTCGAAATCAGGCACCGGACGCGAGTTGATCACCGCGGCGGGCGGCCAGCCAGACCCGGACCTGAGAGACAAAGGTCGCCCCGTCGGCCAGTGCCGACGGCGGGACGTGGATGACGGAGAAGCCGGCCGCCTCCAACGCGAAATGGCGTTCGAGGGTGCCCTGCCAGTCCTGTCTATTGAAATGGTGTTCGAAACTGTCGATCTCCAGGATGGCGCGCAGTGACCGCCAAAAGAAGTCCGGGTAGTAGTCGCGGCTGGCAATCACCAGATGTGGGTTCTGTTCGAATGGGCCGAGGCCCGCCACGGTGAGCAGGCAGGCGGCCTGCGCCTCAGGCGCCGACCGCGACCCGGCCGTCACCTCGAGCACCGCCTGCCGCACCAGCGCTCGGCCGTTCCGGGCGCCGAGTTCAGTCTCCGTCCACAGCTGGTCGACATCGACGAGATTTCGCTGCACGACTTCGGCCACGACCGCACGGACGTCATCGAGACGAGTCAACCCGCGGGCATGATCAACCGTCGCTCTGGCTAACGGTGCCAAGGCCGGTCCGGGCCGGGCACAGGCGGCGGGCAGGTTCGGGGTACGGCGCACCGTGATGCGGCCGTGACTGCGAGCGCCCGAGCTGAGGGGCACCAAGACCAATTCATGCCGCGGGAGTGGTGCGGCGCGGACGCCGTATTCGCGTAGGGCGGCGGTCCCGGAAACGACTGCGGCTGGGCCGCCGTGCTTTGCAGCAGCAATCAGGTGATCGATCCGCCCAGCCGGCGGGGCCGTGCAGTACACCCCTGGCGCGAGACGCAGCCATCGCCCGCGCCGCACCCGGCGCCGGACAACATGGAACGGGTAGCCGAGCGCCTCGGCCTCACGCAACGTGAGCACGCGCGCCGGCGCGGTGGGGTCGAGCAGCGGAACGAGATCGTCGAGCCAGACAGGCAATTCCACCCTGCGATGGTGAAACGCGCGGCACGTCTCGGTCCACCGCCGGCCGGCGACTGTGGATGACACGCCCGGGTGTGGACAGGAGTGGGTCGCTGATCAACTCGCGTCTGGTGCGCGTTCTGGCGTCTTTTCGCTCACCGAACGCGAGTTGATCGAGTCCCGCGCCCTGCAGCTCGTCCGTCTTCAGGGTGTGCGACGGCTGACGTCGGTCGCAGCGGTACGCCTCCGTGCACCGGCCGCCGCCCACTGCCGGCCGGCGGCTGTGGATGACACCGCCCGGTTGTGGACAGGAGTGGGTCGCTGATCAACTCGCGTGTGGTGCGCGTTCTGGCGTCTTTTCGCTCACCGAACGCGAGTTGATCACCTGAACGGGGCACCTGAAGACCCACCTGAACGGGGCACCTGAAGGAGCCACCTGAAGGAGCCACCTGAAGAGCCACCTGAAGGACCCACCTGAAGGAGCCACCTGAAGGGGGCAGCTGAACGGGGCGGCGGAAGACGGCGGCTGAAGACCGTGGCTGATGACGGCGGCTGAAGGGGCAGGGCAGCCAGCGAGGGGTCCGCACGGGAGGAGAGAGCTAGGGCGATCAGGCAGGGTCGGCTGGGGCGATCACCGGAGGCACCGCGTGGCGCACCCGTCGGCGCACCAGCAGCACGGCACCGACGAGCAGCAGGCCGAGCCCGAGGAACGGCAGCGCCGCCCCTACTGCGGTGGCCACCGCGCTGGTGACATGAGTGAAGGCGTGCCACCCACGCTGTAGTCCGCCGAGGAAACCGGCCTTGTCGTGATTCTTCGTGTGCGCCGCCGTCCCCGGCGACGCCTTACTCAGGTTCACGGTCAGGGTCGCCATCGCTGTCCGCGAGGCGAGCGAGCGCTGCTGGGCCTGCAGTGCCTCCAGGTCGGCTTCGCGCTGGGACAGCTGGCTCTCCAGCGAGATGATGTCGCCGAGCTTGGTCGCCTGGCTGAGCAACGACCGCCACTGGTCGATGCTGGCTTGCGCGCTCGTTACCCGGGAGTTCACGTCGGCTACCTCGCCCGTGACGTCTTGGCTGGTGGAGTGCCGGGACAGTTCCGTGCCCAGTGCCGCCAGGTCATTCATCACCCGCATGAGCGCGGGGCCCGGCACCTTCAAGGTCAATGCGGCGCTCGGCTTGGTGCCGGACGTGCGCTCGTCGGCATACACCGAGCCACCGGCGGCAGTGGCGATCTGTGCGGCCCGGTTGGCGCAGGCTGCCACGTCGGAGTCATGGGCAACCTCGACCACCTGGTCGGCGGTGCGGATCAGCGCGTCGCCGGCCAGCGGCACCTTGACCTTGTCGGCCCGGTTGGCTTGGTCAGGTCGTCCGCCCGGCACACCCGGCACGACCCGGTCGACCGTGCCTTTCGGGGCCGACGCGCCGGCCCCGTTCGCCGTCGCGCGCTGGACGGCGTCCCCGGCGGTGCTGCCCGCCGTGCCGAGATCTGACTGCGAACACCCAGCCAGCAGCACCACGCCCACCGCCACCGCGCCTGTCGCCTTGAGCATCCGCCTCACGATGAACCTCCCGCTCGAGAACCTGCCTAACGGACGCGGCGAAGCCCCCTGGCCGTTCTGCGATAGCGGTCTCGATTCGGTTACTCCGGTCCGTGGCGCGTGCTCGGGCTGCCCGTCGCCGCCTCGCGGACCGCCGCGGCGACGGCGGTCGGCACCGCAGGATCGAAGACGCTCGGGACGATATACGTGGCGTTGAGCGCGTCGTCGGATACGCAGTGCGCCAACGCGGAGGCGGCACTGATCAGCATCGGGATCGTCACCTCTCGGGCGCGGGCGTCGAGCAGGCCACGGAACACGCCAGGGAACGCGAGAACGTTGTTGATCTGGTTCGGGTAGTCGCTGCGTCCGGTCGCGAGGACGGCGGACAGCGGCTGCGCAGCGTCGACGTCCACCTCTGGATCGGGGTTGGCCAGGGCGAACACGACGGGGCTGGCGGCCATGTCGGAGATCCAGGCGGCGGGCAGCACGCCCGGCGCGCTCACGCCGATGAACACGTCCGCGCCGCGCAGTGCGTCATGCAGGTCGCCGGTCACCCCGGCCGGGTTCGTCATCTGCGCCAAAGCCTTCTTCGATGGGTTCAGCGACTCGTCCGACGGCGACAGGATCCCCTCGCGGTCCCACACCAGGACGTGCCCGGCCCCCGCCGCGAGCAGCAGCGTCACGATGGCGGTGCCCGCCGCGCCGCCGCCGGCTACTACGATCCGTGCGCCGGCCAGCGGCTTGACGACGCACCGCAGCGCGTTCGTCAGGGCGGCCAGCACCACGATCGCGGTGCCGTGCTGGTCGTCGTGGAACACCGGGATGTCGAGGTCGGCTCGCAGCCGTCGCTCGATCTCGAAGCAGCGCGGGGCGGAGATGTCTTCGAGGTTGATTCCTCCGAAGCCCGGTGAGATGCCGCGCACGATCCGCACGATCTCGTCGGTGTCCTGGGTATCGAGACAGATCGGCCAGGCGTCGATGTTGGCGAAGCGCTTGAACAGGGCGCACTTGCCTTCCATTACCGGCAGCGCCGCGCCGGGGCCGAGGTTTCCCAGGCCCAGGACCGCCGAGCCGTCGGTGACCACGGCCACCGAGTTGCCCTTGATCGTCAACTTGGCAACGTCCTCGGGGTGCTCTGCGAGGGCGAGCGACACCCGCCCGACACCCGGCGTGTAGGCCATCGACAGGTCATCGCGGGTACGTAGCGGCACCTTGGACTCGACGCTGATCTTGCCGCCGAGGTGCAGCAGGAACGTCCGGTCACTGACCCGGTGCACCGTGACGCCGTTGACCGCCCGGATCGCCTCGACGATCTCGGCCGCGTGCTCGCCGTTGGACGCCGAACAGGTGACGTCGATCGTGATCCGGTCCGAGCGCGAGTCGCTCACGTCGATCGCAGTGACCAGGCCGCCCGCCGCACCGACGGTGGTGGCCAGTACCCCGACTACCGCGGCGGACGGCGCGGCGTACAAGCGCACCGTGATGGCGTAGGAGGCACTCGTGGGTAGCGGCCGCGGCCGCGCGGAATCGGGCAGGCTCATCCTCACATCCTGGCAGCGAGTGAAAGGATGAGCCCTGCCCGCCCGACGCGGGCACGTCACAACGAGGTGACTGAGCAGATGACCGACACCCACCCGGGTACCGAGATCGCCGGCAGCGTCGACCCCGACGTCTTCGCGCGGCGATATCTCGCGCATGCGTCCAGCCAACTGCCCGGCCGCTCCGGCAACACGCTGGGCACGCTCGCCGAGGACAGTCTCGCCTTCGGCGTTGCGCGCTCGCCCGGTGAGATCCTGTTGCGGGTCCACGACGTCGACGCCGACACGACCTCGATCGAGATCATCACGGCCGATGCGCCGTACCTCGTGGATTCGGTGCGCGCCGAACTGGACCGCTGTGGCACCCCGGTGGCTCGGGTCCTGCACCCACAGCTCGTCGTGGCCCGCGACGCGGCCGGTCGGCTCACCATGGTTTTTGACATCGACGACAACGCCGACGTGCCGGCCGGTGCCACCGTCGAGTCCTGGATGCACATCGAGATCGACAAGCTCGACCCAGCGCACTGGCCGGGGCTGGAGACCGAGTTGCGCCGGATCCTGGCTGACGTCCAGCACGCGGTGGCTGACGCTCCGGCCATGTACGCCCTCATCCGCGAGCTGGCGGACGAGCTCACCGCCGACCCTGGCGAGTTCGACCGTGAGACCAGTGCGGAGGCCGGCGCGCTGCTGCGCTGGCTGGCCGACGGCAACTACATGATCCTGGGTCACGCTGCGTACTCGGCCAACGACCTGGCCGGCCCGCTCGCCCAGCATGCCCACGACGACGCCCAGGGGGTGCTGCGCGGCGAGGCCCGGATCTCGCCCCTGGAGCTGCTGCCGGCCTACCGCAGCGGTGCACCCCTGGTGATCTTCAAATCGCCGCTGGTGTCCACGGTGCGTCGCTCGGTGCGTTTCGACTGCGTCACCGTCGTCACCCCCGCCACCGGACGCGGCCCGCAGATGATGCACGTCTTCCTCGGACTGATCACCCACGCCGAGGACGGCACCGTCGGTCGGGTTCCGGTGGTGCGGCGGCGGATCGCCGAGATCCTGCTGCGATCGGGGGTGCGCGCCGACAGCCACACCGGGCGCGGCCTGCTCGCTGCCATCCGCACCCTGCCCCGCGATGAACTGCTGGAAGCGCCCACCGCCGACCTGCTGCGCCTGGCCCAGCTCGTCGTCGACCGCGCCGAGAACGGCACGGTGGGCGTGTTCGGCCGCATCCACCTCAACCGCGACTTCGTCAGCGTGCTCGTCTATTTCCCAGCCGACCGCTTCGGGCCCGAGACACGGCGCCGGGTCACCGCGGTCATCAACAAGCACTGGCCGGGAGAGATCATCGGCCGCGATGACCGCATCGTCGAGCTGAACCTGGCCCGCATGCAGTACCTGATCGCGCTGCGCCCGGGCACCCAGCCGCCGTCGCCGGACCGGCCCAGCGTCGAGGCCGAAGTGGCCAAGGTGACCCGCCGGTGGACCGATGACCTGGCCGACCTGCTCACCCTGCGGATGGGCGATGACGGCGCCGAGCGTGTGCTGCGCAAGTACGCGACCGCTCTACCCGAGGCCTACAAGGAGGACTTCGCCCCGGACACCGCCGCCCGTGACCTGACCCGGCTTGAGAGCCTGCCGATCGAGGACGGGCTCGGCTTCGACCTCTATGTGCCACACGAGGACGACGTCGCCGACCGCCGGCTGAAGGTGTTCCGCACCGGGCAGTCGGTCTCGCTGGCCCGGGCGCTGCCGATCTTCACCCAGATGGGTATCGAGGTCCTCGACGAGCGGCCCTATCAACTCGAGTTAGGGGGCGGCGACGACGCGTGGATCTATGACTTCGGCCTGCGGCTGCCCCCCGCAATCAACTTCGACGAGCAGTGCGCCGCGAACGTCATCGACGCGCTGGGCCTGCTCTGGCGCGACCAGATCGAGCAGGACGGTTTCAACGCTCTGGTGGTGCGCACCGGGATGACCTGGTGGCAGGCCAACACGCTGCGGATGTACGCGAAATACCTTCGCCAGGCCGGCACCACGTTCAGCCAGGGCTACATCGAGCAGGCGCTCGTCGACAACCCGTCCATCGCGCTGGGCCTCGTCGCCCTGTTCGAGTCGAGGTTCGACCCCGTCCACGAGGGGCAGGCCCCGGTGACCTCCCTGGACGGGAACGCCCCCGTTGTCGGCGGGACCTCCAGCCCCAGTGGCGGGGCTGGCCCGGATGGCGAGACCAGCATGGTCGAGGCCATCGAGGCGCAGCTGGCCGGCGTGGCCAGCCTCGACCAGGACCGCATCCTGCGCTCGCTGCTCGGACTCATCGGCGCAACCCTGCGCACGAACGCGTACCGGACAGACCACGAGGGCAATCGGCGCACCGCCCTGGCCGTGAAGCTCGACCCGCGCCGGATTGCCGACCTGCCCGAGCCGCGTCCCCGCTACGAGATCTGGGTGTACTCACCCCGCGTCGAGGGCGTTCACTTGCGCTTCGGCTCGGTGGCCCGCGGTGGCCTGCGCTGGTCGGACCGGCGCGAGGACTTCCGCACGGAGATCCTCGGTCTGGTCAAGGCGCAAATGGTGAAGAACGCGGTGATTGTGCCCACCGGCGCTAAGGGCGGGTTTGTGGTCAAGGCCTCCAGCGACACCGGCGGCCTGCAGATCTCGTCCCGTAAGCCGCTGTCGGAGGACCGCGACGCGTGGCTGGCCGAGGGCATCGCCTGCTACCGCACGTTCATCGCCTGCCTGCTCGATCTCACCGACAACTACGTCATCGAGACCAAGGGCGAGTCCGCCGGCGTGCAACGGATTGTCGCGCCGCCGCAAACCCGCCGGTACGACGGCGACGACCCCTACCTGGTGGTGGCTGCCGACAAGGGGACCGCGAAGTTCAGTGACATCGCCAACGAGATAGCGATGGACTACGGCTTCTGGCTGGGGGACGCGTTCGCCTCGGGTGGCTCGGTGGGATACGACCACAAGGCAATGGGAATCACCGCCCGTGGTGCGTGGGAGTCGGTGAAGTACCACTTCCGCGAACTGGGCATCGACACCCAGGTGCAGGACTTCACCGTCGTCGGCATCGGCGACATGTCCGGTGACGTCTTCGGCAACGGCATGTTGCTGTCGCGGCACATCCGGCTGATCGCCGCCTTCGACCACCGGCACGTCTTCCTCGACCCGGACCCCGATCCCGGCCGCGGCTTCGAGGAGCGGTCACGGCTGTACGCGCTGCCGCGCTCGTCGTGGGCGGACTACGACACCACGCTCATCAGCGCCGGTGGTGGGGTCTACGACCGCGCCGCGAAGTCGGTGCCGATCTCCCCTGAGGCCGCGACGGCCCTGGGGATCACGCCCGGCACGACGTCGATGACTCCGGCCGAGCTGATGAAGGCGATCCTTCTCGCGCCGGTGGACCTGTTG
>JALYVG010000004.1 GCA_030853345.1 Actinomycetota bacterium | reverse complement strand
GGCCGGAGGGGCTGACGCGATCGGGGGGAGCACGTCAGCACCAAGCTCAGCCACCGAGCCACCAGCGGTCACGTCAGTTCCGGACCGTCGGTCGCCAGCGCGTCTAGGACGGCGCCACGGTGAGCAGCGAGGCTGGTCGTAAGGGGTCGGGATGCAAAACGATCATTCGAGCCCCCTTGGCCGCAACCGCCGATCGACGCTGGAATTGAAGCACCAGCATTATCCAATTTACCCAGCACTGAACTCTTCTAACATTCGACGGAATCATTTTCGACGTAATCCGCACGCGCCGACAGCGTGCCCCGATCCGTGAATTGGATATACCGACAAAATTGACTACCTCACCTCGGCTGCGGGTGCGCGATGGTGCAACGGCGACGACGAGCAGCCACGGCCGGGGCGCGTCCGGCCTGTCGAACCATCCTCGCCACGCGACGAGGCAACGTCTCGGAAATGACGTCCTGGGCTGTCGCTCCGTCGCACTGCGGCCGGACTCAGCCGCGCCGCCGGCGCAAGAATCCCCCTGCCGCAATCGCAGCGGCGGCCAGACCGAACGTGGCGTGGTGCTGCGAAGCCCAGAGTTGCGGATCCCAGCTGTGCGACTGCGCGTCGAACTCCCCGTGCGGGCCGAAGTCCTCCCCATCTGGCCCGTCGGCGGGATGCCACAGGTTCTTGGGGGCGGCCGGGTCCTGCGGATCCTCGGTCTGCTGCGCCTTCATCCCCGTCCGAGCCAGGTAGCGATCGAGCAGGCCGGGTGCCACGGCATTGGCCGCGAGCGTCGCCATCGTGCTGGCGCCGACCCAATACTCGCGTCGCTTCGGGTGCTCAGCGGCGAAGACCACAGCACGCGCGGCGAGCTCGGGCTGATAGATAGGGGCGACTGGCTGGGCGTGCCTGGGCAACCGGGACAGCAGCCAGGAGAACTGCGGAGTGTTGACGGCGGGCATCTGCACCATCGTCACGCGGACATTGCTCTTGTCGTGCAGCAGTTCGCACCGCAGCGCCTCGTGGAAGCCCTGGATCGCGTGCTTGGCCCCGGAGTACGCGCTCTGCAACGGGATGCCGCGGTAGGCCAGCGCCGACCCGACCTGGACGATCGTGCCGCTGTCGTGTGGCCGCATGTGCTTCAGGGCGGCCATCGTCCCGTACACGTAACCCAGGTAGCTGACCTCGGTCACCCGGCGGAACTCCTCCGGCTTGATCTGGGCGAGCGGCGCGAACACCGAACTGAACGCGACGTTCACCCATACATCGATCGGCGCGCATTCGGCCTCGACGCGCTCCGCGGCGGCGAACACCGCCGCAGAATCGGCCACGTCCAACGGGATGACCAAGGGCCGGCCGCCCGCCTGCTCGACGTCACGAGCCGCGCCGGCCAGACCCTTCTCGCCGCGGGCGAGCAGCGCGACAGTGTCACCGCGTTCGGCGAAGGCGATCGCGCTCGCTCGCCCGATGCCACCGCTGGCGCCGGTCACTACCACCGTCTTGGCCATCTGATCTCCCGTCTCGTTGCGCTTGCGTCCTCCGCGGACCGGTCGAGCTGCATCGAGTCGAACGACCCGGCTGCGCTGCCCAGCGAGATAGCCATACCCGCCCGCGGGGGTGATGTCGCACCCTGGCCGAGGCGGCGCTGTCAGGGCAGCAGCGCGTCCACGAGGGCCTGTCCGACGAACTCGCCGTAGCGCTGCGGCGTCCAGTGACGGGCGGCCACGAGCAGGCCGTAGAGCTCCGGCGAGCTGTAGGCCCACATGATCTCGGCGGCCTGCGTCACGGTCAGACCGGCGCGCAGTTGCGTCTTGCCGGCCAGACTCTGGGCGACGCCGGTCATCCGCGCCAGCCGCGCGCGGTCCAGTTCGTCGCGTAGCTGCGCTACCGCGTAGTCGGACTCGGCGGCCGTGGCCAGCAGCAAGAGCAGCGGTGCGATCCGGGGCGCGACCTCGGTGGTCAGCGTGCCCAGACCGCGCAGCAGCGTGGCCGGGTCGGTTTCGGCGGCCTGCATGGCGTCGGAGCGCTCCTGCGCCGGCACTGGACCCGCCCCGGCGAGCGCGTCCTGGCACATGGCGCGCAACAGCCCGGGCTTGCCGCCGAAGGACTTGTAGATGGTGTCGATCGACGCGCCCGCGTCGATCGCGATCGAGGCGAGGGTTGTCGCGGTGTAGCCCTCGCCCAGGAATCGGGTACGCGCCGCCGCGATGATCGCCTCGCGGGTCAAGCGGGCTTGTTCGCGCCGTCGGCTGGCGTCATAGGGCCGGCGCTTGACAGCCTCCAAATTTGACTCCATAGTCATGGAACCAATATAGGCCACTGGAACAGATTAGTGGTCACCCGCGCCGGAGGATCCATTGACGCACAGCCGCACGGAGCCAGCCGACGTCCTGCGCGCCTTGCTGGACGCCACGAACGCCCACGACATCGACGCGATCGTCGCCTGTTTCACGCCGGACTATCGCAACGAGACGCCGGTGCACCCTGCGCGCGGCTTCGTCGGCGCCGAGCAGGTGCGCCGGAACTGGACGCAGATCCTGGCCGCGATCCCCGACCTGTCGGCCGCGGTCACCGGCTCGGCCGTATCCGGCCCGACGGTGTGGAGCGAGTGGGAGCAGCGCGGCACCAGTCCGGACGGCAAGACCCATCTGATGCGCGGCGTCATCGTCTTCACCGTCGCGGATGGACAGATCGCGTCAGCGCGGTTCTTCCTGGAGCCGGTCGATGACGACACCGCCGGCATCGACGCCGTGGTCCGGCGCCAGCTTCGCCCGGGATCCGCGGCATGACGCCACGGGTCCTCGTGGCGGGCGGGACGGGCAGGCTGGGCACGCTCGTCACGGGCCTACTCAGCTCGGGCGGTTTCAGCGTGCGGGTGCTCACGCGAGACCCGCAGCGCGCAGCACATCTGGTTGACCGGCACGTCGAGGTCGTCACCGGCGATGTGCGTGACCCGGCCACCCTGACGGCCGCCACGACCGGCGTCGAGGTCGTCATCTCGGCCGTGCACGGCTTCGCCGGGCCGGGTGGTGGCACGCCGGCGACGATCGACCGGGACGGCAACGTCAACCTGATCCAAGCCGCTCGCAGCGCGGGCGCAGACGTCGTCCTCATGTCCGGAGTGGGCGCCGCACCGGACAGCCCGTTGGAGTTGTTCGCCATGAAGCACGCGGCCGAGGTCGAGTTGGCCGCCAGCGGAGTGTCGTGGACGATCGTGCGGGCCAGCGCCTTCCTCGAGCTGTGGGTCGAACTGCTCACCGGCACAGCCGGGCGCTCGAACCGCCCGTTGGTCTTCGGCCGCGGGCAGAACCCGATCAACTTTGTCTCGGTCGGCGACGTGGCGGCCTTGGTGGCGCGGGTGGTCACGGATCCGCAGACCCGCGGCCAGACGCTGCAGATAGGTGGACCGGACAACGTCACCATGACCGACCTGGCGCGGCTGGTGATGGCGAGCAGCGGAGATTCGCGGGAGCCGCGCCACCTGCCCCGCGCAGCCCTGCGCGTCGTGGCGGGCACGGTCGGCCGGGTACGCCCCGAACTGGGCAGGCAGGTGAGGGCGGCACTCGCGATGGATCGCTACGACATGACCTTCGCCGCCGACATCGGCGCCGACGCGGTACGGGCCCGATTCACCGACCTGCCGCGCACCTCGGCCGCCGAGGTGCTGCAGGGGATGCGGGCAGCGGCCAGGTAGCGCGCATTGTGGGCTTGCCTCAGCGGACGGTGATCGACGGCATGCGCAGCGCGGCGGCGGCGGGCAGCCCCAATGCGGAGGCGACGTCGGCCAGGCCCGGCAGCGAAACGCCCGCCATCGCCCGGGGGTCCTCGGTGTTTTTCGGGCGCCGTAGCCGGGCCAGCCGCCCGAGATGAATGGCCGGACGCACCGGGGCGTCGGACGGTAGGCCCGCACGCTTGCGCGCGATCCGCATCGCGTCGCGCAGCCCGCCCAGTTCATCGACCAGCCCGATGCCCAGCGCGTCGCTGCCCGTCCACACCCGGCCCCGGGCGATGTTCTCGATCTCAGCCACCGGACGGCGACGGCCACGCGCGACCTTGGCCACGAAGTCGGCATAGATCGCGTCGATGGTGGCGGCCAGGCGTTGGCGTTCGTCGGGGCTGAAGCCGCGCCGCGTCGAGAACATCAACGCCCTGGCACCGTGCTCCACCGCTCCGGTGCTCAGCCCGACGCGATCAAGCAGTTCGCGGACCACCACCTTGCCCCCGAACACGCCGATGGATCCGGTCATCGTCGACGGCAGCGCCACGATCACATCGGCCGGGCAGGCGATGTAGTAACCGCCGGATGCGGCCAGTCCGCCCATCGACACGATCACCGGCTTGCCGGCCTCGCGGACCCGGCTCACCTCCCGCCAGATCGTGTCCGACGCGACAGCCGATCCACCTGGCGAGTCAACATGCAGCACGACCGCGCGCACGCTGTCGTCCTCCGTGGCCGCGCGCAGGGCCGCGCCGACCGAGTCACTGCCGGCCTGGCGTCCCATGGGTCCGCGGCGGCTGCGGCCGGACGCGATCGCGCCACGCACCTCGACGAGGGCGACGTGGCCCTTACGGCGGGCGGGTAGCTGCGGGCGGCGGCGCGGACGCCACCGGTCGGCGAAGAGCAGGTCGGCGTCGCGTCCGACGCGGGCCCGCATGGCGGCGTAGACCTCGTCGCGGTAGCCGAGCGAATCGACCAGCCCGACCTCCAGCGCCTCCGCGGCGGTTCGGGGCCCGTTGTCGACAAGGTCGCGCACCTGCGCCCGGTCGATGCGCCGGCCATCGGCGATCGCGGCAATTGCGTCGTCGTAGATCGACTCGGCGAGCCGGTCGAGCGCGATGCGATGGGCCTCAGTGAACTCCTTACGCATGACACGGTCGGCGGCACTCTTGTACTCATAGCGCTGCTCGAGCTGCGGCTCGATGCCCAGCCGGTCGAGTGCACCGCGCAGGAACGTCGCCTCGATCCCCACGCCGAGCAGGCCGAGCCCGCCGCCGGGCTGCAGCCAGATCTCGTCGAACGCGGTGGCCAGGACGTAGCTGGCCAGGTCGCCGGATCCCTCACCGAAAGACTCCGCCCAGGCGCGCGTCGGCTTGCCGCTCGCCGCGAAGGCACGCACCCCGAGACGCAGTTCCTGCATCGCGGCCCAGGGCAGCGTGCCGCCGACCCTCGCGATCAGGCCGACCACGTGCCTGTCCGCCGCCGCCTCGTGCAGCGCGCGCAGAGTCGGCTGCAGCTGATGCCGCCCGCGGGCCCGCAGCCGGCCGAGCGGGTCGTCGGCCTCGGGCGCAGCGGGCAGTTCGGTGAGGTCCAGTTCGAGCAGCAGGGACGGCCGGCGGCCGGGCAACACGGGCATCCCCCCACCGTAGAGGCGATGCCGGCCCGGTCCGCTCGCTCCTAGGATGTCGTGATGGACAAGGACCCGACCACGACCAACTCGGAGCTGTACAAGACGGTCTTCGAGAACGACCGGGTCCGCGTCCTCGAGTACCGGGACCGACCCGGCGACAGCACGACCTCGCACCGGCACCCGGACAGCATCATGTACACGCTGAGCAATTTCCGGCGGCGGCTGGTCTCCGGTGATCGAGAGGTCGACGTCGAGATCGCGGCCGATTCGGTGCGCTGGCTCGACGCGCAGGAGCACTCCGGTCACAACATCGGCGAAACCGAGACCCACGTGATCTTCGTCGAGCTCAAGGAACCTCCGCCCGGCGCTGCGCCCAACTCCGATACGAGTGCCTTGGGCCCGGAATCCTGAGCTGACCCGCGGTCACTCTGTTGTGCGGTCGCAGGCCCACGCGGTCAGTTCCTGCAGATCGGCACCGCCGGCCACGAGCGCGCGCTGCTCGTCGGCCCCGGTGCCCACGGTGAACAGCCGGTCCAGTTCGGCGTCCACGACGTGAGCGTCGCCGAAGCGCTGCAGCGACGGACGCGCGAAGTCGAGCAACCGCCGCACCGCATCGATCGCCGGCACCGGCTCGGCCCCAGGCAGGACGAGCAGTCGGTCGGCCAATCCGAACCGCGCCGCCCGCCAGGCTGCCGCCCGCGCGAACTCGGGCCGCATCGACGGTGCAGGCTCGCCGGCGTGCCAGCGCTGCAGGGACTCCTCGACCAGCGCCCGGCACAGCGCCGCGATCATCACGGCGCGCTCGACTGAGGTGCTCACGTCGGCTACCCGGATCTCGACGGTCGGGTACTTGGCCGAGCAACGGGCGTCGAAGTAGATCGCCCCCTCGTCCAGGGCAGCCCCGGACTTGATCAAACGCTCGACGGTGTCCCGGTAGACCGCGGGGCTGCCGAACGGTTGGGTCGGTCCCGCTGTCGGCCAGCGGTCCCACAGCATCGAGCGGTAGCTGGCGTGCCCGGTGTCCCGATCCCGCCAGAACGGCGAGTTGGCGCTGAGCGCCCGCAGGGTCGGCAGCCATTGCTGGAGGCGGTCGACCGCGGCGACGGCATCGTCGTCTGAGGTCACACCGACGTGCACGTGCTGGCCGCAGGTGAGCTGCTCGTCGCCGGTCACCGCCCCGAAACGTTCGATCAGCCGGTGATAACGGCGATCGACGGTGGTGGAGGTCTGCTGCCTGAACGGGCAGGTCGCCAGCGCGGCCACCCGCGCATCGACACTCGCGGCGGCCGCGGCGAGGTCCCGGCGACGCCCGATGAGCTGATCGCGCAGCTCGGTCGCCGACACGCACGGCTTGGAGCCGATCTCCGCCTGCTCCTGTTTGAGCTCGTGATCGGCCGCGTCGCTGTCGCCGGCGAGCACCTGGGCCAGCCGCACGACGCGGTCGCCCGCCGCGACCAGCTGGCCGGCGTCGGCACTGACGAGCAGGAACTCCTCCTCGACGCCCACGCTGCGCAGCGCGTCGTCACAGGGCTGCCCGTGATCCGTCACGGATGAGGATCTACCCAACCGAGCGTCCCGCTACCCGGCCCGTCAGCGGGTGAACTCGGCCAGCCAGCATCGGGCCGTAGGACCCTCCGCGTCGGCCGACAGGTCGATGCTCACGCTGGTCAGACCATCGGCGGCGAATGCCTCGACCTCCGCCCGGGCGAGCGGCCACGGCGGCCCGGCCGCCGGATCTGCCCCGCCGTCCAGGGCGCTCGTGATCACCGTCAGGGTGCCGCCCGGCGCGACGAACGAGGCCACGTTCTGGGTAGCGACAGCGCGGACCGAACGGGGTATCGACTGAACCGTCCTGCTCTCGATAACCAGATCGAACGCCGCCCGCCATTCCGGCGGCGGCTCGAGCAGGTTGGCCACCGAATAGTCAACCGTGGACGAGGGAGAGCGCTCGCGAGCGGACTGAACCGCGGTTGCCGAGACATCGAATGCGGTGCACGCGTAACCCAGTGCGGCGACGAATTCGGCATCGCCGCCCAGTCCGGCTCCGACCACCAGCGCGCGCCCCGTCGAGACCTGCCGCCCGGCCGCCCACGTCACCAGCAGCGGATGCGGTCCGCCGTGATCCCACGGAACGATCGCGTCGCCACGCTGCGCGGCGCTGTACAGCCGCTCGAACCATCCGGTGACATCGCCGGCCGCGAGCGATTCTGCAGCCAGCAATCGCGCGCGCTCCTCCGGGCCCACCGCCGTCATGACGACCGCCCGCTGTCGTGCGACAGCATCTCGGCGCAGACCGGCGGACCGTCCACTCCGCAATAGTGGCGCCGGTCGGGCGTGGCGGCAGGGTGATCGTCGGAGGGGTTTCGGATCAACGCCCCCGCGATGAGCCCCCCGACGATCAGCAGTCCCGCACAGATCAGCATCGCGATGCGAAATCCGTGGACGAACGCGGAGGGATGCTCGTAGTCATCGCCAGAGATGCCGGCGACGACAGGCAGCACGGCCACCGCCAGCAGCCCGGCGGCGCGGGCGACGGCGTTGTTCACCCCCGACGCCACGCCGGCGTACCTCGTCTCGGCCGCGGCCAGCACAGTGGCGGTCAGCGGCGCCACCATCAGCGCCAGCCCGAGCCCGAACACGATGACGGCCGGCAGCACGTCAACGACGTAGGAGGCCGCGCGGCCGACACGCAGCAGAAGCAGCACGCCGGCCGCCGCGACCAGCGGTCCGAGCGTCATCGGCAGTCGCGGTCCGATGCGACCGGACAGCGCGCCCGACCGGGCCGACAGCACCAACATGATCACCGTGACAGGCAGCAGCGCCGTGCCGGCCAACAGCGGCGTGAACCCGCCCACGACCTGCAGGGCCACGACCAGAAAGAAGATCATGCCGCTCAGTGCGGCATAGACGGCGAAGGTGACGATGTTGGCGGCAGTGAACTGGCGGTTGGCGAAGATCTTCGGCGGCACCATGGGGTGTTCGCTGCGGTGTTCGGTCCGGACGAAGGCGACAAGAGCCACCAGGCCGACGACGCCCGAGGCGATGACCCGCAGCGACCAGCCGTCTCCCGCGGCGATGAGTGCGTAGGTGAGTCCGCCGAGCCCTACCGCGCCGAGCACCGCGCCTAGTGCGTCGAGTCGCGGGGCGGCATCGGGGTCCAGCGACTCCGGCACGTGCCGTCGGGCGATCACGACCACGGCGACGGCCAGCGGCAGGTTGATCAGGAAGATCCACCGCCAGCCGGGCCCGGCCACGAGCCAACCGCCGAGGAACGGCCCGACAGCGCTGGCGACCCCGCCCAACCCCGACCATGCTCCGATCGCCTTGGCCCGGTCCCCCGGCACGAACGACGCAGAGATCATCGCCAGACTGCCCGGCATGAGCAGCGCGCCGCCTACTCCCTGCAGTGCCCGTGCGGCGATCAGCATGCCGATGGTGGGCGCCAGCGCGCACAGCGCCGAGGCCAGCGCGAACCACACGACGCCGACGACGAACACCCGTCGCCGGCCAAACCGGTCGCCGAGCGATCCGCCGAGCAGGATCAACGCGGCCAGCGTCAAGGTGTAACTGTTGATCGTCCACTGCAGTCCGGAGAAACCCGCGTGCAGATCCCGGCCCAGCGCCGGCAGGGCGACGTTGACCACCGTGGCATCGATCCCGGCCAGCCCCGAGCCCAACACGGCCGCGACCAGCACCCACCGTCCGGGTGACTCATTCAGGCGCACCTGCGCCGGTGCGGCCGAATCGAGCGCCATGAGGCAAAGCCCTTCTGCAGCGGTGGCGTCACCACGCTAGTGCGCACGCGACACTGCTCACGCTTCGAGGGGGATCTTCACGTTGAGTGCGCCCGTGAGATCGAGGAAAACCGCATCAGGAGTGTGGACCAGCCGCAGGACCACGCCGTCGCACCCTGGGCAGCGGGCGACCAGCCCCGGGGCGTGCCGGTACAGGCGCAGCGTGGCTATCGGTCCGGACTGACCGCAGCCCGCGCACCGCTGGATGGCCACGGTGAGGTCGACGGCGAAGATATCGGCCAGCGGACCGGCCAGGGCGTTGCCGTCCTCGTAGAGCTCGCTCATGTCAACCTCCAGTGGGGCCGAAGCGTTCGGTTTTGACCCGGCGCGGCTCGTGTCCGAGCGCGACGAGCATGTCAGCGACGACCTCGACGAACCCGGTCGGGCCGCAGACGAAACAGTTCGGCTCGAACTCGGGCGGCCAGCCGCCGCTGTTGATGTCGGCGACCGCAATTCGCCCGGTGGCGCGCGGATGTCCTTCGGGTGCCTCGCGGGTGTAGACGAAGCTGACGTCCACCCCGCCGTCGCCGGGCTGGGGCACGCGCAACTCGTCGCCGTAATACAGCTCAGCGGGCGAACGCACCGAGCAGATCAGCCGGAAAGGTACCCGGCTGCCGGCGGCCCGGCGGGCCCGCACCATCGCCATCAGGGGGACGATGCCCGAACCGCCGGCCACGAGGAGGACCGGCTCGCGGTCGGTGGGCCGCCACACGAACCAGCCGCCCAGCGGACCGCGCAGCTCGATCGAATCACCGACCGAGAAGTCCTGGGTGAGGTAGGGCGACACCTCGCCATCCGGCACCCGCTGCACCGACAGCGTGATCCGCTCGCCTTCGGCCGGCGCCGACAACGAGTAGCTACGCACCGCTTGATAGCCGTCGTCGGAGCTCAGCCTGAGGTCGACGTGCTGGCCGCCCAGATGCCCCGGCCACCCCGGTGCGTCCAGGACGAGTGTGCGCGCGGCAGCCGTCTCGTCGCGGTAGTTGACTAGCCTGGCGCCGCGCCAGGTCAGCCGACCACCTAGTCGCCCTGATACCGCTGCTCGCGCCACGGGTCACCGTATTCGTGATAGCCGGCGGACTCCCAGAACCCCGGCTCGTCCTGCACCAGCAACTGCATGCCGCGTACCCACTTGGCCGATTTCCAGAAGTACAGATGGGGCACGATCATCCTGGCCGGGCCGCCGTGTTCGGACGGCAGGTCTTCGCCGTCGAACTGATGCACGATCCAGGCCTGGCCGTCGAGCAGGTCCTCCATCGGGAGGTTGGTCGTGTAGCCGCCGTAGGACTGCACCATCGCGAAGTCTGCCGCGGTGTCGACATCGGCGAGCAGCGTGTCCAGTGAAACGCCACGCCACGATGTCGCCAGTTTGGACCACCTCGTCACGCAGTGGATGTCGACCGTCGGCGTCTCCTGCGGCAAGGTCAACAGTTCGTCCCACGACCAGCGATGTGTCTCGCCGGTCTCGGTCGTGACCAAAAATTCCCAGCGCTCGGGCGTGATCCGCGGCGTCGGACCGGCCGACAGCACCGGGAAGTCTTCCGTGAGGTACTGACCGGGAGGCAGTTGCGCGTCCGTGCCGCGGCGGCCGTGGAATCCGGGCGTAAAGACAGCCACGACCAACCCCCTCTATCGCGATCGCCGCTCATTCAACCCGATCAGCGCACCCCGCGGGTGCGAAACTGGATGCTGATTCGCGCCCCGACGGCCCGCGCGGTCTTGGGCACGGCGTGCTCCCAGGTGCGCTGGCAGCTGCCGCCCATCACGATCAGGTCGCCGTGGCCGAGTTCGAAGCGCTGTGCCCGGCCGCCCCCTCTCGGACGCAGGGCCAGGGTGCGTGGCGCGCCGACGGAGATGATCGCCACCATGGTGTCCTCGGTGCGGCTGCGCCCGATGCGGTCACCGTGCCAGGCGACGCTGTCGCGGCCGTCGCGGTAGAGGCACAGACCGGCGGTGGCGAACGGCTCGCCCAGCTCGTGGCCGTAGTAGGCGTCGAGGGCGGCCTTGGCCGCGTCCAGTGCCGGATCGGGCAGCGACTCACCCTCGCCGTAGAAGCACAGCAACCGTGGAACGTCGACAACGCGCTCGTACATCAGCCGGCGCTCGGCCTGCCACGGCACCACCTGCCGCAGCCGTTCGAACAGGACGTCGGCGCCGGTCAACCAGCCGGGCCGTACATCGAGCCAGGCACCGCGGCCCAGTTCGGTGCGGTGCACCGAGCCCCCGAGTTGAGCGGGCCCGACGTCGTCGTCGAGGTCGAGCAGCGAACCTTGGACGGCAGCCGACATGCCACCATGCTATCAAACAAGTGTTCGATCAAGCGGCATTGGCTCGTCGTGGCGACAGGTGGCCGGAAGCACGGTCAGACGTCGACGGTTTCGGTGGGCTTGAGGTGGCTGAACTCGCTGCCGTGCTGGGCACCGATGCGCGAGACATGGCCTTCGACGAAGCCGAGGCCGAGGTCGTTGAGCAGCCCGTCATGAATCTGGTACACGTGCGCGGCCCGAACCGAGACGACGAAATCGATCACCTCGCCCGTCTTCGACCACGGAGCATGCACCGGGGCAAGCAGCGTGCTGACGGGCAGCGCCGGCACGATCAGCGAATCACCTGGGTGGTACACGGCGTCCTCGATCAGGTAGCCCACGTTCGCCACGACCGGGATGGTCGGGTGAATGAGTGCGTGCTGCCCCCCGAACGTCTTGACTGAGAAACCGGCTGCCTCGAACGAGTCACCGGGTGCCACTGCCACCACCTGCTCGCCGAGATCAGCCAGCGTCGCCGCCACCCCGGCAGGGGCCCAGATCCGCAGCCGCGGGTCCAGCTCAGCAGCAGCGCGCAGCCGTTCGGGGTCGATGTGGTCACCGTGCTCGTGGGTGATCAGGACCGCGGCTGCCCCGTCGAGCGCGATCTCGACCTCACTGAACGAGCCGGGATCGATCACGAGAGCCCGATCACCGTCGTCGAGCCGCACACAGGCGTGCGTGTACTTGGTCAGTTGCATTGAGCAAGCCTCCTCGATGAGCGCGGCCGGTCTGGCAAGCCGCTCGGTAACCGCGTCGGCCGGTGTGCAGATCTTCCCGGCAACCCTCAGTCGATCTCGCCGTCGGGCTCGCCCACGATGTGCATGGCGGCCTCTTCGGCCGTTCTGGCGTATCCGGCGCGGCCGACGTCGGTGGCGATCTCGTCGGACTCCTCGTCGGCGTGTGCACCCTCGTCGGGCGCGACCAGTCGACCGGCGGGCGGATCGGCCCCGGAAAGGTCGACGTCGTCCACGCTCACGTCCGGCACCTCCTGGGCGATCCGTTGATCGAGCGAGTCGCCGGCACGCTGCTCGTCCGCAGTCGTGCCGTACCGAGTGGCCGTGGGCTCGCGGTCCGGCGGGGAGTAGCCAACGTCCAGCGGATCATCGGTGTTGTCACCAGTCAGCGACTCGGACGGGTCTACCTGGTCACTGCCTTGGAACGCGCCGTCGTACATGTCATCGGATTCGCTCATGCTGCCAAGCTTCCCTCATCCGCCCCGTCGTCAACCACCCGGCACACTGGGCGGCATGACGACGGTGCTGTGGTTACGACGGGATCTGCGCCTGCACGACCACCCGGCGCTGCACGCCGCGGCCGACGACAGCCCCGTCATCGCCCTGTTCGTCCTGGACCGTGCCCTGCTGAACCCGGCCGGCGCGCCGCGAATCGCCTTCCTGTACCGAACGTTGCGCGCGCTGGACACCGACCTACGCGAACACGGTGGGCGGCTGCTGGTCCGCCGCGGCACGCCGGAGACCGTGGTGCCGCAGGTGGCCCGCGAAGCCGGCGCGACATCGGTACACGTGAGCGGCGACTATGGTCCGTACGGATCGCGCCGTGACGCCGCGGTGGCCGACGCGCTCGGAGACGTCGCGCTGGTCGCCACGGGCTCGCCCTATGCCGTCGCGCCCGGACGGGTGGTGAAGTCCGACGGTTCGCCGTTCAAGGTGTTCACCCCGTTCTACCGGGCGTGGCGCGAGCATGGCTGGCGCGCGCCGGCCAGGACGATCAGCGGGCGCGTCGAGTGGCGCACCGACTTGGACGGCATCGACGTCCCAGCCGATCCCCGCCTGCCGGCAGGGCTCGAACTACCTGAGGCGGGTGAGGTCGCGGCC
Source organism: Actinomycetota bacterium (assembly GCA_030853345.1). Taxonomy (GTDB): domain Bacteria; phylum Actinomycetota; class Actinomycetes; order Mycobacteriales; family Jatrophihabitantaceae; genus QHCC01. Next base: position 12,655 of record JALYVG010000004.1, on the reverse strand, counting down.
CGCCAGGCCTGGCGGGCCTACCGCGAGACGCACCTGGCCGCCTACGCCGATGTTCGCGACCGGCCGGATCTGGATCGCACCTCGCGGGTCTCGCCCTACCTGAAGTGGGGCTGCCTGCACCCGCGCACCCTGCTTGCCGATCTGGGTCCCGCCGACGAGACGTACCGCAAGGAGCTCGCGTGGCGCGAATTCTATGCCGCTGTACTGCACGCCTGGCCGGGCAGCGCGCGCGAGTACTTCCAGCCCAAGCTGGCCGCGATGCCTTATGCGCCAAGCGAGTCAGCCGCCTTCGACGCCTGGCGGGAGGGACGCACGGGCTACCCGATCGTGGACGCCGGTATGCGTCAACTGCTCGGGGAGGGCTGGATGCACAACCGGGTCAGGATGATCGTCGCGTCGTTCCTGGTCAAGGACCTGCACATCGAATGGACGCACGGTGCGCGGCACTTCATGCGCCATCTCGTCGACGCCGACCTCGCCTCCAACCAGCACGGCTGGCAATGGACGGCAGGCAGCGGCACCGACCCGGCGCCGTTCTTCCGCGTCTTCAACCCGACGACGCAGGGCCGCAAGTTCGACCCGGAGGGCGACTACGTCCGGCGATGGGTCCCCGAGCTTCGCGGTGTCGGCGGCACCGCCGTGCATGAGCCGTGGCGGCTACCGGGCGGCCTTCCAGCCGGCTACCCGCCGCCGATTGTCGAGCACGCCCGCGAGCGCGCCGAAGCCCTGGCCCGCTACCAATCCATCCGCTGACAACTGAGCGCCGCGGTCATTGGCCGAACGTGATCAACTCGCGTCTGCTGCTCGATCTAATCCAACATCGCGCACCTAACGCGAGTTGATCAACGTCCTGTGCCAGGCAACCGCCGGCTCCGACACCCATCGAACCGTCACCGGGCGCGGCGCGGCGGCGGCAGAGGCAGGATGCCCCAGGACCCGGTCCAGTACTCCCCCGGCGGCAGGATGATCAGGCCGGTCCCCGAGTTGAACGCATCGGCGGGGCAGGTCATCGGCTCGATCGCGATACCGGCCCGACCACCGGCGACCACGCCGGGTGTGTATACCTGCACAAAACGAAACGTCTCGTCGAACCACACCTGTGCCCCGCCCGAGCGGGTGCGGACCTCGACGGCGCTGCGGCCGGCCACCGTTGCGAAACCGGTGAACCCATCGTCCATCCGCAGGTCACCGAGGCGCCGGCCACGGCGCAGGTCGTAGCGCGTGCCGGTGACCGGTCGCACCCCGACCGGCAGCTTCGCGTCGTCGAGCACGACACGTTCCCGTGCGGGCACCTTCACCGTGACGTCGCCGATGTCGTGGCCATGCACGGCCAGATAGGGATGGAACCCGGCTCCGAACGGCGCCCGGTTCGTTCCGGTGTTGCGTGCGACGACGGTGACGCTGAGCCCGTGCTCGGGGTCGAGTGCGTAGGTGACCTCGACTCGCACCTGGAACGGATAGCCGGGCTGGGGCACCACGTCGAGCGCGAGCGTCACGGCCGAACGCTCGTGGCGCACCACGTCCCAGCGCGCCCAGCGGCCCAGCCCGTGGATGGCGTTGCCGGCCAGCGGTTCGGTCAAGGACAATTGGTAGGCGGTGTCGTCGAAGGTGTACTGGCCGCCGCGCAGTCGGTTGGGCCATGGCACGAGCACGGCACCGCAACCCTTCGGGGCGATCTCGATCTCGCTGTAGGTGACGGTGACGTCGACACCGTGATGGGCGTAGCGGCGCAGCCCGGCGCCCACCTCCACGACCGTCGCCTCGTGATCGCCCGCGACGATGTCGTACTGCTGCCCGCTCAATGCCATGCGAAGACGCTACCGACTGCGCTCATCCGGCGGGCGGCGCGGACGTCTCGACCGGCTGTGCCGCACGCGTGTCGTACCCCCAGAACGAGCGCGCCAGATACCCGGCGACGGACACGACGACGATGCAGGCCAGCCCACCGGCCACCCACGAGAACTCCGGCGTGCTGACGCTGGCGGTCGCACCGGCCCGGACGTCGCCCAGCCTCGGTCCGCCCGCAACGACCGCGATGAACACGCCCTGCATCCGCCCGCGCATCTCATCCGGCGCGTAGGTCTGCAGGATCGTCTGTCGGTAGACCGCACTGATGAAGTCGGCCGCGCCGGCGAAGGCGAGCAGCACCACGACCAGCCAGAGTTGCTGCGCGAGGCCCGAGACCGCGATGGCCGCGCCCCACCCGACGATCGCTAGGACCAGGGCGCGGCCCTGCCGCCGGACCCGGCCGATCCAGCCGCTGGTCAGCCCGGCCAGCACCGCACCGATCGCGAGAGCCGCGTACAGCGGGCCGACGTTGCCGTGGAAGCGCAGGTCGGCCAGCGCCGGGAACAGCGAGCGCGGCATGGCCAGCACCATCGCCGCGATGTCGACCAGAAACGACATCAACAGCACCGGGTTGGACGCGATGAAGTGCAGCCCGTCGGCGACCACGCGCAAGCTGGGCCGCTCGACCGAGCCGTCCGGTGGGATGTCGGGCAGCCGCAGGGCGGAGTACAAGGCGGCGGTGAACAGCAACGCATCGATGCCGTAAGCGTAGGCAAAGCCGTTGTGCAGGCCGACGAGCAGCCCGGCGATCAACGGACCGATGACCTGTCCGACGTTACTGACGGTGAAGTTCAACGTGTTCGCTGCCGGCACCAGGTCGGCCTCGACGAGGCGCGGAATGATCGCGCCGCGCGCCGAGGACGCCATCGCGAACATCGCCGACTGCACGACGACCAGTCCCAGGATGAGCCCCACATTGCGCACGTCGACCAGCGTCTGGGCCAGCAGGGCGAGCGTGACGACCCAGCTGCCGATCGAGGCAGCCAGGTACAGCCGGCGCCGATCGACCGCGTCGGCAATCGCGCCCCCGTACAGGCCGAACACGACGATCGGCAGCAGCCCCGCCAGCCCGACGAACCCGACGTAGAGCGACGAGCGGGTGAGGGCGTAGATCTGCACCGGCACCGCGACCTGGGTCAGCATGGAACCGACGAAGGAGGTGCCCTGCCCCACCAGCAGCCGCCGGTACGGCGCGATCGCCAGCGGCCGGGTGTCGACGGCATGCCTGGTCAGCAGCTTGCGCAGCTTTCGAGCCTGATCCGAGGCCGGCGCAGGATCGGGTACGTCGAGCGGTTCGGTCACGGAGCCAGCCGCTCGACCACCCACGCCTGCGTCTCGAGACGGAACCGGATCCGGTCGTGCAGCCGGTCACCGCGACCCTGCCAGAACTCCACCGAGTCCGGTGCGACGCGGTACCCGCCCCAGTTCGACGGCGCGGGCACCTCGCGGCCGGCGAAACGCTCCTCCACTGCCCGGGCGGCATCCTCGAGCGCGGCTCGCGACGGCACCACAGTCGACTGTGGCGAGGCCCAGGCCCCGACCTGCGAACCGCGCGGACGCGAGGCGAAGTAGGCCTCGGTCTCGGCCCGCGAGACGCGGCTCACCGCCCCGGTCAGGCGTACCTGGCGCTCCTGCGACAACCACACCAGAACGGCGGCCGCGTATGGGTTCGCCTCGAGGTCGTGCGCCTTGGCCGACTCGTAGTTGGTGTAGAAGACGACGCCGCGTTCGTCGAAGCCCTTCACCAGCACGGTACGGACCGACGGCCGCCCGGCGGCATCGACCGTGGCGACCTGCATGGCGTTGACCTCGATCACCGCGGGGTCCGCGGCGGCGTCGGCGTACCAGAGTTGGAATTGCTCCAGCCAGGTACGCGAAACGACGGTCTCGTCCAGTTGGCCGCGCAGGTAGCCGCGGCGCGTTCCGGCTGGGTCGCTCATCACGTCCATCCTTGCACCTGGGTGGCCGCGGCGTGACCGGGTGTGAGCAGAATGGATGACGCGCGGGCGCGAGTCACCCCGAGCAGAGCATCCAGCCGGACGACCCGATCGGAGCCCGTTCCATGGCAGAGGACTACAGCCCGGGACTGGAGGGCGTCATCGCCTTCGAGACCGAGATCGCCGAGCCGGACAAGGACGGGGGTGCGCTGCGATATCGCGGCGTTGATATCGAGGACCTCGTCGGCGTGGTCACGTTCGGCAACGTCTGGGCCCTGCTCGTCGACGGCAAGTTCGGTCCCGGCCTGCCGCCGGCCGAGCCGTTTCCGATACCGGTGCACACCGGCGACGTCCGCGTCGACGTCCAGGCCGCACTGGCCATGCTCTCGCCGGTCTGGGGCTACCGGCCGCTGCTGGACATCAGTGACGAGGAAGCGCGCGAGCAGCTGGCCCGTGCCGCCGTCATGGGGTTGTCCTACGTCGCGCAGTCCGCACGCGGGCTCGGCAACCCGGCCATCCCGCAGTCGCGCATCGACCAGTGCTCCACCATTGTCGAGCGCTTCATGGTGCGCTGGCGCGGTGAGCCCGACCCGCAGCACGTCAAGGCGGTCGACGCCTACTTCGTCTCCGCGGCTGAACACGGCATGAACGCCTCGACGTTCACCGCGCGCGTCATCGCCTCCACCGGCGCCGACGTCGCGGCAGCGATGTCCGGCGCGATCGGCGCGATGAGCGGCCCGCTGCACGGCGGCGCCCCGGCGCGCGTGCTGCCGATGATCGAAGAGGTCGAGCGGACCGGTGACGCCCGCAAGGTGGTCGCCGGCGTCCTCGACCGGCACGACCGGCTCATGGGTTTCGGGCACCGGGTCTATCGCGCCGAGGACCCGCGCGCCCGGGTGCTGCGCCGCACCTGCCAGGAGCTGGACGCGCCACGTTACGAGGCGGCCGACGCCCTCGAGCAGGCTGCGCTGGCCGAACTTCGCGAGCGCCGGCCCGATCGCGCGATCGAGACCAACGTCGAGTTCTGGGCGGCCGTCATCCTCGACTTCGCCGAGGTGCCGCCGCACATGATGCCGGCGATGTTCACCAGCGCGCGTACTGCGGGCTGGTCGGCGCACATCATGGAGCAGAAGAAGACCGGGCGCCTGGTACGTCCGTCGGCCCGTTACATCGGCCCGGACCCGCGCAAGCCGTCCGACGTCGACGGCTGGGGCGACATCGCACACACCTGATGGCCACGGTCCTGCTGATCTCCGGCAGTACCCGGACCGCGTCCTCGAACAGTGCGCTGCTGCGCACCGCGGTCGCGGCGGCCCCGCCTGGCGTCAAGACGGTGTTGTACGACAGCCTGACCGACCTGCCGCATTTCAATCCGGACGACGATCGTGAGCCGTTGCCCGCCGCCGTCGCGCAGCTGCGGGCCGCCCTGTCCGACGCCGACGCGCTGCTGTTCTGCACGCCCGAGTACGCCGGGACCCTGCCTGGCTCGATGAAGAACCTGCTCGATTGGACGGTGGGCGGCACCGAGATGTCGGACAAACCCGTCGCGTGGGTGAATGCCGCTGCCGACAGCCGGCGCGGTGCCGGCGCGCAGGCGACGCTCGCGACCGTGCTCGGGTACGTCCAAGCCGCCGTCGTCGGCCGGGCCTGCCGGCACATCCCGGTCCCGTCCGGGGCGATCGGTGCAGACGGCCTGATCGAAGACGAGCAGACCCGCGCCGCCATAGCCGACGTGCTCACCGCCTTGGTCGCAGCCGGCTGACCTTGCTTCCCGCTGGTGGCCGGTCGCGCACCGCCCCGACGCCGTTCAGCCGAAGGCCTGGCCCTCGCCGCGGTAGGTGAGGACGGACTCGGTGATCTCGCCCTCGCAGACCACATGCACCATGTCGAAGCGCTCGCACAGCTCACCGGCCTTGGCGTGCCGGAACCAGACCCGGTCGCCCACCCGCAGCCCGGAGGCCGCATCACCGCGCACCGGGGTTTGCACCTCGCCGGCTCCCTCGGTATCGATCAACTTCAGGCCGGCCGCCACGGGCCGGGGCAGCCGCGACTTGCCGGCCCGGCCCGATGCGATGTAGCCGCCGCCAAACAGCGTCGCGATCCCGGGCGCGGGACGGCGCACCACCGGCAACGCGAAATAGAGCGCCGGCCGCGGCTGGAACGAGCGGTAGTGGTCGAACAGCGCCGGGACGAACAGGCCCGAACCGGCGGTGACCTCGGTGACGATTGGATCGGCCGAGCTGATTTCCACGCTGCCGGTGCCGCCGCTGTTCACGATCTGCAGCTCACCAACAACCGCTTCGACCGCGCCGACCACCGCGGCGCGCCGACGGGTCAACTCAGCGGCCGAGAGCAGCTTCATCAGCCGTATCGCCGAGGATGAGTCGGGTACCCCGGCGATCTGCGCCTCGTAGAACATGACGCCGACCACCCGGTAGCCCCGCGCCTGGGCAGCCGACGCCAGCGCCGCTGCGTCAACCGGTGTGCGCAGCGGTGAGCGCCGGACCCCCAGGTGCAGCCGCCCGATCCGCAGCGACGCGTCGACGTCCAGGCACACCCGCAACGGTGCGTCGCCGGCCACGCTGCCAGCGAGTGTCAACTGCTGCACTCCGTCGACCATCAGCGTGATCGCCTCGGTCAACAGCGGGTCGGCGGCCAGTTCGGCCAGCGCGCCGCGGTCGGCGCTCGGGTAGCCGAGTAGCACGTCACGCACCCCGTTTCGCACGAGCCAGATTGCCTCGCGCACCGAATAGGCCATGACGCCGACGAAGCCCGGCGTGGCCAGCGCGACATCGAGCACCGAGCGGCTGCGCACCGACTTGCTGGCCACCCGCACCGGCTTGCCGCCGGCCCGGCGCACCAGGTCGGCTGCGTTGGCCCGCAGCGCGACGGCGTCGAGGGCGACAAGGGGCGGATCGAGGTGGGCGGTCGCCGCGGTGAGCTCGGCCAGATCGGTCATGGACACATGATCGCGTGCCCGCCGTCGGGCAGTTCATATAGTCGAGATCATGACGACGTGGACGAATTGGGCCGACACCGTGACGGCCCACCCCGCCGCGGTCGAGCAGCCCGGGTCAATCGCTGAGCTGCAACAGGTCATTGCCGCCGCCACGGCCGGCGGCCGGCGGGTCAAGCCGATCGGCGCCGGGCATTCGTTCACCGCCATCGCTCAGACCGACGGGGTCCAGCTGCGCCTGGACAAGCTCACCGGCGTGCTGCGTGCCGACCGCGGAACGGGGCTCGTCACCGTCCTGGCCGGCACCCGGCTGCACGAACTCAACGACGTGCTCTGGCAGCTCGGGCTGTCGATGAGCAATCTCGGCGACATCGACGTGCAGACCATCTCCGGGGCGATCTCGACGGGCACGCACGGCACCGGCGTGAAGGTCGGCGGCCTGGCCGGCCAAGTACGCGCCATGCAGCTCGTCGGGCCAGACGGCAGCCTGCTGGACTGCGATGCGGACCGGAACCCCGATGTGTTTGCAGCCGCGCGCATCGGCCTGGGCGCACTCGGCGTAATCGCCAGCGTGACGCTGCAGTGCGAGCCGGCCTTCGCGCTCGCCGCGGCCGAGGCGCCGGCCGACCTGGACGACGTGATCGCCGAGCTCGACCTCAACGTCGACGCCAACGACCACTACGAGTTCTTCTGGTTTCCGCACACCCGGCGCACCCTGACCAAGCGGAACAACCGCGTCCTGCCCGGCACTGAGCTGCGCCCGATCAAGCGGCTGCGGCGCTACCTCGAGGACGAGTTCCTGGCCAACACGCTGTTCGACGCCGTCAACCAGCTGAGCACCCGGCGGCCGGCGGTGATCCCGCGCGTGAATGCCGTCACCGCCCGTGCTTTGAGCGCCCGCGACTACATCGACCGCTCCTACCGCGTCTTCGCCTCGCCGCGTCGGGTCCGCTTCCGCGAGATGGAGTACGCGGTTCCCCGCGCGGCAGTACCCGACGTGCTGAGCGAGATCGAGGCCTATCTGGCCCGAAGCGGCGAGCACGTCGCCTTCCCGGTCGAAGTGCGCTTCGCGGCCGCAGACGACATCTGGCTGTCGACGGCGCACGGTCGCGAGACGGGGTATGTCGCCGTCCACCAGTACATCCGGCGTGATTTCGGGAGCTACTTCCAGGCGGTCGAGGCCATCGCGGCCGATGTCGGCGGCCGGCCGCATTGGGCAAAGCTGCATTTCCGTGACGCCGCCTCGTTACGCGGGGCCTACCCCCGGTTCGACGACTTCGCCGCGGTGCGCGACAGGCTCGACCCGGACCGGGTGTTCGGAAATGCGTATCTGACTCGGGTCCTGGGTAGCTAGCGCCGATCGTCAGCAGTGGGCGCCGAACGGGTGGGACTTGTGCGCCGCTCAGAGCCGGATCCGGGCAGCTCCGCTCGCGCCACGTTACGTGTCGCGCGGGCTCAGCACGCAGAACTCGTTGCCCTCGGGATCAGCGAGCACGACCCACCCGCAGTTTGGCGACTGGCCGACGTCGACACGGGTGGCGCCGAGCCTGAGCAACCGCTCGACCTCGACCGCCTGGTCGTCGGCCGCTCGGGGCGCGAGGTCGAGGTGCAGGCGGTTCTTGACCGCCTTGCCATCAGGCACCTTGACGAAGACCAGGCCGGGGCTACGGGCGTCGAGCGGGATATCGTGCGCCGCGTCGGTCAACGCGATGGCCGGTACCGCGACCACCTCGTCGTCGGCTTCGTGGACGATCCGCCAGCCGAGAGCCTGTGTCCAGAATCGACTCTGTGCGGCGATGTCGGTGCAGTCGATGACCGTCGTGTACCAGCGCAGGCTCATGCTCAGCTCCCCGGGGTGATTGTGTGCGCGAACCGTAACGAGGCGCACCGACAGCGCACCCGCTTCCTAGCTTGCGCGCGTTCGGTCGATCCGCCGCCGCCTCGGTGCGCCATGTCGAACGCAGCCTCGGCGTGTTACCCGGGATCAAGCCGCCACGCGCCTATCGTCGGCCCATGCGAGCGCTTCGATTCGTCGGTCCGGGTGATGATGCCAACCACGTCGTCGTCGAGACAGCCGACGGCGCGGAGCGCTTCGTCCTGCCGATCGATGCCGCGTTACGCGATCTCGCGCGCACTGGCCCGCCCGGCACCGCCGCTGCCGCCCCACGTGTGGGACTGGCCGGGCGGGCAGCCGGGATCAGCCCGCGCGAGATCCAGATGCGGGCGCGCGCCGGTGCCTCGGCGCAAGAGCTCGCCGATGAGCACGACATGACGATCGAGAGCGTGCTGCGCTTCGCCGGCCCGGTGATCGCCGAGCGGGTCCGGATCGCCGACGAGGCGAGGCGGGCGAGGGCCCGCCGCAGCACGACCGAGGGCCAGACAGTGGTGTTCGGCGACGCGGTCGACGAGCGGTTCAGCGCCCACGGAATCGACCCGGCAACGGTGACCTGGAACTCCTACCGCCGCGATGACGGGCAATGGGTCGTCACCGCCGGCTGGATCGGCGGCGAGGCCGACCGGCTGGCCGAATGGGCGTTCCACCTGGCCACCCGCACCGTCACCGCGTTGGACGAGACGGCGGCCGACCTGCTCAGCGACCGGCCGATCCGGCCGGCCCTGATCCCGCTCGACGGACCGGTGCGCCCGAGCCTGGTTTCGGCACCGCCGCTGGTGCGTGGCGTGGTCGCCTTCCCGCCCATGCCCGATGCCGAGACCGGCCCATTGCCCTCCGCGGCCGAGCTCGACCAGGTCTTCGACCAGGACGCGCTCGACGCGGACGCGCCCCGGGAAGACGTGGACTATCACGCCGCATTGCTGCCGTTGCGCCTGGCGGAGGCGGCTGATGCCCCCGACGGGAGCGAGACGGCCGAGGGCGAACCGAGCGTGGCCGCCGAACCCGCGGAACTCGCCAAGGCGCGGACCGCCCGGCTGCCTAAGGTGACCAACCTCGGGGTCTCGAACCGCGAGACGGAGAGCGAGGAGGACAAGGCCGCGCGGGCGCGCATCCCGTCGTGGGACGACATCCTGCTGGGCGTGCGGCGCAAGGGCGACTGAGCTCGTCGAGTGGTCACTTACGCGCCGAGTGGTCACGTATAGATGACCACTCGGCGCTTAGGTGTCCACTCGACGGGCTGGCTGGCCGGACCGTCACTCGACGGGTGCGGTCAGGCCAGCGGGGTTGCCGCCTTGACGAACTCGTTGGTGTAAGTCTTGGCGAGATCGATCGACTTGCCCTTCACCGCGTCATTGAACGCATCCTGCACCGCCAGGCAGGTCTTGGGCCCGTCGGGCGGCATCAGACCGGTCGGATTGAAGATCCCCTTCTCCGAGTCCAGCGCCTTGGCGTAGGCGGCCTTGCCCACACCGGCGTAGTAGTCGGCCGGCATCATGTCGGCGATCTGCGTCCCGGTGTGCGCCTGGATCCATTTCAGCGTCGAAACGTAGGCGTTGACGAGCTTCTGCACGGTGTCCTTGTGGGCGTCGACGTAGGCCGTGGTCATGTACAACGACGTGGCCGGGTACGTCCCGCCCAGCTCCTGGCGCGAGCCCGCTGCAGTGCGCATGTCCAGCAGGATGTAGCCGGTGTTGTCACTGAGCACCTGCGACACCGTCGGCTCGGTCGTCATCCCGCAGTCGATCGCTCCCCGTTTCATCGCGGCGATGAACGTCGCTCCCGCGCCGACGCCGATCCGGTGGGTCGTCGACGGCGAGACGCCGTTCTTCGTGGCCAGGTACTGGGTGAGGAAGTCAGTCGAGGAACCCGTGTCGGTGATCCCGAGGTGCCTGCCTGTCCAGTCCGCCGGACTCTTGATCTTGCCCTTGAGGGCCGTCCGGCACAGTTCCACCTCGCCGGGGATCTGCAGCAGGGAGACCACAGATTCCGAGTTCTTGCCCAGCGCCTGGAGGGCGATGTTGTGGTCGTAGAACCCGCCGACACCCTGGACCTGGCCGGCGACCATGTTCTTGGTGGCGTCACCGCCGGCCGGTTCGTCGATCAGCTTGAGGTTCACGCCGGCCTTGTCGTAGTAGCCGAGCTGCTTGGCGAGCATGAACGGCAGGTAGATCTGCTTGGACAGCCCGCCGACCATGACGGTCAACGAGGGGGCGTTGGCGGCGACCGAGCCGCCTCCGACTGTGGCGCCCGACGCGTTGTGCGTCTGGGACGCCTTGCTGCTACAGCCGCTGAGCGCCAATGCGGCCGCTGCGGCAACCGCCATGGCGGCGGTGATGACTCGTCTGTTCACGATGACCTCTCGACAAAGTTCGGACGGGCGGGACGGCACGCTCAGATGACGGTGGTATCACCGCCAGCCTGCGGCGGCCGCCAGCGCAGCAGTCGCTTCTCCAGGGCGGTGATCAGGCCCTCGGCCACCAGCGCGATGACCGCGATGACGACCATTCCGGCGAGCACGCCGTTGGGATTGAAGTTGTTCTGTGCGTTGCGGATCAACAGGCCCATGCCCTTGTCGGCACCGAGCAGTTCTCCGACGACAGCGCCGATCAGTGCGAAGCCGAAACTGATGTGCAAGCTGGCCAGGATCCAGGTGAACGCCGACGGCAGCACCACGTGCCGGACGGTCTGCCATCGCGAGGCACCGAGAATGCGGGCGTTGGAGAGCAGATTCCGGTCGACCTCACGCGTCCCCTGGAAGGCGTTGAAGAACACCCCGAAGAACACCAGCACCACGGCGAGCACGACCTTCGATGTGAGCCCAAAGCCGAACGCGATCGAGAACAGCGCCCCGAGCACGATGCGTGGGATCGAGTTCGCGACCTTGATGAAGGGCGAGAAGAGGTCGGAGAGGAACCGGTTGCGGCCGAGCGCAATGCCCAGCACGACACCGAGGCTGACGCCGATGAGGAAGCCGTACACCGCCTCCTGCAGGGTGACCATGATCTGCTCGGCGAGCGACCCCTGCGCCGTCCCGTCGGTCACCCAGGTCTTGAGCTGCCTCCAGATGCCGGACGGCTGGCCCCAGAAGAACGGATCGATGTGCTTGGAATTGACGCCGGTCTCCCAGGAACTGAGCGCCAGCACCACCAACGCGAGACGACAGATGTTCAGCAGGATGCGCCGTCGGATCCGCCGGGCCCGCACCCCTGTCGATGCCCGTGTCTCGTCGTCTGCGTCTCCGGTCTTGGTCACCGAGTCCCGCTGCGCTGCACTGGTTGTCTTGGCTGCAGTCATCACGCGCTCACCTCTGTCGTCGTGCGCGCGTAGGCAGTTTCGACCTCAGAACGCAGGGCCTCCCAGATTTCGGAGTACAGCGCGACGAACTCGTCGGTGAACCGGATCTCTTGCGCCTTGCGCGGCCTCGGCAAGTCGATCTGGAACGTCGCCTTGATCCGCCCCGGGCCGGCGGTCAGGACAATCACCTTGTCGGCAAGCGTGATCGCCTCTTCCAGGTCGTGGGTCACGAAGATGACCGCAGGACGCGTCTGCTCCCACAGCCCCAGTAACTCGTCGGCCATGATGGAGCGGGTCTGCACGTCGAGGGCCGAGAACGGCTCGTCCATCAACAACACCCGCGGCTCATTGATCAGGCTCTGGGCAATCGCGACCCGCTTGCGCATGCCACCGGAGAGCTGGTGCGGGTAGCGGTCCTCGAACCCGGCCAGGCCGACCCTGCGCAGCCAATCGCGGGCGGCCGTGTTCGCTGCGCGCCGGCTGCTGCCCCGGAAGCGCGGACCTGCCGCGACGTTGTCCAGGACGCTCTTCCAGGGAAAGACCGCGTCGTTCTGGAACATGAAGCCGATGCCCGGCGTGATTCCGTTGACCGGCTTGCTGTCGACCCGCACGGTGCCCGTGCTCGCGCGCTCCAAGCCGGCGACGAGAGTCAGCGTCGTCGACTTGCCACAGCCCGTCGGGCCCACGACCGCGCAGAACTCGCCGGCGGCGACGGTGAAGTCCAGA
>JALYVG010000200.1 GCA_030853345.1 Actinomycetota bacterium | reverse complement strand
ACCTGGTAGGTGGCGCCACCGACTCGGCGGCTCTTGACCTCGAGCGTCGGCTTGACGTTGTCGAGCGCGCGCTTGAGCGTGATCACCGGATCGTTGCCGGTCTTGTCACGGGCGCCTTCGAGGGCGCCGTAGACGATGCTCTCAGCGACCGAGCGCTTGCCGTGCAGCAGGATCTTGTTGACCAGCTGGGTGACGAGCGGGGAGTTGTAGACCGGGTCGACCACGAGGGGGCGACGCGGGGGCGGGCCCTTGCGCGGCATTTAGCTCTTCTCCTTTTTCGCGCCGTACTTGCTGCGCGCCTGCTTGCGGCCGCGGACACCCTGGGTGTCGAGCGAGCCCCGGATGATCTTGTACCGCACGCCGGGCAGATCCTTCACCCGGCCACCACGGACGAGCACGATGGAGTGTTCCTGCAGGTTGTGGCCGACACCCGGGATGTAGGCCGTGACCTCGATGCCGCTGGTGAGCCGCACGCGGGCTACCTTGCGCAGCGCCGAGTTCGGCTTCTTCGGCGTCGTGGTGTAGACGCGGGTGCAGACCCCGCGGCGCTGGGGAGAACTCTTCAGCGCCGGGGTCTTGGTCTTGCTGATCTTGTCCTGCCGACCCTTGCGGACCAGCTGATTGATCGTAGGCATGCGGCCCGCAATCTCCTTGTTCGACGTAGTGGTGCGCTGCTCGTCATGGTGCGTGTGCTCGGATCAGGGCGGTGGCGCCCCGGCGATCCCCTGTGTTGTTGTCACTACCCTCCGGTCCCCGAGGTCGGGCGTGTCGCCACGCTTCCACGGGCCAGCCCGGCAGAATAGCGTCGGTCTGGGCGGAGAGCCCGTGCCGCTGGGCGCCAGCTGAAGCCCCCTGAATCCGGGGCTACAGTCGACCGCACCGGCAGGCACAGATCGGGACCCGGATCGCTCCGGGCACGAGAGTCAACCTTACCGGTGCCCCGCGCAGACTGCAAAATCCCCCGGACCCCCAGCCGGCAGAGGCGATTTGACCGGGCAGCCGAGCCACCACGATCCCCCTACTCCCGAAGTCCCAACAGGTGAGACCAAGGCCCGTTGCGTCCGCCGTGACCAGTCGTAGGCCATCGACGCCACCTTGCGGCGATCACATCGACCCGAAAGAGTCCGAACGGAGCCGCCCAGCCAGCCAGAAGGGCCGGCCTCCTGGCGGAGACCGGCCCTTCTGGCCTAGCTGCGACTAGCGGTAGTCGTCGTACCCGAACTCGTCCAGCGGGACGGCCGGGCCGAGGGAACCACCAGCGGCTCCGAAGCCGTAGTAGTCGTTCTCGTCGTAGCCTGCCATCGAGAACGCCGCGGCGCGGGCCTCTTCGGTCGGGTTCACCTCGACGTTGCGGTACCGGGCGATGCCGGTACCCGCCGGGATGAGCTTGCCGATGATCACGTTTTCCTTGAGGCCGACCAGTGAGTCGCTGCGCGCAGAGATCGCGGCATCGGTGAGCACTCGGGTGGTCTCCTGGAACGAGGCCGCCGACAACCACGACTCGGTGGCCAGCGACGCCTTGGTGATACCCATCAGCACCGGGCGACCGGAGGCCGGCTCGTGGCCCTCGGCCACGACCCGACGGTTCTCGGCCTCGAAGATGCTGCGTTCGGCGAGTGAGCCGGGCAGGAACTCCGTGGCACCGGACTCGATCACCGTGATGCGCTTGAGCATCTGCCGGATGATGACCTCGATGTGCTTGTCGTGGATGGCCACACCCTGGCTGCGGTAGACCTCCTGGACCTCGCGCACCAGGTGCAGCTGCACCTCACGCGGGCCCATGATCCGCAGCACGTCGTGCGGGTTGACCGCACCGGACACCAACTGCTGCCCGGCCTCGACCTGCTGGCCTTCGGCGACGAGCAGGCGAGCCCGTCGGGTGATCGGGTACTCACGCTCCTCGGTGCCGTCGTCGGGCGTGATGATGATGCGCCGGCTGGAACCCTTCGTGCCGTCGGACTCCTCGACCCGCACCCGCCCGGAGGCCTCGGCGATCGGCGCGACCCCCTTGGGGACGCGCGCCTCGAAGAGCTCGGCCACACGAGGCAGACCGTGCGTGATGTCCTCACCCGCGATACCGCCGGTGTGGAAGGTACGCATCGTGAGCTGCGTGCCGGGCTCGCCGATGGACTGGGCGGCGATGATGCCGACCGCCTCGCCGACGTCGACGAGCTTCCCGGTGGCCAGCGAGCGGCCGTAGCAGGCGGCACAGGTGCCCAGCGCCGACTCACAGGTGAGCACCGAGCGGACCCGGACCTCGGTGACGCCGGCCGTGACGAGCTGCTCGATGAGCACGTCGCCCAGGTCGGAGCCGGCCAGGGCCAGCTTCTTGCTGCCGACCTTGACGTCCTCGGAAAGCACGCGGGCGTACACCGACGTCTCGACGTAGGCGTCCTTGACCAGCGTTGCATCCGCGGCCGCAGTGGCGATCGTGAGCGAGACGCCACGGTCGGTGCCGCAGTCCTCCTCGCGGATGATCACGTCCTGCGACACGTCCACCAGGCGGCGGGTCAGGTAACCCGAGTCGGCGGTACGCAGCGCGGTGTCGGCCAGCCCCTTGCGGGCACCGTGCGTGGAGATGAAGTACTCCAGCACGGACAGGCCCTCGCGGAAGTTGGACTTGATCGGACGCGGGATGATCTCGCCCTTCGGGTTGGCCACCAACCCGCGCATGCCGGCGATCTGGCGCATCTGCATCATGTTTCCGCGGGCCCCGGAGTTGACCATGATCCAGACTGGGTTGGTCTTCGGGAAGTTGGCTTCCATCTCCTTGGCGACCTCGCTGGTCGCCTTGGTCCAGACCTCGACGAGCTCCTGACGCCGCTCCTCCTCGGTGATCACACCGCGCAGGTACTGCTTCTCGATCTTCTCGGCGTCCTTCTCGTACCGGTCGAGGATCTCAGCCTTCTTCGGCGGGGTCACCACGTCGTCGATCGCGATCGTGATGCCCGAACGGGTCGCCCAGTGGAAGCCGGCGGCCTTGAGCGCGTCGAGCGTCTGGGCAACTGCGACCTTCGGGTACCGCTCGGCCAGGTCGTTGACGATCTGACCCAGCTCCTTCTTTGTCACGTCGTAGTTGACGAAGCGGTAGTCCGTCGGCAGCAGGTCGTTGAAC
>JALYVG010000169.1 GCA_030853345.1 Actinomycetota bacterium | reverse complement strand
TGTCAGCTGCGCCTACGTGGTGATATTCCTGTCGCTCGCCTGGGCCCGCTTCACCGGTAAGGACGTCACCAGCTAGCTGACGCCGTAGCGATATTCCTACGCCTGCGGCGGTCATTGGTGCGGTCATTCGTGCGACGAGCGCAAGAAGATGATGCTGCAGCCGCTGTCGCCCTGCTCACTGCAGGTAGGACTCCACCTCGTCGATCGGGCGCTCCTTGGCCTCGTCCGGGTTCTCGCCCGTCTCCTCGCGGGCACGGCGTTGGCGCAGCAGGTCCCAGGTCTGATCGAGCTGGCGCTCCAGCATCTCCAGCCGCTGCCGGTCCGGGCCGGCCAGGCCTCGCCCGGCGTGGCTGTCGCGTAGTTGCTTCTCCTCAGCGACTAGTTCGTGAATGTGCTCGAGAATCGTTTTGTCGTCCATATCGCGGTTGCGCCTCTCTGTTGGTTACCCACCCGATTCTGCCCGCTGGACTTGCGGACCGGGCGGTAACCCTTGCTAGGCTTTCCCCGGTTGCCGCAATGACCCAGAAACGGTCAGGTAACCGGTTGATCTCGCCTTCTCCTGGCTGTCGGGAAATGGTGTTCGCCCGGTGGTGACCTCGGAATCCGCACGGTGCGGCTTCCTTGCAGCAAGAGGAGATCGACGTGGCTCAGGGCACGGTCAAGTGGTTCAACAGCGAGAAGGGCTTCGGCTTCATCGCTCCCGACGGCGGCGCGCCGGACGTATTCGTGCACTACTCGGCGATTGCATCCGACGGATACCGCAGCCTGGACGACAACCAGCGCGTGGAATTCGACATCACGCAGGGCCAGAAGGGTCCGCAGGCGGAGAACGTCCGCCCGATCTGATTCGTCCGCAGCACCGATGAGGGCCCCGCTTCGGCGGGGCCCTCATTGTCTTGTGCGGGAAGGTGCCGTGGCCCAGTGCGATGGTTGTGCTGTCGAGCGAGCACTGGCGGCCGGCCATGAGCGCGAAGAAGCGCTGGCTGCGTGCACACGATCCCGTGCTCGGCGACGTCGCTGAGCGAACTCAACGGTTATTCAGCGCCGGGCGACGACGGGCGCCGCGTGTGCCGACGACATCGGCCTGCCGCTCGCCGCAATGGTCAACGGCAGCACCCCCGTTCCCGGCTGAATCACGCGCCGTCGACGAGTGGGCCCGGCCGACTACTCGGTGGCGCGGTCGAGGTGGTGGTACTCCTCGTTGGGCAGCTGCCCCGTCGCCTGTGCGATCCGGTTGGTGAAGTTGTACATCGCCGCAACCTCGACCACGTCCCAGACCTCTTCCTTGGTCAGGCCGAGGCTCTCGAGGTGCGCCAGGTCGCCCTCGGTCATGTGGTTCGGCTCCCCGGTGAGCTTCTCGGCGAACTGGCAGATGGCGTAGCGACGCTCATCGAGGTCGGCCTGCCGCCAGTTGGTCACGATGTAGTCGGCCAGCACCTCGTCACCGAGCGCCACCCGCAGCGCATGGCCGTGCGACACGATGCAGTAGGTGCACCGGTTGTAGGAGGACACCACGACGGCAATCATCTCGCGGTCGGCCGCGCTGAGATTCTCGGTCGGCTCGTGCAATTGCTGGTAATGGGTGAACCAGGCCGAGAACCGCTCTGGCCGGTAGGAGTAGCACCGGAAGACATTCGGGACGAAGCCAAGGCGTTGGCGCGCCTTGCCGAACAGCGACTGCAGGCGCTCGGGGAGCTCGCCCTCGGCGGGGAGAGGGAAGAACCAGGCGGCCCGGGCCACTAGAGGCTCGCGCGCCAGTCCAGCCAGCGACGCAGCTTGGCCAGGTCGTAGTCCGGTCCGCCCAGGCCGACCGTGAACAGGGTCGCACCCGCCTCCAGCAACGGTGGCGCGACCGCAGCCGGCTCCCCGGCCGGCGTGCCCACCGAACGCTCGATCTCGGACGGATCGCGGCCGAGGTCAGCACAGTGCCGGTCAAGCACGCCGGACTTGTGGATCAGGGTGTCGACGTCGCTGAACGAGTGCCACATGTCGGCGTGCTGCGCCACGATGCGCAGGGTCTTCCTCTCGCCGCCGCCACCGATCAGCACCGGGATCTTGCGAGTGGGTGCCGGGTTCAGTCTGGCCCAGCGGGCCTCGATCCGGGGTAACGCCTCGGAAAGATCGTTCAACCGGCCCCCGGCCGTGCCGAACTCGTAGCCGTACTCGTCGTAGTCCTTCTCGAACCAGCCGGAGCCGATACCGAGGATGAGGCGGCCGTCGCTCATATTGTCGACGGTGCGGGCCATGTCCGCGAGCAGGTCGGGGTTGCGGTAGCTGTTGCACGTCACCAGGGCACCGATCTCGACCCGGCTGGTCTGCTCGGCCCACGCACCGAGCATCGTCCAGCACTCGAAATGCTTGCCTTCGGGCTCGCCATTGAGGGGATAGAAGTGGTCCCAGTTGAAGATGATGTCGACGCCGAGGTCCTCAGCTTCGCTGACCGCGCGCCGGATGGCGGTGTAGTCGGCGTGCTGGGGCTGGAGTTGCAGTCCGATTCGGACGGAGTGGGTGGTCACGAATTCGACGCTACCTGGCCACTGATCTGCGTGCCGCTGGGCCGTCCTCTCGCCTGCCGACCTGCGTGACGCCACCCCTTGGCCGGATTCCCGAGAACTGGTACAGGCGGTGTGAGAGTCGATCACCGTGGGCCTTCGCTCGGTCGAGCTGCAACGCTGCTCGTCATGGGCGACATCGACGTTGTCGTGGCAGCGGGCGGCCTGTCGCGGGACGCGTGCTGAACGCTGTCTACCGGAAGGCCGAGCGACTCGGGCGTAGGCAGGTTGGCACAGCAGAACGTCCAGAAGTCCAGCAACACAAAACGCCCGCGCAAAGACGCGAGCGTTTGTGGGGTGGCGGTGTTGAGCCAGTCGCCACTGGCGATCAGCTCGGTCGCGCGGACCCGGGGGTGGTCACGGCGCGCCGGCCGGAGCCGACCGGTCTGCTGAGTCGATTAGCGGCTGATGTGACGCGCGGACATGGCGAGCAGTTCCTGCTGCATGGCGGGCGAGGCGTTGCGGACAGCAAAGTCGAACTGGCGGTTCTCGCGACGCTGACGGAGCTTGCGGCGCAACGTGCTGGTGGTGCTCATTTCGGGCCTCTTCCGGTCGATTCGTAAAGCTAGACACCGACACAACCGAAGATTCCACAGGTCTATGCCCGATGTGACTAACAGCACGTCGGTCAGAGAAGGGCGAGTCCTGGGTCGCTCAACACCGCCGCGACGTCGGCCAGGAACTGCGAACCTTGCTGGCCGTCGACGACCCGGTGGTCGAAGGAAACCGCCAACTGGGTGACCCAGCGCGGCTCGATCCGCTCTCCTGCGCCGGGACCCGCCACGACCCACGGCATCCGCCGCACCGCGCCGAACGCGACGATGCCCGCCTCGCCCGGGTTGAGAATCGGGGTGCCGGTGTCGACGCCGAATACACCGACATTGGTGATGGTGATCGTGCCACCGGACATGTCAGCGGGCGACGTCCTGCCCGAACGGGCGGTGTCGGTGAGCACCCCGATCGCCACGGCCAGTTCGCGCAGCGAGAGGGTGTGGGCGTCCTTGATGCTGGGCACGATCAGCCCGCGCTCGGTGGCCGCGGCAATGCCCAGGTTGACGTAGTGCTTGACGACGATTTCGCCGGCGGCGTCGTCCCAGGTGGAGTTGATCTCGGGCGTCTTCTGCGCGGCGAGAATGACGGCCTTGGCCACGAACAGCAGCGGCGAGACCTTGACATCGCGGAAGTCGCGGCGGGCGGCCACCCGATCGCGCAACTCCATGGTCGGGGTGACGTCGATGGTGACGAACTCGGTGACGTGCGGTGCGGTGAACGCCGAGGCGACCATCGCCGCCGCCGTGTGCTTACGCACGCCCTTGATCGGGATGCGGGTCTCGCGCGCCGAGTGGTCACTTGTACCGCGAGTGGTCACTTGTAGCTGACCATTCGACGCGTAAGTGCCCACTCGCGAGCCTGCCGCGGCAGTGACGTCGTCGCGCGAAACCGTTCCGTGCGGCCCGGTCGCGGGCACCGACGCGAGGTCGACACCCAGTGACTTGGCCAGCTGGCGCACCGGCGGCTTGGCCAGCACCCGGTGCGCGGCGGGTCGCGCCGGCACGGTCGGCGGTTCGACCGGCCCCGCCGGGGGGACGTTGAATGCGGTCTGGACGGATGGCACGGCCGCCTCGGTGGTTCCCTTGCGGCGGCGCCGGCTCGAGCCGCCCTCCTGTGGTCCGTATCCGACGAGCGTCATCTGCTTTTCCTCGCCCGCAGCGATCTCGGCACCGGTGGCCGGGGCGGGAGGGGTGGGCACCATGTCCTCACTGGAGCTGCCGACCGTCGGCGGGAGCTCGACCGGCGCGGCGGCCTGAGTTTCGGTGGCGCCGTTGGACACGTCGATAGAGATGATCGGCGTGCCGACCAGGACCGTCTCGCCCTCGGCGGCGTGCAGTGCAGTGACGACGCCCGCGAACGGCGAGGGCAATTCGACGGCGGCCTTGACAGTCTCCACCTCGCAGATGGTGTCGTTGACGTCGACGGTGTCGCCGACCGCCACCATCCATTTCAGGATGTCGCCGTCAGTCAATCCCTCACCGAGGTCGGGCAGCTTGAACTGCTTGATCGAGGTCATGAGCGGGCCTCCAAAGTGAGCATCGCAGCGAGCCCCAACGAGCGAGGAGCGGAGCGGAGAAGGACTGCGGGATGCACTGCCACGTCAGTACCCCAGGCTCTGGTCGACTGCGTCCAGGACGCGGTCGATGTTGGGCAGCCACTCGTTCTCGAGGCGGCTCGGCGGGTAGGGCGTGTCGAAACCGGACACGCGCAGCACCGGGGCCTCGAGGGAGTAGAACGCCTGCTCCTGGACGCGGGCGGCGATCTCGGCGCCGACACCGAAGCTGTGCGGCGCCTCGTGCACCACGATCAACCGGCCGGTGCGCTCGACCGACTCGATGACGGTCGGCATGTCCAACGGTGAGATGGAGCGCAGGTCGATGACTTCCAGTTCCTGGCCGTCCTCGGCGGCGGCCGCGGCCGACTCGAGCGCGATGGCCACCATCGGGCCGTAGGCGAGCAGGGTGAGGTCACTACCCGGCCGCACCACGCGGGCCCGGTGCAGCGGGTAGGGCTCGGGGTCGATCTCGGACTTGGCCGCGTGGTAGCGGCGCTTGGGCTCGAAGAAGATGATCGGGTCGTCGGCGCTGATGGACTGCTGGATCATCCAGTAGGCATCGGACGGGTTCGAGCAGACCACCACCTTCAGTCCGGCGGTGTGGGCGAAGTAGGCCTCTGGCGACTCGCTGTGGTGCTCGACCGCGCCGATGCCGCCGCCGAACGGGATGCGGATGGTGATCGGCATCCGCACCAGGCCGGCCGAGCGGTTGTACATCTTGGCCACCTGGCTGACGATCTGGTCGAAGCCGGGGAACACGAACCCGTCGAACTGGATCTCGCAAACGGGCCGGTAGCCCCGCATGGCCAGACCGACCGCGGTGCCGATGATGCCCGACTCCGCCAGAGGCGTGTCGATGACGCGCTCCTCGCCGAAGTCCTTCTGCAGTCCGTCGGTGACCCGGAAGACGCCGCCGAGTTTGCCGACGTCCTCGCCCATGATGAGAACTTTGGGGTTGTCCTCCATGGCCTTGCGCAGGCCTTCGTTGAGTGCCTTGGCCATGGTCACGGCGGTCATGCGTTCACCTCCTCGATCGAGTTGACGAAGTCCGTGAATTCGGTGCGCTGTAGGAGAAATTCGTCCGGGGGCTCGACGTAGACGTTCTCGAACACGGACTCCGGCGTGGGATCGGGCAGCGCCCGGCAGCCGGCCCGGATGTGCTCGGCCAGCTTCTGGGATTCCTGCTCGAGCTCGTCGAAGAACCCGGTGCCGATGTTGGCCTCGCGCAGGAGGTAGGCCTTGACGCGGGCGATCGGGTCCCTCAGCTTCCAGGTCTCGGCCTCGCTGCCCAGGCGGTAGCGGCGGGTGTCGTCGTTGGTGGTGTGCGGGTTCATCCGGTAGGTGAACGCTTCGATGAGGGTTGGGCCCTGCGCGCTGCGCGCGTCGTTGAGGGCCTTGCGGGTGACGGCCAGACTGGCCAGGACGTCGTTGCCGTCGATGCGCATGCCGGGGAAACCGAAGCCGCTGGCGCGCTTGTACAGCGGCACCCGGCTCTGGGTGGTGACCGGCTCACTGATCGCCCACTGGTTGTTCTGACAGAAAAAGACGACCGGCAGATTGCCGGCCGCCGCGAAAACGAAGGCCTCGTTGACGTCGCCCTGGCTGGAGGCGCCGTCACCGAAGAAGGCGAGTACCGCTGTGTCGCGTTCGGGATCGCCGGTGCCGACCGCGCCGTCGCGGACCACGCCCATGGCGTAGCCCGTGGCGTGCAGCGTCTGGGCGCCGATCACGATCGTGTAGTTGTTGAAGTTGTGCTCGTGCGGGCTGAACCCGCCGAGGTTCGTCCCGCGGAACAGGCCCAGCAGCGCGAGCGGGTCGACGTCACGGCACCAGGCCACGCCGTGCTCACGGTAGGTGGGAAAGGCCATGTCGTGCCTGCGCAACGCGCGGCCCGCGCCGACCTGGGCCGCCTCCTGGCCCAGCAGCGACGCCCACAGGCCCAGCTCGCCCTGGCGCTGCCGCGCGATGGCCTCGGTGTCGATGCGGCGCACGAGGACGAGATCGCGATACAGCTGCGCGATCGCGTCGTCGGTGATGTCGAGGGGATAGTCCGGGTGGTCCACGCGCTGGCCCTCGGGCGTGAGCAGCTGGACCATGTCCGGCTCGGGGTGCACCGCACGTACGTGTTCGGTCATCGACACTCCTCGCATACGGCGCGCGGGGCGGGGTGACCACTCCGGGCGGCTACTTGGCGCCAGAACAGCTCTGTTGGTACAGGGGTGGCGCACCAACCCAGATGTCCAGGGGTACCTACCATATCTGGGCCACCGGCGCTGGGCCGCTAAAGCAACCGCGGCAGCCCACCGCGAGTGGTCACTTGGGCGCCCAGTGGTCAGCTATAAGTGGCCACTCGACGGACAAGTGACCACTCGACGGGCCGGGGGCAGCTAGGTCAGCTCGGCCGGCAGCGGTTCGTCGTGCAGGACGGCCAGGCGGGACACCGCGCGGGTGAGCACCACGTAGAGCCGGCGCAGGCCGGCCGCGCGGGTACTCTCGCCGGCCACGATCGCGGCGGGCTCCACCAGCACGACCGAGTCGAACTCCAGCCCCTTGGCCTCGGCGGCTGGGACGACCGACACCCGCGGGTCGGTGTCGTCGTCGATCAGTTCGGCCGCGATCCCGGCCTGGGTGAGCTCGCTCAGGACGTCGGAAGCGCGGTCATCCGGCACGATCACGCCGATCGAGCCCTCGACGGCCAGGCAGCGCCGCACCTCGTCCACCAGTGCGGACAGCGGCGCGAACCGCAGCGCATCGACCCCCTGGCGGATGGACGTGGCCGGCGGTACCCCGACGGCGATGTGCGGCAGCAGCCGGTTGGCGATCTCCAGCACCTCGCCAGGCACCCGGTAACCAATGGTGAGGGGCCGGATCTGCGCGCCGCCGTGGCCGAGGTGGCGCAGCGTGACCGCCCAGTCTCCCGGCGCCGATGCACTGGTCGCCTGGGCCAGATCGCCGAGCACGGTGACCGAGCCGGTCGGGCAGCGGCGGGCGATGGCGCGGCACTGCATCGCCGACAGGTCCTGCGCCTCATCGACGACCGCGTGCACATAGGACGCGCCGCCGACCAGCAGGCCCTCGAGTTCGTCGAGCAGCACCGTGTCGGCCGCGGTCCAGCGGGTGGCCGAGAGGGATCGAGGGGACGGCCGAGCCAACGACGCGCGCTCCTCAGCGCTCAACGTCGTCGCCGAGCAGCGCCGCAGGAAGTCGACGTCCGCATAGAGCCGGGACAGCAGGGCCGGCGCCGACAGGGCGGGCCACACCTGATCGAGGAACTCGCGGACGGCCCGCGAGCGCGCGACCTTTGCGGTGTCGGCGTCGCTAGGAGCACCGCCGGCGTCCTCGCGCTGGCGCCGGACGTCCTCTGCCACCTGGCTGCGCAGCCGCTCCCGCGCGATCGACCAGCGCAGTCCTCCGCCGGCGGCTGCTCCCCCGCCGGCGGCTGGTCCCCCGGCGGCTACGCCCCCATCCGCCGGGGTGCCCCGACTCTCGCTGCCCGCGGACCCCCCACTGGACACCGCCCGTCGGGCGTCGTCGACGTAGCGCCGCAGGTGGTGCGCGCCGATGCGGTAGCGCTTCGTGCCGACGATGGAGACGACGTCCTCGACCGGCTTGGCCACATGGCTCAACACCGCGCGCCGCAGCACCTCGGCCATCCGCGCATCGCCCTTGAGCGTGGCGAGTTCGGCCGGCTCGGCGGCTCGCGCGGGCCACGGCATGAGTTCGCCGACCGTGGCCTGCTCGATGCCGCCCTCGCCCAGGGACGGCAGCACCTGGGCGATGTAGTGCAGGAACGCGCGGTTCGGACCCACGACGAGCACGCCGGAGCGGCGCAGCCGCTCGGGATAGGTATAGAGAAGGTAGGCGGCCCGGTGCAGGCCGACAGCCGTCTTGCCCGTGCCCGGGGCCCCCTGGATACAGATCGAGGTATCGAGATCGGCGCGCACCAGGTCGTCCTGGTCCGGCTGGATGGTGGCCACGATGTCGCGCATCGGCCCGACGCGGGGACGTTCGATCTCCTCGCGGAGCAGGTCCGAGTGCAGCCCGAGCGATTCACCATGGTCGAGGTGCTCGTCCTCGAATGACGTCAGTCGGCCGTCGTGGAAACCGAAGCGCCGGCGCAGCCGCACCCCCATCCGGTCAGTCGGCGTGGCCCGATAGAAGGCGCGCGCGATCGGCGCTCGCCAGTCGATGACGACCGGGTCGCCGCTGTCATCGCGCACGTGCCGGCGCCCGATGTGGAAGGTCTCGATGCCCGACCCGGCTTCGGCGTCACGGTCGGTGCGGCCGAAGAACGGCGGGGCGTCGGGATCGGCGGCCAGCGCCCGCATCCGTCGGCTGCGCATCCTGCCGAGAGACTGGCTGGCCAACTCGTCAACGCCGTAGTCGGCGATGGCCGATGCGCTGCGCTGCATGCGCACCAGACACACCCGGGCCACGTCGAGATGTGCGCGTTCTGCGGTCAGCACCGAATCGTCGCCCACGGTTTGTCGACGCTACGCCGCCGTAGCAAATGAATTTCGGGCTTACAGAATTGCGGCCACTGTCACGAGGCAGGCCGCTCGGGGTCGTAGGAAGCTAGGACGGTCTGACCCAATTGGGCGGGCCTGCCCGATTACAACCATTGACGGACACATTCGCTTTTGCCGATTTTGTATCTTCCATGCGGCGGGTTACGCTCCCCGCCGCGAGAAGGTTGACCGGTTTGTTGCGGGCGCAGCAGGCAGGTCGCGGCATGCGTGCCGCGACGCGGTCTGGATCCCTTCGCAGGGAATGGTAATGACCCGAACCAATTTCACGGCAGCGCGCGTACCCGTCGTCGCTGCCGCCGCGGTTGCCCTACTGGTGGCATCCGTCGCAACTTCCGGCAGCGCCGGTGCCAACGCGCCGAGCACCCCGAGCGGCCACCCCGCTCCCGGGGTCAAGGTCCCCGCACACTCCCTGAAGGGCAAGCTCGCCGGCCAGAAAGCGCTGCCGCGCACCATGGCGCAGAAGCCTGGCGCGACCGAGCCCGGCCAGACCGCTCCGGTGCTGCCGAGCAAGGGCAGGTACGCCTTTCTCATCAAGCTGAGCACCGACTCCACCCTGGCGGCCTACAACCACGCAACTGCCGGGGGCAAGGCCGCGATGAAGGCCGCCGCCAAGACCCAGTTCTCGCAGGTCAAGGCCGCCCAGTCGCGCGTCGAGTCCGCATTGCCTAGCGGTAGCAACGTCCTCTACCGCCTGCACAGCGTGCTGGCCGGTGTGGCGGTCTCCACCGACGTGCACAATTTCTCCGCCCTGCAGCGGATCAGCGGCGTCCTGGCTGTTTACCCGATCGCGCCCAAGAGCCTGTCGAACTCCTACGCGGTGCCGCTCGTCCACGCCCCGGAGGCGTGGACCGCGCACGGTGACCTGGGGGCCAACAGCACCATTGCCGTCATCGACACCGGCATCGACTACACGCACGCCAACTTCGGCGGCCCGGGCAAAACCGCCGCTGCCTACGCCGCAGCTAAGGCAACCGACGACGTCGCCAACCCGGCGTTCCCGACCGCCAAGGTCATCGGCGGCTACGACTTCGCCGGCGACGCGTACGACGCCAACCCGAACGACGCGACCTTCGACCCGACCCCGCATCCCGACCCGAACCCGCTCGACTGCGGCGGCCACGGCAGCCACGTCTCCGGCACCGCCGCCGGCCTCGGCGAGACCGCCAACGGCACCACCTTCGCCGGGCCGTACAACACGAGCACGCCGTTCGACACCATGCGCATCGGCCCCGGCATGGCGCCGCAGGCCAAGCTCCTGGCCTACAAGGTCTTCGGTTGTGAGGGCAGCACCGACGTCGTCGGTGCGGCGATCGACCGGGCCGGCGACCCGAACGGCGACGGCGACCCCACCGACCACGCCAACGTGATCAACATGTCGCTCGGTTCGGACTACGGTTCCCCGCAGGACGGCGACTCGGTCGCCTCCAACGATGCCTCCAGCCTCGGCATCTCGGTCGTGGTCGCATCCGGGAACGGTGGCGACTACTACGACATCGGCGGTTCGCCGGGCGATGCCACCAAGACCATCGCGGTGGCCAACTCCGTCGACGCGTACAACCAGATCGACACGCTGCACGTCAGCACCCCCGCCGCAGCTTCCTACGGTGCTGAGCGTTCGGTCGCCTACGACTGGGCAACCAAGCCCGACCTGGCAGGCGTCGTCGCCCAAAAGCTGTCCCCCGGTAACGAAGACGGCTGCGATGCGCTGAGCGCCACCGACGTAAGCAAGGTGACCGGCAAGATCGCGTTCCTGGAATGGACCGACGACGACACGGTACGGCGCTGCGGTTCCGTGACGCGATCCGGAAATGTCGTAGCCGCCGGCGCGATCGGCTTCATCTTTGCCGACGACTCGGAGACGTTTGCGGCCGGGATCACCGGTAGCGCCGTCAAGCCCGGCGTCCTGGTGATCAAGTCCGCCGGTGACGCCATCCGCGCCCAGTTGGCGGCCAACCAGACCGTGACCGTCAGCGGCACGAGCGCAGGCGACTACCGACAGATCGTCAACGGGGACAACGACAAGGTGAACGCAAGTTCCTCGCGCGGCATCCGCGGCGCGGGCAACGTCAAGCCCGACGTCACCGCGGTGGGTACCAGCGTCTTCTCGACCGCCATGGGTACCGGCACCGAGGGTGTGGCCTTCACAGGCACCTCGATGGCCACCCCCATGGTGGCTGGCCTGTCCGCCCTGGTGACCTCGTTGCACCCGGACTGGACCGCCGAAGAGGTCAAGGCCGACATCATGAACACCGCCGGCCAGGACCTGTTCACCGGCGGCACGCCCAACGGCAATGGCATCGGCGACAGATACGCGCCGAACCGCGTCGGCGCCGGCCGCATCCAGGCCGACAAGGCACTGGACAACACCGTCCTTGCCATGGTCACCGACGACCCGGGCGCGGTCAGTGTGTCGTTCGGTCCCGTCGCGGTCACCGGCGCGATGACCATCACCAAGACGATCAAGGTCGTCAACAAGGGCCTCACCCCGGTGACCTACAACGTCGCGTATGACCCGATCACCGAGGTGCCTGGCGTTACCTACACGGTGTCGTCTCCGACGATCGCCGTCGACGGGCGTTCGACGAAGACGTTCACCGTGTCCTTCGTCGTCACGGACGCGTCCAAGCTCACCAAGACGATCGATCCGACCGTCGCTCGTAACCAGGCCGGGCTGCCGCGCGAGTACGTGGCCGACGCCAGCGGCCGGGTGCTGCTGACATCGAACGGCAAGCCTGAACTGCGGGTTCCGGTGTACTCCGCCCCGCGGCCGGCCTCGGTCATGACGCAGCCCGCGTCGGTCACCCTGCCGACCGGCAACGTCATCCAGCAGGCGCTGCTGCCGCTGTCCGGGCACTCGGTCAACCAGGGCACCGGCCTCGAGGCGGTCCAGTCGACCGTGTCCGGGTTCGAGCTGCAGGCGGTCAGCGGCTTGGCTCCGACCTGTGCGGGCGCAGTCACGTCCGGGTGCGTGCACTTCAGTGACGAGCGTTCGGCTGACCTGAAGTACGTGGGCTACACGTCCAACGCGCCGCAGCTCAACTCGATCGGTGGCAACGTCAGCACCGACGGGATGCTGTACTTCTCGGTCACCACTCAGGGTCCGTGGCGTAGCGCAGCGTCGACGCAGGAGTTCGACATCCTGCTCGACATCAACCGGGACGGCACGCCGGACGCAGTCATGTTCAATACCCGGTTGGCCGGCCAGGACACGATGGTCAGCGAGACGATCGACCTGACCACCGGCGACGTCCTCGACATCGAGGCCATCAACGACCGGCTCGGCGACGTCGACACGGCCCTGTTCGACAGCGACACGATGGTGCTGCCGGTGGCAATCGGCGCGCTGCCGGGTCTGGCGCCGAGCACCCGGCTCAACTACGGAGTGGTGTCCTTCAGCAACGACGCCGCCGCTCCGGTGGACGCGGTCGGTGTCAACGCCGCTGGCAACCCCAACGGTTCGCTCTCGCTGGTTGCCTACCGGCCCGGTGTCGCGGTGTTTGGTTCCTTCGACGGCAGCGCCAGCCCGTTGCTGTTCCAGGACCAGCCCGGTTCGGTGCTCAGCGTGCGGCGCGACGCCTCGGCTTACGGGGCTGACCACGGACTCGGTGGGCTGATCGTCCACTTCCACAACAAGGTGGGCGCCAAGGCTCAACGCGTGAACCTCAAGGTGGCTCCGAAGGTGACGTTGACGTTGTCGCCGACCACGGCCACCACGAAGACCGTCGTCACCGCGACGATCAGCGTGCAAAACCAGACCGGTGTTCCGGCCTCTGGCATCGTCGGGCTCCGCCACATCGGAGGCAGCATCTACGCCTCGGGTGCTTTGAAGAACGGCGTGGTGGTGTTCAAGTTCGTGCAGACGGTACGCGGCACGCTGCAGTTCCGGGCTGAGTTCGCAGGCGACAACGAGTACCTGGCCGGCAACTCCAACGTGGTGGTGTTGACCGTCCGCTAGGCGTCACAGCTCGGTCCGGGGCCGGGCAGCGCACCTGCGCTGCCCGGCTTCGGCTATCTGGGCCACAGCGCCGGGCACGTTGCTACTGTGCCGCAATGACTGCCGCCGACCCGCCGCGGACGCTCTGTGCTGCCTTCGCGGAGACCGCGGGGCGCCATCCCGACGAGATCGCCCTGCGGACTCCGGACAGCGCGGTCGCCATCACTTGGCGTGAGTACGCCGAGCGGGTGCGCGCGATCGCGGCGGGATTGGCCAACCTCGGGGTGCGCCGGGGCGACACCGTCGCGCTGATGCTCACCAACCGCCCCGAGTTCCACCTGGTCGACACCGCCGCGCTGCACGTTGGCGCGACGCCGTTCTCGATCTACAACACGCTGCCCCCCGAGCAGATCGCCCACCTGTTCGACAACGCCGGGAATCGCGTCGTGGTGTGCGACGAGCAGTTCGTCGCCGGCCTGTTCGCGGCCACGGCCGGCAGCACGGTCGAACACGTCGTGTGCGTGGACGCCGCTCCCGAGGGCACGATCTCGCTGGCGCAGCTCGAGGCCGCCCCTGCGGCGGACTTCGACTTCGAGGCCTCCTGGCGCGCGGTACAGCCGGACGACGTCCTGACAATCATCTACACCTCGGGCACGACCGGCCCACCCAAGGGCGTGGAGCTGACCCACGCCAATATGCTGGCCGAGATCGAGGGTGTGCGTTCCATCTGCGAGGTCGACCACACCGACTCGCTCATCTCCTACCTGCCCGACGCGCACGTCGCGAACAGGTGGGGGGCGCACTACACGAACCTCGTCAGCGGAGTGCAGATCATCACGCTGGCTGATCTCAAGCAGGCAGTCACCGTGCTGCCGCAGGTCCGCCCCACGTTCTTCGGTGCGGTCCCGCAGGTCTGGTACAAGATCAAAGCGGCGATCGAGGCCGGCATTGCGTCCGAACCGAGCCGAGTCAAGCGGCGGCTGGCCGCCTGGGCAATCGGCATCGGCCGGCGAAAGGTACGGCTGGAATCCGATGGCAAGCCGGTGCCGGCCGCGTTGCTTGCTCAGTACCGGCTCGCCGACAGGCTGGTGCTGAGCAAGGTCCGCGCCACGTTGGGCATGGACCGGGTGCGCTTTGCCGCATCCGGCGCGGCGGCGATCTCCGAGGACGCGCTGGAGTTCGTGCTGGCTCTGGGCATTCCGTGCTGCGAGGGCTGGGGAATGTCCGAGGTGTCCGCGCTGGCGACGATCAACCCTCTGGGCGCGATCAGGATCGGCACGGTCGGCCAAGCCGTGCCGGGAGTCGAGCTCAGCACAGCCGATGACGGCGAGCTGCTCGTTCGGGGACCGCTCGTCATGAAGGGCTACCGGCACGAGCCGGTCAAGACCGCGGAAGCGATCGACGCCGAGGGCTGGCTGCACACCGGCGACATCGCCTCGATCGACGCCGATGGATACGTCCGGATCGTCGACCGCAAGAAAGAACTGATCATCAACGCCGCGGGCAAGAACATGTCACCGGCGAACATCGAGGGCCTCCTCCAGATCAGCTGCCCGATACTCGGCCCGGTCGCCGTGATCGGCGACGACCGGCCCTACCTCGTCGCCCTGCTGACACTTGACCCCGACGCCCTGGCCGGGTACGCCGCCCGGACCGGTGCCGCCGACTCCTCACCTGCGGCTTTGGCGGCCGACCCGGGGCTGCGCGCGGTGATCGAGGCGGGCATCGACCGGGCCAATGAGCGCCTGTCCCGGGTGGAGCAGATCAAGAACTTCGCGATCCTGGCCGACGTATGGGAGCCCGGCAGTGCTCAGCTGACGCCGACCTTCAAGTTGAAGCGCCGACCGATCGCGCAGCACTACGCCGCCGAGATCGATGCCCTCTACGCCACGACGCGCTGACGCCGACCCTCCGGACCTGGCCCAACTCGCGGCGCGGGCGGGGCAGCTGGGCCAGACCGGTGGCCGGCGGCTGATCGGCATCACCGGACCGCCTGGTGCCGGCAAGTCCACCCTGGCGGCGGCCCTGGCCGGTGCTTTGGACGCGGTGGTCGTGCCGATGGACGGCTTCCACCTGGCCGATACGCAGCTGCGCGAACTGAACCGGCTCGAGCGCAAGGGTGCTCCGGACACGTTCGACGGCGTCGGCTACGTCGCGTTGCTGCGCGAACTACGGGCGGCTGCCACAGTGCGCGCGCCTGACTTCGACCGGGACCGCGAGGAGACGGTGCCTGGGAAGATCCAGGTCGCGAGCACCGCACAATTCGTCATCACCGAAGGCAACTACCTGCTGCTCGAGGACGAACCGTGGCGCCAGGTCCGCGGACTCCTCGATGAGATCTGGTACGTCGACCATCCGCAGCGCGTCGAACGGCTCGTCGCACGCTTCGTCGGCTACGGCTGGGAGCGCGCCGCAGCCCAGGCCAGGGCCACGGTCGGCAGCGACGCCGCCAACGCGCGGCTGATCGCCGCCTCCCGACACCGGGCGGACCT
>JALYVG010000167.1 GCA_030853345.1 Actinomycetota bacterium | reverse complement strand
GTTCTGGTGGGGCCGCCGTTCGGCCACACTCGGCCACAATGGATCGTTCCCTACGGCGGCCAAATGACAGTGGACGGAGCAAACCGACGGCTGTTCGCCGACTACAGCTGACCGCGCTCACTGCCGATCTCCGCGCTCGGCCATCGACGACTGACCCCGAGCGCTGCTGCCAACAAACACGGATCGTGTGGGGCCAACTTTCCCGCCGATCAGTGGGGCCACCTGACTTGATGAAACCCACACACCCCTGGGCAGGTTTGCGTCCTCGCGTGGCCCGCTGCCTCGAGGTCCGCGATCGACTGAAGGCACCCGACGCTGCCGCTGAGCGTTATCGGGTGCCGCACTACGTCGCAGCCCGTCCTGCAGTTCTCTGTCGGGGGTGGAGCATCCGACACGATGGCACCGGCCGAGCTGGCCGGTTTCGTGCTCGTGCGGACTGCGCTGATCATCCTCATCGTGGACGGGCTGCGCTCGCAGCGCCGGGCCTAGGCCCTGGGCGATTCGGCCAAATGAATCACCGCTTGAGCGCGTTTTCTCGCAGTAGGCAACGGACCCCCGACGCGCGGCGACCTTGGGCGATCGACTGGCCGTCAAACGGATCGGTCCGGAGCCATACTGTTGATCGTGACCGGGTTACCGACAGGGACGCTCACTCTGTTGTTCAGCGATATCGAGGGGTCCACGGTGCTGTTGCATCGCCTCGGGGTCGACTGGGGTGCGGCCCTGTCCGCCCACCGCAAGATTCTGCGAGCGGCGTTCGCACACCACGCAGGCACCGAGATGGGCACCGAGGGCGATAGTTTCTTCGTGGTCTTCCGCTCGGCCCACGACGCGATCGCCGCGGCGGTCGACGGGCAACGTCGGCTCCAGACGCACAGCTGGCCCAACGGGGTGGACCTGCGGGTACGGATGGGCATCCACACTGGTGAACCACAGCGCCACGATGAGGGTTACATCGGCGAGGACGTGCACCGGGCTGCGCGCATCGGCTCCACGGCCAACGGCGGCCAGATCGTCATCTCCGGCGCCACCCGCCGGCTGGTGCGCGATCTGGCCCACGTCGAGATCCGTGACCTGGGACATCACCGGCTGAAGGACCTTGCTGGGGACGAGGCGCTCTACGACGTCGTCGCACCCGGCCTGCTCGCGGAGTTTCCCCCGCTACGCAGCCTCGGCAAGACCGCCGCACTCCCGACCAACGGAACCCCGCTAATCGGTCGCGCCGCCGAACTACAGGCGTTGGCTGGTCTGCTAACCGAACCGCAGATTCGGCTGGTGACGCTGACCGGGCCGGGCGGTTCCGGCAAGACCCGGCTGGCCACGGCGGCTGCTGCACGGCTGGAGCCGGAGTTCGTTGACGGCGTCTATTTCGTCGGGCTGCAGACCGTCGACGGCGGTGAGCTGATGTGGTCCGCGATCGGCGAGGTCCTCGATGCCGGTGAAGCCGATGGCATGGCGGCCGGTCGCGTAACGAGTCACCTCGAGGGCCGGCGTGCTCTGCTCGTTCTCGACAACGTCGAGCAGATCGCGGACGCCGATGCGGTCGTATCCGAGTTGCTCGGCGCTGCACCGGGGGTGCGGGTTCTGGCCACCTCTCGGCGACCTCTGCTGTTGGCGGGCGAACACAACTTCCCTGTTCTCCCGCTGGCGCTGCCGGAATCGGCGGACTTCGACGCCGTGCTGTCGTCGGCCGCCGTGGAGATGTTTGTCCGGCACGCACAGATGGTGCGCCCTACATTCGAGCTGACCCAGGAGAACCAGAGCGACATTGCCGCGTTGTGCCACCGGCTGGACGGGTTGCCGCTCGCGCTGGAGTTGGCTGCGGCGAATTCGCGGCTGCTGAGTCCCCGGGCTCTACTGTCACGTATCGACAGCCGTTTGGGGACAGGCGTTACGGCAGCGGACCGCCCCGAGCGCCAGCGCACACTCGGCGCCACCATCGCCTGGAGTTACGACCTGTTGGAGGACGCGGAGCGTGCGGTGTTCCGGCGGCTGGGTGTGTTTCAGAGCAGCTGCGACCTGGCCGCGATCCACGTCGTCGCCGCCGAGGATGGCATTGACACCCTGGGGGTCGTGAATCGGCTCGTCGCAACGAACATGGTGTCAGTGGTTGAGGCGGCAGCCGACGGTGAACCGCGAATCGCGTTGCTGGAAACCATCAGGATGTTCGCGCGGGACCGGCTGGCAGAATCGGCCGAGGCAGAGGAGGTGCGATCGCGGCATCTGCGTTGGTGCATCGACTTCGCCGATCGGATGACCGATCTGCTCCGAGGGCCGCTACACACGGTCGGTCTCGACGGCATCGCTGCGATCGAGAGCGACGTGCGAGCGGCCCTTGATTGGTCGCTTCGGCCGGTGGGTTCCGGCGGGCGCGAACGAGTCGAGGCCGGCCACATCCTGCTTGCTGTGATGACCAGATTCTGGTCATCGTTCGGCAGTGTCGCGGAGGCTCGGGCGTGGCAGGAGCGTGCTGTCGCGATCATCGACGAGCACGACAATGAGTCGACCTTGACGCTGCTGAACGATCTCGGCCGGTCGCTTCTGCGTCAATCGGAGGCAGATGCAGCCGTCGCGCTGTTCAACCGAGCGCTGCAAATGGCCGTTCGCATGCAACGCCGAGACTTCCAGGCTCGGGCGCATAACGAGCTGGCGATGGCGCGGCGGCACGGGGGTGACTCCGAGGGGGCGCTGGAGCTTCTGCACCGCAGCCTCGAGCTTTCTCGGGCGTGCGGGAGCACGAGCTACGAAGCGGCTGCCTCGAGCAATCTTGTGGTCGTGCTCATCGATCTCGGTCGGTATGCCGACGCGGCGCGAGCGGCACTGGACGCGATGGATGTCGACACGAGAATCGGGGACACTTGGGGTGTTGCGGTCGATCGACTCAACTACGTTGGAGCGATTCTCAACGCCGATGGCCCGCGGGCGGCGCAGGCACGCTATGTCGAGTGGGCAACCGACATCTTGTCGTTCCGTGACAAGGAATTGACCGTCGACCTCATGGAGCTCGGCGCCGCCATAGTCGCCGGGCTCGGTGAGGCCCCGCTAGCGGCTCGCCTCATCGCCGGGGCGGACGAGCAGCGCGCGGCGATCGACATGCCCCGGTCGGAGGCCGAACAAATCGTGATGGAGAAATGGATTGCGCCGGCGAGGCGATCGCTGACCGAGATCGATTGGCAACGCGCCTATTCCTCCGGCGCGGCTCTAGAACCAGAGGCAGCGATCGCGCTCATCCAGGCCGTCGGAACACGCGAGCGGCAGTAGCGCCCGGAACCACCTGTGCCGTCTCGAACGGCGCCAGTTCCTCATCGGCCACCTCAACGAGTGTGCAGCATCCCCTCGTCGGTGTCGGCCTCCGCCGCCGCGCGCTTGACGGCCTCGATTGCTTCGCGCGCCTCGGCCGTCGTCCCAAAGCTCTGGCCCTGGGCGACAACCTCGCCGTTCGCGGCCTTGAGGCGGAATCGATACGCACCGCTCTCGTCTTGGTAGATCTCGAACTTCGCTGCCATGCGCCGTCTCCCCGATTGTGGGCCAGATCAGATCAACATAGGTGCCATGAGTAGATGCCACCAGGGGTCATCCTCGCCGAGTTCCGATGGGCTTGGCGAAAATTCCGGGCAGCCGCTGGCAGCTAGTCAGTCCGGTTCGCACCTCCTGCCGCAAGGTCAGGTACCGCGACTTGGCGGGCGTGGACTCTGCTACGTGGCCGCCATCGATGCCCAGCGCTGTGAGGATGGGGTCAGTGCGAGCCACGTCATCTCGTGG
Source organism: Actinomycetota bacterium (assembly GCA_030853345.1). GTDB lineage: Bacteria > Actinomycetota > Actinomycetes > Mycobacteriales > Jatrophihabitantaceae > QHCC01. Next base: position 56 of record JALYVG010000167.1, on the reverse strand, counting down.
TCGTTGCTCAGGCCGAGAGCCGCGAATCGGCACCGATAGCGAGCCTCCACCGGACC
>JALYVG010000142.1 GCA_030853345.1 Actinomycetota bacterium | reverse complement strand
TCCGCGATTTCGTCGCCGCGATTGTGCCTGCCCACGCGAAGATGCGCGTCGTCACCGCGATACAGGTCGCGCCCGGCCAGTCCCCGGTGGCGGCGTCGTGCGATCCGCGAAACAGCGGGCCGGCCTATTGGTGGTTCGTCTACATCCTCGCGCCGCGCGCCTCGGTCTGCGACGAGAACGCTCGCTGGACGGTGTACCTGGGGGTCGCCCCGCCGGCCGGAGGCACTGTGTACCGGTTCGGACCGACCTACGCCGTGGTGCGGCGATGAGCCTCTTTGCTCTTGGCCTGATGGCGGCGAGCGGCTACGGAGTCCTGCGCATCGCCGCGGGATGGCGCCCGTACCGTCGCGTCGGGGTTCTCGCTGCCGCTGGCCTGTCGCCGCTGCTCGGTGCGGCCGTCATCGGCCTGACTACCACGTGTGCGGGGGTGCTCGGTCTGCCGACGCGGCCGTGGCCGGTGATCGCCCCCGTCGTGCTCGTCGCAGCCGTGACCGGCGTGACCCCTCCGAGTCTTCTGCCGTGGCGGCGCAGTCGCCCGGATGCACCACCTCCTGCAGCGGCGGAGGACTCCCGCCGACAGCTGCCCACCGCGTTCGCTGACGGGTGCGTAGCGCTCACTGTGGCCGTCGTGGCAGCCGTGCTGCTCGTGGGCGTCGGTCACCGGACGGTCTGCTGCAACGACGAATACGCGATCTGGACGATCCGGGCACGCACGCTCTCGCTCGCCGGACACCTCGATCCCGCGGTGTTCGCCGGCGCGCAGGCGAACTACCAGCAACAGGACTACCCGTTGCTGCAACCGGGCGTCATCGCCTGGGGTGACGGCCTGGCCGGCCGGCTGGACGACACCGCGGCCCACGTCCTGCTGGCCGCACTTCTGTTGGGGATGCTCGCGTTCGTGGGCGCGGCGCTGAACCGGCTGGCTGGGCCGCTCAGCGGTGTCTGCGGGGTGCTGCTGATCTGCGGCACCGCCGGTGTGCTGACACCGTTCGGGCTGCTGCTGACCGCAGACATCCCACTGGCCGCGTTCAGCGTCGCCGCAGTCTTCGCCCTCGCCTCGTGGGTCGTGCGTCGGGACCGGTTCTGGCTGGTCCTGGGAACCGTCCTGGCTGCCGGGGCCGCCGCGACGAAGGTCGAGGGTGCGCTGTTCGCGCTCGCCGCGCTGGCCGCGGCCGCGATCGCCGCGCCGCAGATCCCACGGGCCCGGCGCGACGCGGCCCTGGCCGTCGGTGCGGTGCTGCTGAGCATGGTGCCGTGGAACGTGTGGACCCGCGCCCACCACATCCGGTCCGACCTGATCAACAGCGACACGCTCACCTTGTCCCACCTACGCAAGGTCGCACCGTACGCCGGCGATATCGCGCGCCTCATCGTGCGGTACTGGCCCGGCTACGGGTGGCTCATGGCCGCGGCGGCGGCGCTGGCGGCGCTGCTGGCCGTGGCCGAGCTGCGCGCGCGGCGGCTGGTCGCGTTCGTCAGTGCAGCGTGGGCGCTGGGCGTGGTGGGCATGTGGGCCCAGTACTGGGTGTCCGCGGGGCGCGACACGACTGGAGATGCGATTGCGCGGGAGGCGGACAGCCACTTCGCGTCCTCGGCACCGCGCGTGCTGATCGTGCCGTCGCTACTGCTGAGCCTTGCCGTGCCGCTGTTGGCCGGGGCCCTGATCAGGGCCGGCCGACCGGCTCAACGAGAACGCAGCGCGGCGAAGTCTGACTCGAACGCGCAGGTCAGTGCGTCGCGCCAGGACGGCAGCGGCGTCAGCCCGGCGGCCAGCCAGCGGGCGGCCGAAAGCACCGAGTAGGCCGGGCGAGGTGCCGGGACCGGGAATTCGTCGGTCCCGATCGGCTTGACCCGGTCGGGATCGGCGCCGAGTTCTTCGAAGATGGCGCGGGCAAATCCGTACCACGTCGTCTCGCCGCCACCGGTGCAGTGGTAGATCCCCGACGGGCAATCCGCTCGAGCCAGTTCCACCAGCGCGCGGGCGAGGTCGGCCGACCACGTCGGGGACCCGTGTTGGTCGTCCACCACGCTGACGGTGTCACGCTCGCCCTCCAGGCGCGCCATCGTCTTGACGAAGTTCGCGCCGGCCGCGCCGTACACCCACGCCGTCCGCACCACGAAGGAGTCATCGGGCCACAGCTCCCGCACCGCCAGTTCGCCGGCCAGCTTGGTACGGCCGTAGGCCGAGCGGGGGTCGGGAATGTCGTCGACCTCGTACGGGCGTCCGGCGTCACCGGCGAAGACGTAGTCGGTCGAGACGTGCATCAGCCGGCCGCCGTGCCGGGCCATCGCCGCGGCGAGCACGCCCGGCCCCGTGGCGTTCACCCGGAAGGCCAGGTCCTCGTTCTCCTCCGCGGCATCGACAGCGGTGTAGGCGGCGGCGTTGACGAGGATGTCCGGGCCGAACTCGTCGAGGGCGGCGCCGACCGCGGCCGAGTCGGTGATATCGAGGACGTCGACATCGACAGCGCGCACGACGTCCTCCGGTGCCGCGGCCAGGACGCCCTGCAGGTCGGTGCCCAACTGGCCGTAACACCCGGTGACCAGCCAGCGGGTCACTGGCCGACCTCGGCGTAACGCGCCTCGACCGCGTGCTTGTCCGCAGTCCACCAGTCACGGTTTTCGGTGTACCAGCTGATGGTCTGCTCGAGCCCGGCCCGCAGATCGGTGAACGACGGCGTCCAGCCGAGCTCCTCACGCAGCTTGCTGGCGTCGATCGCGTAGCGCAGGTCGTGCCCGACGCGGTCAGTGACCAGGTCGTACCAGTCCGCGGGGCGCCCCATCAGCTCGAGGATGAGCTCCAGCACAGCGCGGTTGCTGTGTTCTCCGTCTGCCCCGATCAGGTAGGTCTCCCCGGAGCGGCCGCGGTCGATGATCGCCCACACGGCGCTGTTGTGGTCGTCGACGTGGATCCAGTCGCGCACGTTGGCGCCGGCGCCGTACAGCTTCGGCCTGATGTCGCTGAGCACATTGGTGATCTGTCGTGGGATGAACTTCTCGATGTGTTGGTAGGGACCGTAGTTGTTCGAGCAGTTCGACAGGGTGGCGTGCAGGCCGAACGAGCGCACCCACGCGCGCACGAGCAGGTCGGAGCCTGCCTTGGTGGAGCTGTACGGACTGGACGGGTTGTACGGAGTCTGCGGAGTGAACTTCGCTGGGTCGTCCAGTGCGAGGTCGCCGTAGACCTCGTCGGTGGAGATATGGTGCAGCCGCACTCCGTGTCGCCGCACCGCCTCGAGGATCGTGAACGTCCCGACGATGTTGGTGTGCACGAACGGCGACGGATCGCGCAGCGAGTTGTCGTTGTGTGATTCCGCCGCGAAATGGACCACGACGTCGGATTCCTTGACCAGGGCGTCTACGGCGGCTGCGTCGGCGATGTCGCCGCGGACGAAACGGATCCGCTCGATGACCGGTGTGAGGCTGGCTTGGTTGGCGGCATAGGTCAGTGCGTCGAGGACGGTGATCTCGGCCTCGGGCCGATGGGTGAGGGTGTGGTGCACGAAGTTGGCGCCGATGAAGCCGGCGCCGCCAGTGACGAGTACGCGCATCAGGCGCTGACCTCCAGAGTCGCTCGGGCGAGCGAGGACGATTATCCCGCAGCCGAGCGTCTACCCGGGCCGCCTGCGGGCGCGTTCGCGGATGAGAATGACGATCGCCTCGACCCCGTCGCGCCAGGTCAGCTTCTTGCCCTCGGCCCGCGATCGCGCCTTGTAGCTGATCGGCACCTCGTACGGGCGGATGCCGCGCCGGAGCAATTTGCCGGTCACTTCGGCTTCCATCCCGAAGCCCTTGGCCTTGACGTCCAGCGCGCGGTACAGACCGGCCGGCATGAGCTTGAAGCACGTCTCCAGGTCGCTGATGTAGCAGTTGAACAGGACATTCGCGGCGGTGGTGACGCCCCGGTTACCCAGGACGTACAGGTATGAGTAGGCATTGTGGCTGCCGAAGACACGGGTGCCGTAGACGACCTCAGCATCGCCGCGCAGCACGGGCGCGAGCAGCAGGGGAATTTCGGCGGGCACGTACTCCAGGTCCGCGTCACACATGATCACGTAGTCGCCGGTCGCGCGCTGGGCCGCGGTGCGGATCGCGGCGCCCTTGCCCTGATTGACCTCGTGCAGATGGACGCTGACGCGGGCGTCGGCCGCCATGGCCGGATAGAGGTCGCGCGTGCCGTCGGTGCTCCCGTCGTCGACGATCACCAGCTCCACATCACACGGGTAGTCGACGCCGAGGACCTCCTTGACGGCGGCCACCAGGGTGGCGGCCTCGTTGTAGACCGGCATCAGGATGGACAGTTTCACGTCTTGACCTCGTTGTTGACCTTGTACCGTATCGAGAAAACAACCGCGTGGACTGTAGCGCGCTGGGCCTGGCCGGTCTCTGAGCGACTGCCGTCATATCGGTCCCGAGGCCCGACTGCGCGCGGCGTAACGGGGCACCCACACATGTCAAAGCTAGTCTGGTCTCGGTGATGGATGACTACCCCCAGCAGGCCGCCCCGGCGGGAGGGCTGCGCTCACGGCGACGCGGGCCGCGGCAAGGCGCGCGTATCGCCTGCGCTGTGGTGTCCTTCGTCATCCTCGTCGGAAGTGGGCTGGCGTGGGCGACGTTCCAGAACTTCACCAGCAGCATCCCGCACGGTGCGCCCGTGCCCTCGCTGGGATCTAGCCAGGACGCCGACGGCAAGGCCCAGAACATCCTGCTGATCGGCAACGACAGCCGCGCCGGGGCGAGCGCGGCGGAGTTGAAGGCCTTGTCCACCCAGAACGACGGCGGCAGCGTCAACACTGACTCGATGATGGTGCTGCACGTGCCGGCCGACGGTGGCCGCGCCTCGATCATCTCCTTCCCGCGGGACTCGTGGGTCTCCATTCCGGGACACGGCAAGGGCAAGATCAACTCTGCGTACGGCACCGCATACAGCTCGGCCAGACAGGGTGGCCGCAGCGAGACCGACGCGCAGAGTGACGGCATCGTCCTGACGATCAAGACGATCAACGCGCTGACCGGCCTGCACATCGATCACTACATGCAGGTGAACCTGTTGGGCTTCTACCGCATCAGCAACGCGATCGGCGGGGTGACGGTCTGCCTGACCGCGGCGCAGAACCCCACCACCGACTCCGACGCGGTAGGCCGCGGTTACTCCGGTATCAACCTGCCCAAGGGCGTTTCGGTGATCAAAGGCTCCCAAGCACTGGCGTTCGTGCGCCAGCGCCACGGCCTGCCCCGCGGCGACCTCGACCGGGTCCAGCGCCAGCAGTACTTCCTGGGCGCGGCGTTCCGCAAGGTCACGACAGGGGGCGTGCTGCTGAACCCGTTCAAGCTGCACGACCTGCTGCATGCAGTCGGTTCGTCACTGCTGATCGACCCCAAGCTCGACCTGCTCAAGCTCGGGCGGCAGTTCCAGGACATGTCGGCTGGCCGGATCACCTTCAAGACGATCCCGAACGACGGCCCGCAGACGATCTATCCCGACGGCGTCGAGACCTCGATCGTCCAGGTCGACACCGCTGCCATGCCCGGGTTCATCCGCCAGTTGCAGGGCAAGAACGCCGACCCTGGCCTGGCCGGCGCCAAGCCCGCCGCCCCGGCCTCCGTCACGATCGACGTACTCAACGGGACGAGCACGGTCGGCCTGGCCGGCCGGAACGCCGACCAACTGCGGGTTCTGGGGTTCAAGGTCAACAACATCCTGTCCACGGCGCCCTCGGTCGACACAGTCATCGAATATCCAGGCGGCAAGGAGTCCGAGGCCAAGGCGGTCAGCGCCGCTGTCCCCGGGGCCACCCTCGCCCAGACGAACAGTGTCGACCGGGTGACGCTGGTGATCGGCAACAACCACGTCGAGGTCAAGGGCCTCCAGCCGAGCAGAGCGGCCAGCGGCACCGCCAAGCCCCCCACGAAGACCACGCCCGCGGCGGCCAAGCCGGCGAAGACCTCGGTGGCCGCGAAGACCGACGGGCTGGGCTGCATCAACTGACCGGGCCGGCCGGTGCCCGGCCCGAGCGTCGCTCAGGGCGTGCACAGAGGGCCCGCCGGTAGCCTCGACCCATGTCAGCCAGCTATCCCGGAGCCCCGCAGGGCTACAGCGGTGGGCTGCCGGTGCTGCCGCCGGAACTGGACCCACGCGGCAAGCACCGCAGCGGCGGGTCGGTCCGGTCCAAGCACGGCCTGCTGCTGACCAGCCAGATCATCGGCGCGGTGCTGTCGACGACACTGGTGGTCGTCTCGGGCGTGTATTGGTGGAAGTTCCACGCGTTCAACACCGGCCTGCACCGGCTGCCCATCTTCGGCTCCGCGGCGCACCGACCCAGCAGCGACATCGACGGCAAGGATCAGAACATCCTGATCGTCGGTAACGACGACCGCGAGTCGGCCACCGACGCCGAGCTTCGGGAGTTGGGCACCGGCCGCGACGGCGGCAGCCTGAACACCGACACGATGATGATCGTGCACGTGCCGGGCAACGGGAAACGGGCTGCGCTGATCTCGCTGCCGCGTGATTCCTACGTCGCCATCGAAGGCCACGGCATGGGCAAGCTGAACTCGGCCTACCCGGACGGCTACACGGCGACCAGCGGAGGCCTGGACTCCAAGCGCGCCGCCGGCGGACGTCTGCTGATCCGGACGATCCAGGACCTCACCGGGCTGACCCTGGACTACTTCGTCCAGGTCGATCTGCTCGGCTTCTATCGCATCAGCAAGGCGATCGGTGGCGTGGACGTGAACCTGTGCAACGCGATGAAGGAGAGCAACTCCGGCATCGACCTGCACAAGGGCCTCAACCGCGGCGTCAGTGGCAAGCAGGCCCTGGCGTTCGTGCGCCAGCGCTACGGCCTGCCCAACGGTGATCTCGACCGCGTGCAGCGCCAGCGCTACTTCCTGACCGCCGCATTCCGCAAGCTGGCCTCGGCCGGCGTCCTGCTCAATCCGCTCAAGCTGCAACGGTTGCTCTCGGCCGTGCAGTCCTCGCTCTACCTCGACGAGAAGATCAACCTCACTGACCTCGCCGGTCAGTTGGAGCGGCTGTCGGCCAACAACATCGTCGGCCAGACCATCCCCTCCGAGGGTTTCGGCACCAGTGACGACGGCCAGAGCATCGTCAAGGTCAACCCGAGCAAGGTCAAGACCTTCGTGAACAAGCTGATCGGCAACACCGACTCCAAGATCGCGACGGTGAAGCCGGTCAGCCCGTCGACGGTCACCCTGGACGTCAAGAACGCGGGCGGCTCCGACGGCGCGGCCGGCCGCAATGCAG
>JALYVG010000130.1 GCA_030853345.1 Actinomycetota bacterium | reverse complement strand
GCGGCGGCGTTGTCGTACCAAACGCCGGACAGCACGCCGCCGGACTGGTAGGGAATGTGGGCGGCGCTCGCGGGGCAACTGGTGGCACCGACCGCAACGTTCGGTCCGTCGCACCACTGGGTCAGCTCGGCCGACCACAGCTCGCTGTTGGTGCCGATGCCCTTGAACATCTTCTGCGCGGCACCGGCCGCGCCAGCGGCGTCGTTCGAGAAGGTGAGGTTCCCACTGGCATCAGTCCCTTGGCTGCCCCACTGAGTTCCTTGGAAGACCAGGTAGACCTTGGAGTGTCCGCTGGTGACACCGATGCCGTCGATACCACCGCCATAAGACAGCGTCTTCGGGCCGGTTGCCGCTCCTGCTGCCATCGGGTGGGCGGCGTCGTAGCCCTTCATCTTGGCGTGCTGACTGAGAGTCGGGACGACTCCGTGCCGGTAGGCGTGTCCGGCGGCTGGGGAGTACGGGTTGGCTGGGCTCGCGCCACCGGGTGTCGGCGAGGCTGAGGCCAGCGCGGTGATGGACGAGGCGGTAAGGGTGATCGCCACCGTCCCCACGAGGATCGATAATCCCCGGATTGCAGACTTCACTAATGCCTCCTGACATGTCGCGCCCACTGTTAGGCACTGAGGCGCAGGCTAAGGGGGAAACACAGCGTGGTGCGACCCCGGTCATTGTCAGCAAGTACATTGGCAGGAATCCCCGCATTTGTCCCGAAAGTGCAGAGACAGGGCCACCTCTCCGTGCGGACCCCGCCTCGCCCGGGTCCGACGTGGCGGCCTTAGGCTCGCCGGGTGGAATTGAGTCATCTGGATGAGCACGGCGCAGCGCGGATGGTCGACGTCTCCGGCAAGGCCGTTTCCGCCCGCACCGCCACGGCGGCGGGACGTTTCGTGACGACGCCCGAGGTGATCGCGCTGTTACGCCGCGACGGGCTGCCCAAGGGTGACGCGCTCGCCGTCGCCCGCATCGCCGGCATTGCCGGGGCCAAACGCACGCCCGACCTGGTCCCGCTGTGCCATCCGGTCGCATTGCATGGGGTCACCGTCGACCTCGCGATCGGCGAGAACTCGGTCGAGATCACCGCGACAACGCGCACTGCCGACCGCACGGGTGTGGAGATGGAGGCCCTGACCTCAGTGGTGGTGGCCGGCTTAGCGCTGTACGACATGGTCAAAGCGGTCGACCGCAGAGCACAACTGACCGACGTCCGGCTGCTGGCCAAGGCAGGCGGACGCAGTGGTGAGTGGCACCACGAGCCCGCCGAGGGAGAGCAGAGGTGAATATCGCCGTCGTCACCTGCTCGAACCGGTCCGCCTCGGGGCAGCGCGCGGATGACTCTGGGGATTTGCTGATTTCGCTGCTCGACCAGGCCGGGCACCGGGTGGACTTCCGGCGGATCGTGGCCGACGACATCACTGCGATCCGCGCGGCCGTGTCCGATGCCGTCGATGCGGGTTCCGAGGCGATCGTGACGACTGGAGGCACCGGGCTCACCCCGACCGACGTCACGCCGGAGGCGATCCGGCCGTTGCTCGATCGCGAGATCCCGGGGATTGCCGAGGCGCTACGTCTGGTCTCGCGCGACCGGGTCCCGACTTCGGTGCTGTCTCGGGGGATCGCGGGCTCGATCGGGACGACGTTGGTCGTGACGCTGCCGGGATCTCCAGGCGGGGTACGCGACGGCGTGGCCCTGCTCGCGCCGCTGCTCGGCCACGCTGTCGATCAACTCGGAGGCGGCGACCACCGGCCCGGCGGTGGGGTATGAGTCCTGCTGGTGCGCTCCGGACGGTGGCGGTGTCCGAGCTTCCTCTGGACGTCGCCGCCCACGAGGTCGCGGTCGCGCACGCCGGCGCCGGCGCGAGTGTCGTGTTCTGCGGAGTCGTGCGCGAGTCCGACCACGGCCGCGCGGTGGTGGAACTGGAATACCAGGGTCACCCGTCGGCCGGGCAGGTGCTCAGCGACATCGCCGCTGAGATCGCCGCGGACGATGACGTGCTCGCGATCGCCGTCAGTCACCGGGTCGGCGTGTTGCGGTTGGGCGACGTGGCACTGGTGGCCGCGGTGGCTACCGCGCATCGGCGCGAGGCCTTCGATGTGTGCGCGCGGCTTGTCGAGCAGGTCAAGCACCGCCTGCCGGTCTGGAAGCGACAGGTTTTCGCCGACGGCACAGACGAATGGGTCAACTGCCCCTGAGGATCAGGCCTTGGGCGGTGCGGTGGGGTTGTCCGGGTCGAGCTTCTCCTCGAGCTTCGCGGTCACGGCGGAGATCTTGTCGGAGTACTTGCCGCCGGTGACCTTGTCGAGGCTTTCGCCCAGGGTGCTGACGCCCTTCGCGCCGAGCTCGCCGGCCCGCTCGGCCAGTTCGGCTGCCTTGACCTTAGCCTGGGCTGCCACCGGGCCCGCGGCCGCGGCTGCCGTGCCGGCGAACTCGACGGCCTTGTCCTTGAGGGGTCCGGCAGCCGCGGCCGCCTGCGCCGCAAGCTCGGCTGCCTTGTCGGTGATCTTGCCCTGTTCGGCCATGCGGCCCACCTCCGTGAGTCGGCTCTCTGTCCGATTCATCAAAGCACTCCCACCGGCAGCGGGCACACTGAGGCAATGAGTGATCCTGGCGGGGGCGAGCCCGACGAGACTTCCGATGCCGACGGGCCGGTGCTGCCCGAGGTGACAACCGACGAGCGCGACGAGGGCTGGGGCGAACACCCGCGTGACGGCCGTCGCGACGAGCAGTGGTACCGCCGCGAGCGCCCACCGCATCACGAGTGATGTGGGGCCACCACGTAGGCCTCAGGCGCTGCGTTGTGTAGCAAGCAGGTCGCGGATCTCGCGCAGCAGGATCGCCTCGTCGCTGCTGATGCTGGCGACCTCTTCCGGTTCGCCGGCCGCTCGGCGCCGTGCCTGCATCTCAGTCAGCTTCGTGATCGGGATGACCACGAAGAAGTAGATCGCGGATGCGATGAGGACGAACTGCAGCAAGGCATTGATGAAGTCACCGTAAAAGAACTTGCTCTTGTTGATCGTGAATGTCAGCTTGCTGAAGTCGGGCTTGCCGACGATAGCCGCCACGATCGGCGTGATGAGATCTTTCACCAGCGCCGTGACGACCGCTCCGAAGGCCGCACCGATGACGACGGCGACGGCGAGGTCGACGACGTTGCCGCGCATGATGAATTCTTTGAACCCCTTGATCATGACATCCCCCGCTGACTGTGGGCAGCCGCGTGCCGCCAGCCAAGACACTAGGGCGGACTCAGCACGACCGCGAGGACGCGACTCGTCTGCAGGGCGACAAGTCGCACGGCGGTGCCACGGTCGGTTGCGACGAGCACCTGGGCCCCGCCGGGGACACCGTCACCATCGCTGACGGGCAGCACCGCGAGGACCGCAGCCGCCTCGGCGACCAGTACCGCATCGGTCCTGCCGGCGCTCCCGGCGCTGCCCGCGTTTGCGCCGCCGTCAACCGGGGCGGCCAGGACGTCGATGTGGTCACCCGGGTGCACCAGCGTGGCCAGGGCGGGATTGATCGACACCGCTGTTGCGACCTCACCCGCCGGCAGGCCGGCGCTCAGGTCGGCGCCCACCAACCGAGTCGATGTGACCGCCTCGCGTTTGTGCACCGGCCCGGCCAGCCGTCGCCCCACCAGGCCGCCCGGATCTTTGGACGTGCCGGCGGGCACGAGTTCGCGGGGCCAGGCCACAGTGGCCAGGTCGCGTCGCGCCAGGGCGATGCCTACCCCCAGGTCGTGGGCGGCCACCACCACGGGCGTCCCGTCCGGTGTGCTCGCGCGGTGCGCAGCCTCGGTACGGCGCGCGGCCAGGGCACTCGCAGCCGCGAGGGCCACGCAAACCAACGTGGCCACGCGGCGCGGCCAGCGATTGAGTCGGGAGAGCAGGTCGACAAGGAACGAGGGCATGCCTGGAACGGTAAGAATGCCGCGACGGCAGCGCCAGGGTCCGCGGCGGGCTGTGGACGCCACGCCGTCCTGTGGATAACCGGTGCTTGGATGTCGCTGGTCAGGCGGAGGCTGCGGCCGGGCTCGCTCCCGACGACGGGCTCGCTCCCGACGACGGGCTCGTGGACTTGGTGTTCGAGGAGGAACCCGATGACGACGACCGCTCTGACGAATTCGACTTGTCTGCCGGCTTCGACGCATCCGATGGCGCCTCACTTGGCCCGCTGGACTTGGCATCGGACTTCGAGGGGTCCGATTTCGCCGACGTCTCCGCATCCGGCGCCGAGTGCTTCTTCCCGGCCGCGTCCCGGCTGTCGTTGCGATAGAAGCCGGAGCCCTTGAACACGACACCGACTGCCGAGAACACCTTGCGCACTGCGCCCTCGCACTCCGGGCACTCACTCGCATTGGGATCGGTGAAGGACTGCACCAACTCGAACCGGGTCGCACATGCGGGATCGGTGCACGCGTATTGATAGGTGGGCATGACGGG
>JALYVG010000084.1 GCA_030853345.1 Actinomycetota bacterium | reverse complement strand
ACGGCGATCACCTGCCGAGGCGTGAGATCGAGTAGCACGCTGCGGGCCGGGGGCAGTTCGGCGAGGTCGCGGATCCTGCTGCCGGTGTGGATCTCGCCGCCGAGTTGGCGTAGTGCGGATGCCAAAGCGATCGCCAGCTTCTCCGAGCCGCCGCGGACCACCGGCCAGCCAACCTCGTGCGCCAGCGCGGCCATGAACGTCCCGTAACCCGCTGTGGCCGGCTGGCGCAGGCTCAGCACCGAATGCCCGGCCAGGCCGGCGAACACCGCCTGCCCCTCAGGGGTGCGCAACACCGTGCGGGCCACTACCGCGGCGGGCAGGATCCCGGTGACGCCATAGCGCAGCAACGCCGGGGCCGCGCGCAACGCCCGTCGCGGCGAAAGCGGCGCCAGCAGGGCATCGACCAGCCGCTCACCGCCCGCGGCCGCGCCCCCCACCAGTGCGCGCCAGGCACGGGCATCGCGGCCAAGTGCGTCTGCCGTCCGGTCAAGGTCGCGGTAGACGAACACCGCCGCACCGCCCAATGGGTGCGCCACGGGGACCGGCGGATGCGCCCATTCGACGCCGTGCGCCACCGGATCGATCTCCCGGAAGGCCGCTGAGGCCAGCGCGAGCGGCAGGACGGTCGCCCCGACGTCGTGGACGAAACCGGGCAAGGTCAGTTCCTCGCTGCGCAGTGCCCCGCCGACCCGGTCGGCCGCCTCCACAATCAGCACCCGCCGCCCCCGCCTGGCCAGCGACAACGCCGCGACGAGCCCATTGGGGCCGGCCCCTACGACCACGGCATCAAACCCGTCCGGCGAGCTCACATCCTCGACCCGGCCGGGGTCGGCTGGTCGGAGCGCGACCCGGCGGCCTCGATCGGCCGGGCCGGGATGCTGGCCCGGACGGTGGTCCCGACGCCGGGCGTCGACTCGACGGTGAGCCGTCCGTTGAGCGCGCCGAGGCGGTCGCGCATGTTCATGAAGCCGTGCCCGAGCGGTGTCGTGTCCGTGTCGAATCCGGCGCCGTCGTCGCTGAGTTCGAAGTGCAGCGCGTCGTCGTCGCTGTGCACCCGGACCGTGACCGTGGCGCCCTCCCCCGCGTACTTGCCGGCGTTCTGCATGGCCTCGAGACAGCAGAAGTACGCGGCCGTTTCGACCTCCTCGGGATAGCGCGCGCTCAGCTCCACATCGACCGTGCACGGCAGCGTGGCCCGCAGCGACGCGGTGCGCAGCGCCTCACCGAGGCCACGATCGCGCAGCAGCGGCGGGTAGATGCCGTGTGCAAGTTCGCGCAGTTCGCCGATCGTCACCTGGACGTCACCGCGCAGATCCTCGAGCAGGGCGAGCACCGTCTCGGTCTCGCCGTCCTCGGCGATCTGGCGTGCCAGCCCGAGCTTCACGGCAAGCGCGACCAGGTGCTGCTGCGCGCCGTCGTGCAGGTTGCGCTCGATGGCGCGCCGGGAGGAGTCCGCGGCGGTGACGATCCGCAGCCGCGACGCCTGGAGCTCCTCGTTGCGTTCGGCCAGCTCAGCCAACGATGCCTGCAGCGCCGAGTCCAGCCGCACGTTGTGCAGCGCCAGCCCGAGCTGGCGGGCCACTTCGACCAGCGAACGTTCGTCGTCGTCGCTGAACGGCGCCGCGCCCGCGGCGCGGCGCACCACGACCAGGCCGAGCAGCTCGCCCAAGTGTGCGATCGGGACGACCCGATGATCGCCGCGCGTCTCCTCCGACGCGAACAGCTCGGGCAGCCACACCGCTGTCCAGCCCGGGCCGCCGATCCGGGCCCGACCCACGACGACGCGCTCTCGTTCGGCCAGCTGCAGCCGGCCGCCGCCGCGGTCGGGCATGCTCACGGCGCGCACCAAGTTGCCCTGGGTGCCCGTCCAGATCTCGGCTCCTCCCCTGGCCATTGTTGCCCGCAGCGACTCGACCAGCTGCAGCATCAGTTCGTCCATCGGTACGGCGCGGCTCATCCGGGCACCGAACGCGGTGACCACTTCGTCCGAGGACGGCTCGCGGCCGCCGACCAGGGTGTCCGCCCCCCTGATGAGGCGATGCCGGACCGGAACAGCGAGCATCGCGACGATCAACGCGGCGACCAGACTTTCCAGCAGGACCGAGCGCTCGTGCCCGCGCGGCGCGCCGTTGATGCCGACGACGATGACGAGGTAGACGACCGCGACGACCGCCGCGACGCCGGCCGCCGCGATCGACTCGACGAGCGCAGCGACCGCGGCACGGCTGCCGGGTACCAATGATGCGAGCACCTGACCGAACGGGATGACCAGCAGCGCCGAGGCCAGCCAGACCCCCAGCGGCGTCGGCGCGTCGGTCATGAGGTGTAAGGCGCCGCACACCGCGACGAACGCAGTCGTCAGCACGGAGGCTGCCGCCAGCCACTGCAGGGAACGGCGTTCCTCGGCAACGGCCCGCCGGAACCGCAGCCCGGTCGCCACGGCACCTGCGGCACAGACGGCGAGCGCGGCGCTCACGAAGGCTGCGGTGTCAGCTGTCGACCCGTCGGCCACCGAGACGGCCGCCCAGCCGATGGCGGCCGCCCCTCCGAGTGCGGCAAGTGCGCGACGGGGCAGCGTCGCCAGCCGCCCGCCCGGCAGGGCAAGTACGTACAGCAGCCAGGCCCCGATGACCAACGGCGCCAGCCGAGCCGAGGCGGCCGCAACCGCGTGCGCGCCGGCGAGCAGCGCGCAGATCAGGGCGAGTGGTGTGTCGCTTCGCTCGGCATTGCCCCGGAGCACGACGATCCCGGCCAGCGCCCAGGCCACGGCCAGCAGAACAGAGATAACGGCTAACGGTTGCATGACCTACTCCGTCCGCAGCACTTGGGCGATCCGCAAGCGGGCGGCCCGATGGCCCGGCCAAGCCGCCAGGACGTTGGCGATCAACAATGCCACCGGTACCGCCAGCAGCATTGCCCACACAGCCATCGGCGCAACGTACTGCAGGGGCGTGTAGTCGGCGACGACTCGCCAGACGGTGCGGCCAGCGCCGAGCCCGAGCGGCACGCCGAACAGCAGCCCGATAGCGGCGAGGACCGTGGCCTGGGTGACCACGACCCACCGGCACTGCGCCTGGGTCATGCCCAGAGCACGCAGCACCGCGAGGTCGTGCGAGCGGCGCCGCACGGCCGTCGCGAGCGCGTGCCCTACGGCGCCGACAGCCAACAGGGCGAGGAACAACCCGAGCCCGATTGGCAGGACCCGGACCTGACGCAACTGGGCGACCTCGGACAGCAGATCCGGCGGCGCGAACGAGACATTCGCCAGTGCGGGGTCGGTTTTGGCGAGCTGCGCACTCAGCGTCGTCCCCGCGCCGGTGCCGCGGGCGTCCGGGCGCAACGCGACCAGCCCGGCCCGGAACTTGTAGTCCTTGAAGATGACGTCGTAGCCCGCGGCGGTGACCCAGCCACCGTCGTCGTAGGCGTTGTGGAAGCCGGCCGGAACCAGTCCCGAGCCGGTCACCGTGAACAGTGACCTGGTCCTGGAGCCGGTTAGCGACACGGTTTCGCCAATGCGTGTGTGCAGGGCCTTGATGCTGCGGGGGGCCAGCAGCACTTCACCGGCCTTGCGCGGCATCCGACCGGACGTCACGACAACATCGATCGGCTTGCTGCCGGCGGAGTAGGTGTACAGGGTCACCGAACTGTCGCCGTCCGCGCCGGTCGCGACCGCGATGCGGGCGTCGTCAACGCCGATGACGTCGCGATCGGCACGCAGCGCGGTGAAGAGCTTCTCCGGCGGGGCAACGTCCTGCCCGTTGTCACCCAGGAAGGCGTTGAGCTGGTACGTCTGGCCGAAGCGCTCCGGATGATGGATCGCGTCGGTGACTCCGTGCGAGAACGTGAACGCGGCGAGTACGCCGAGCACGCCGGTGACTGCGCCGATGAGCGCCGGGCGGACGGGGACCGCCGTGCGCCCGCGCCCTGCCTCGAGGGCGAAACGCGTCCCGATGACAACCGGGGCGGCAAAGCCGGCAGCCGCGACCGTCCTGGCGATCGCGGACCGGCGGGCGGTGGCCGAGCGCCGCGCCGCCCCGAGCGCCAGCCATGCTGCTGTCGCCGCACCACCGGTGACCAGCACGACGATCACGACCAAGCCGGGACCGAACACGACCCAGTCGACTGACGTCCCCGGCGCGGGCTCGGCCAACGATGCCGTCCCGTACGGGAACCACCGGGAGGCGCCGACGGCGGCCAGAACTCCGACACAGCCACCGATCACGCCGACGACAGCAGGGCCGGCGGTAGCGGTTGCGATCGCCTGCGGTGGGCTCAAGCCAAGGGCACGCAACGTCTGCAATTCGGTTGTGCTCGCGGCCGCGTAGCGTGCGATGGCCTGGCCCACCAGGAACATCGCGGCGACGAGGGCCGCTGCGGCGAATGCGACCAGGCACCGTGACTCGAAAGTGACCTGTCGTTGGAACGGTGCGCCGAGTTGGTCGGCCAGATCCCAGACGTCGATGTCTGATCGTCCGGAGACCCGTGCGACGTCGGCACGCAGTCGCGTTATAGCGGCCCGGCCGCCGTCGAGCCGCACGAGCGCATTGACATATTGCTCCTTGGGGTTGAGGGAGCCCATGACGTTGAGCGGATAGCGTCGGGTCACGGCCGGCGTCAGGATGATGCCGCCCTGGCCGGCCGAATCGTCGCTGAACCACGGTGAAATCCCGACGCCGACGATGCGCACTCGCAGACGTGGCCCGGTGTACGCGCCGTCCGGGCCGGAGCCGCCGTGTGCCTGGAACTCGGCGGGCGTGGGCAGGTTGAACACCACGGTGTCGCCCACGCCTTTGTGGAAATGCGACATGAACTTCGGCGAGGCGAACGCTTCGTCCACGCGGGACCGATCGAACATCCGCCCGTCGTAGATGACCGGCATCTCGATGGTGCGCCCGATGTCGTCGTCGAGCATGAAGCCGGCCTCGACCGCTGGCGGGAAGCCCGGGATCGGGACCGACGGGCCGAAAGCCGAGAACACCTCGACCTCGGGCAGGGACCGGATCTTGTCCCAATCGAAGCCGACCGTGTTCGCCAGGATCGCGGCGGTCGCAGGCACCGTGCGCGCCGCGAGCCGGTCCCGTGCGCTGGCGCCCCGGCGGGCGGCGGCCAGCGAGGTCAGCACCGTCCCACCCGCCAGCGCAATCAGCAGCGCGAGCACGGCCAGCGAACGCCACCGGCGCCGCAGGTCCAGCCGCAGCCACGCCATCACCACCCGCACCTCAGCTACTCCGTCCGCAGGATCTGCGCGACGCGCAGCCGCGCCGCCCGCTGACCCGGCCAGGCAGCGAGCAGGTTGGCGATGAGCAGTGCCGCCGGGACGATCAGCAGCAGCGCCCACACCGCCACCGGCGCCACGTACTGCAGGGGCGTGTAGTCGGCCACCGCGCGCCAGACCGTCCGGCCCACCGCGATCCCGAGCGGCACGCCGAACAACAAGCCGATCACCGCAAGAACGCTCGCCTGGGTCACCACCGCCCAGCGACACTGCCACTGCGTCATGCCGACAGCGCGCAGCACCGCGAGGTCGTGCGAGCGCCGCCGGACCGCGGTCGCGAGAGCATGCCCGACCGCGCCGATCGCGAGCAGTGCCAAGAAGCACCCGAGCACGATCGGCAAGATGCGGACCTGGCGCAGGTTGGCTATCTCGGTCAGCGGATCCGGCGGGCCGAAGGCGAGCCCCCGCCAATTCGGCGAGCTCTTCATCACCGCGGCCGAGAGTTTGGGTCCGACGACCGACGGGTCAGCCCCGGACCGCAGCGTCACAAAGATGATCCGGAACTTGAAGCCGGTGAAGATCGAGTCATATCCCGCGTCGGTGAGCCAGCCGCCGTCGGAGTATCCGTTGTGCGGCCCGTCCGGCACGAGCGCAGTGCCGGTGACGGTGAACTTGGTCTTGGTTCCGGGCCTGTTGCCATCCAATTCGACCTGCGACCCGACCTTCGTGTGCAACGCGGACACGCTGCGCGGGGCCAGGGCCACCTCGTTCGCGGCCTTCGGCATCCGTCCAGAGGTGAGCACGACCGGCAACGGCTTCGGTCCGTCGGACCGCACCCACAGCGACACCGACCCTTCGCCCTTCGGGCCGGTGGCGACTGCAGTTCGACCGTCGCTGACTCCCGCCACGTCCGGGCTGGCGTTCAGCACCGGGATCGCTTCCTCGACCGGGCCGAAGCTCTGGTTGTCGATGCCCAC
This sequence comes from Actinomycetota bacterium, assembly GCA_030853345.1. GTDB lineage: Bacteria > Actinomycetota > Actinomycetes > Mycobacteriales > Jatrophihabitantaceae > QHCC01. The sequence continues at coordinate 9,693 of JALYVG010000084.1, read as the reverse complement.
GAACGCGCCGACCTGGAACGTCTGTCCGAAGCGCTCCGGGTGGCGGGCAGCATCGGACACACCGCGTGAGAACGTGAAGGCGGCGAGGATGCCGAGGACGCCCACCACGGCACCGACCAGTGCGGGCCGGGCCGGGATGGCGTTGCGCCCGCGGCCGGACTCCAGCGCGAACCGGGCACCGACGACCAGCGGGACGGGTAAACCGCCGCGGGCCATTGCGCCGGCCACGCTCGAGCGCCGCGCCGACGTGTTGCGTCGAGCCGCGCCGAGCGCCAGCCAGGCGGCCGCCCAGGCGCCGCCTGAAACGATCAGGCAGGTCACCGCGATTCCTGGCCCGAAGACGACCCAGTCGACCTTGGCCCCAGGTGCCGGCTCGGCCAGCGCCGCGTCGCCGATCGGAAACCAGTGCGCGGCGACGTAGGCCGCCAACGCCCCGATCGCCGCGCCGGCCAGCCCGGCAAGCGCCGGCCCGGCCGCAGCGGTAACGACGGCCTGCCTCGGTGTCATGCCGAGCGCACGCATCGTGTGCAGCTCCGCGGTGCTGGCTGCGGCGTAACGTCCGATGGCCTGCCCGATCAGCACAAACGCGGCAGCGAGGACCGCAGCGGCGAACGCGATCAGGCAGCGCGACTCGAACACGATCGAGCGCTGCCCGGCCCGCAGCAGGTCCGGCACGTCGACGATGTCGATGTCCGAGCGCCCGGACACCCGGGCGATGTCTCGGCGCAGCTGCGGCAAGCCGGCCTCGCCGCCGCGCAGCCGCACCCAGGCATTGACATAGATCGGGTTCTCCGGGTCACCCGGATCGCCGAGTGTGTTGGCCGGATGGCGGGCGACGACACCGGGCGAGATGAACATGCTGGCGGGCGCGCCGAGGTTCGCCAACGGCGATCGCCCCACGCCGACGATATGCATCGTGAGGTGCGGACCGTCGTACCGGCTCAGCGCGTCATCCTGAGGGTTGGCCAGTTGTTCAGGGGTCGGCAGCTCGAGCACGAGCGTGTCGCCGAGGCCCTTGCCGTACTTCGCGACGAAGCTCGGGGTGACGACCACCTCGTCATCACGTGACGAATCGACCGGGCGTCCCTTGAAGACGATCGGCTTCTCCAGCGTGCGTCCCATCGCGTCGTCGGCGCTCAAGAAGCCGACGGAGTCACCGGGAATTCCCTCGACGATGTACGGGGTGTTGACGATAAACTTCGTCAGCCCCACGACCTCGGGCAGCGCCGCGATCTTGCGCCAATCGAAGCCAGGGGTGTTCGGGAGCACCCCTGCTGTCGTCGGCAGGCTGTGGGCCGACAAGCGCTCGAGTGCGCTGGCCCCGCGTCGCGCGCCGGCGACTGCGGCCAGCACCGTGCCGGTCGCCATCGCGATCAGCAGGGCCAGGATGGCAAGGGAGCGCCAACGGCGGCGCAGATCCAGCCGCAGCCACGCACGGACGACCTTCATCGCAGCCCTACTCCGTCCGCAGGATGTGTGCGATCTGCAGCCGGGCCGCGCGGCGCCCGGGCCACGCGGCCAGGGCGTTGGCGATGAGCAGGGCCGCCGGGCCGACCAGCAGCAGCGCCCACAGCGCCATCGGGGCGACGTACTGCAACGGGGTGTAGTCGGCGACCAGCCGCCATACGGTCCGACCGATTGCGAGGCCGAGCGGCACGCCGAACAGCAGGCCGATCACCGCCAGCACGCTGGCCTGGGTGACGACCACCCAGCGACATTGCCACTGCGTCAGACCGAGCGCGCGCAGCACGGCGATGTCGTGCGAGCGACGGCGTACGGCGGTGGCCAGCGCGTGCCCCACCGCGCCGATCGCGAGCAACGCGAGGAACACGCCTAGGAAGATGGGGAGCACCCGCACCTGGCGCAGTTCGGCGACCTCGATGAGCGGGTCCGGTGGCTGGAAGGTGAGCCCCTTCAGTTGCGGATTGATCTTCACGATGGACGCCGCGAGGTTCGCCCCGGCGTCGGCTGTACGTGCCTGCGGTCGCAGCGTGACCAACAGGAGGTGGAACTTGAAGTCCTTGAACACCTTGTCGTAACCGGCGTTGGTGATCCAGCCGCCGTCGGCATAACCGTTGTGCGGGCCGGATGGGATGAACCCGACCCCGGTCACCGTGAACGACACGGGCGTCCGCCGGGAGCCGGTCAGCGCGACCTGGTCGCCGACGTGGGTGTGCATCGCTTTGATCGTCTGAGGAGCGAGCAACACCTCATCCTGGGAGGCCGGCATCCGCCCCGAGGTGACCACGACCGGGACCGGCTTGGTGCCTGCGGCGTAGGTCCAGAGCGACACCGAGGTGTTCTCCCCTGGCCCGGTCGCGACCGCGGTGCGCGCGTCGTCGACGCCCGCGACGTCGTCGCTGGCATTGAGTGCGCTCACCACGGTGGGGGCAGGGCCGAGGTCGTGCCCGTTGAGACCCACGAAGCTCGCCAGTTGGAAGGTCTGCCCGAACCGCTCGGGGTGGCCACCGGCGTCGGTGACGCCGTGCGAGAACGTGAACGCGGCCAGGATGCCGAGCACTCCGGTCACCGCACCGATCAGCGCGGGTCGCACCGGAACCGCGGTACGGCCACGACCGGCCTCCAGCGCGAAGCGGGTACCGACGACGACGGGAACCGGGAATCCGCCCCGGGCAACCGCGGTGGCAACCGCTGAGCGCCGCGCCGCCGACGACCGACGCGCCGCATTGAGCGCCAGCCACGCTGCGGCGGCCGCGCCGCCGGTGACCAGGACGATCACCAGGACGAGGCCCGGACCGATAACCACCCAGTCAGCCGAGGTTCCCGGCGCCGGCTCGAGCAGTTTGGCGGTGCCGAACGGGAACCACCGGGAGGCGACGACGGCGCCGAGTGCGCCGAGCAACGCACCCATCACCCCGACGATCGCCGGTCCCGCCATTGCGGTTCCGACGGATTGGCGCGGGCTCATGCCGAGGGCACGCAAGGTCTGCAGCTCAGCAGTGCTCGCCGCTGCGTAGCGCACGATGGCCTGGCCGACCAGGAACAGGGCGGCGACGAACGCGGCCAGGGCGAAGGCGACGAGGCAGCGAGATTCGAAGGCGACCTGGTGCTGCGCCGAGCGCATCTGGGCGGGCAGGTTCCAGATGTCGATGTCGTGCCGGCCGGTGATCCGCTCCACGTCGCTGCGCAGTTGGGGAATGGCCGCTTCGCCGCCCTTGAGCCGCACGAGAGCGTTGATGAATTGGGTGTTCTCCGGATTCGTCTGGTCGCCGGTGGTGTTCGCCGGATACTTCGCCGCGACACCCGGAGACAGGATGAATCCCCCGCTGCCGCTCGGCGTGTCGGCGAACCACACCGATTTGACGACGCCGACGATGCGCACCTCAAGCCGCGGTCCGGCGAAGGAACCCCCGGGGCCGGAACCGGTCTCCTCGAGCAGCTCGTTGGGCGCCGCCAGGTGCACGATTACGGTATCGCCGACCGATTTGTGGTACTTCGCCGTGAAGCCCTGGGTGACGACGGCCTCGTCCGCGGCGGCCGGATCGAACACCCGTCCCTTGAACACGACCGGCTTCTCGATCGTGCGCATCACGGCGCCGTCGGTCGGCGGGAAGCCGAGCGCGTCATTGTTCACGCCATCGACGTTCCACGCGTAGTCGACCGCGAACGTCGTCAGTGACTCGACCTCGGGCAACGCCCGAATCGGCTTCCAGTCGAAGGGTGTCTGATTGGCCAGGATCGCCGACGTGGCGGGCACGGTGCGTTCGGACAGCCGCTCGAGCGCGCTGGCGCCGCGACGGGACGCGGCGACCGCGGTCATGACGGTGCCCCCCGCAACAGCCGTGAGCAGGGCCAGGACGGCGAGCGATCGCCAGCGGCGGGGCAGGTCCAGCCGCAGCCAGGTGGCGACGAAGTTCATGACCTCGCGCTGTCCGATTCGATCTGGCCGTCGCGCAGCACGACCTGCCGGTCGGCGCCGGCCGCGACGTCCTGCGAGTGTGTCACCATCACGATCGTCTGGCCGGTGTCATGCAGTCGGCGGAACAGCTCGAGAACCTCGATGCCGCCGTCACTGTCCAGCGCGCCGGTTGGTTCGTCGGCCAGCAGCAGGGTCGGCGAGTTCACCAGGGCCCGGGCGATGGCCAGTCGCTGCCGCTGCCCGCCGGACAGCACCGCGGGCACCTGCTGGGCCCGATCGCCCAGGCCGAGCAGGTCGAGGAGTTCCCGGGCGCGCGACTCGGCGGCCTTGCGGCGCATCCCGCCGAGGACGGCGGGCAGCGCGATGTTGTCCAGCGCGCTCACCCCGTCGAGCAGGTTGAAGAACTGGAACACGATCCCGACATGGTGCCGGCGAAAGCGCGCCAGCCAGCCCTCGTCACGGCCCTCGATTCGCTGACCGGCCACCTCGACGGTGCCGTCGTCGACCACATCGAGCCCGGCGATGATGTTGAGCAGAGTCGACTTGCCGCACCCGGACGGGCCCATCACGGCCAGGAACTCGCCGTTGGCGATGTCGAGGTCGACGCCGCGCAGCGCACGGACGGGCGCCAGCTCGGCGGTGAAGGTGCGACGGACACCGCGGAGGCGTACCGCCGAGGCTGCCTCCGTGCTGACTTCCTCGGACGGTTGCACGGCGGTGCTCATAGTTGTCCCCCAAGACGTGCTGCGGTTGTGACGGGCGTGCAGAGTCGGTAAGCGGCGACGGGGGCCTCGCGGCCCTTCACCTCGCGGTCGCCGAGGGAGTCCCAGTCCCACTCGTCCTGGGCCGAGACGACAGTCGCTTCGTTGGCCACCGTCGTGCCGGCCGGGCGGGCCAGGTCCTGCAGCCGCTGCGCGAGGTTGACGGTGTCCCCGACGAGCGTGTACTCCAGGCGTTCGGCGCTGCCGAGCAGCGCTGCGGCGACCTCGCCGGTCGACAGTCCGATACCGAGTCCGAACGCGGAAAGCCCCTGCTCGGCCCACAGCGCATCCAGGTCGCTCTGCCGGCTGTGCATGGCGATCGCGGCGCGAACGGCGCTGGCGGCATGCCCAGGATGGGGGTCCGGCGCACCGAAGACCGCCATCACGGCATCACCCACGTACTGCATGACCGTCCCCCCTTCGGTGAGGATCGCCGCGTTCATTTCCTGTCGGTGGGCGTTCAGCTGGCCGGCGAGCACGGCCGGGTCGGCGCGTTCGGCGATGCCCGAGTACCCGCGCACGTCGGACATGAGCACGGTGACCGTCAGCCGCTCGGTGCGCTCCACCGAAGCGCGGTCGGTGCGCAGCCGCTCAGCGAGTCCCCCAGGCAGCAGCCGGGACAGCGTCTGGCCCTGCTCCTCGCGATCAAGGATGGCCGAGTGCAGTGAGCGCAGCCGCTGCAAGGCGTTGGCCTGGCCGGCCGACGCGCCGCGCGCCAGGGTCAGGAACAGATCCTCGATGGCGTCGTTGACCGACTCCGGGGTCAGCCCGGCCGAGTTGGCGATCGCCTTCACTGGCCGACCCTCAGCGACCTGCCGCAGCAGTTCCTCCTCCTCCTCGCTGAGAGCTCCCTCTTCGCGGGCCGGCGAGACCAGGGCCTGCACGATCTCGGGGTCGAGCATCGAGCCGCCGGTGGCGACCTCGCGGATCGCCTTGGCCAACCGGTCGGAGTCGGCGACCCGGTCCTTGAGCAGGTACGCATAGCCCGCCGCACCGCTGGACAGCAACCCCACCGCATATTCGGGGCTGTCGTACTGGCTCAGCACCACGACGCCCGTACCGGGCAGTCGCTTGCGCACCTCCTTGGCCGCCTCGATCCCTTCGTCCTGGAAAGTCGGAGGCATCCGGATATCGGTAACCAGAACTTGCGGCGACAGGGAGATCGCCTGGGCGATCAGCTCGTCGTAATCACCCGCTACGCCAACGACTTCGATCGTCGGGTCTCGCTTCAACAGGGCGCGCACGCCTTCGCGCACGATGAGGTTGTCATCGGCGAGCAGCACAGTGATCGCTTCCACAGCACCTATTACGGCCCTTGCGCCGCGATCGGGCAAGGTGGTTAGGACGAACGTGCACGGGGTGGTGGCATCCCCCCGGTTGACAGGTTGCCTGCCTCGCCACCGGGCCGGTGCGGTGCCTAGCATCGTGCGCATGAGAGTCGAATCCAGTGTCACCTCGTTGTCATGGATCCCGTCCGAGGCGGTCGCGGGCGTGATGAAGGCAGGCTTCGCCACCGGAATCAGCCACTACGACTCGCCCCCCGCCGCCCAGTTGGGCGACCTGGCGGCACTTCGCGATGCCGACGCGTTCCGGTTCGCGAACGTGTTGCAGGCCTGGGCTGAATTCGACGGTTCGCGCGTCGTCACCTCCGGATCGCAGGGTGGCGTCGTCATGGGGTCCACCACAGTGCGGGTGGGCCCACTCGATGCGACGTTCGCCGCCGTGCCCATGCCCGACCTCCAGCGACCGCCGGAGATCGCCGACGGCAGCGTGACGTTCACCCAGACGGCGGGCGGACGCACCGCGTTGCCGATGCCGCGCCGGGTGAGCAAGCCGCCGTTCGTCCGGCTGCAATCGCCGCTGGTGTGGACGACGCTGACGCTGACGCTGCGTGCCGACGGGACCTCCTCGGCCGAGCTGTCCGGCGCCAGCCCGTTCCCTCGGCACTGGGTGTATGACCACAGCGGGGCGTTGACACTCAAGGCCGGGGTCGCCGACTGGCGCAGCTGGATCGGGCAGCCGTCCTGGTCCAATACCCCGTGGGGCGACGAGGATTCGCCGGTCATAGTCGCCGCGGCGGAAACCGCTCTCGAGCGGGAGCTGTCGACCTTGCTGATGCACGGTGCCCACAAGCCCAAGATCCGCAAGCTCGCCGCCGGCGATGTTCTGGCCCGGCAAGGGGAATCAGGTGATTCTCTATTCCTCATACTTGACGGCGTGCTCGATGTGACAGTCGACGGCCGCCAGTTGGGCGACCTCGGCCCGGGCGCTGTGGTCGGCGAGCGCGCCATTCTCGAGTCCTCACCGCGCACCGCGACCCTGACGGCCCGGACCGCGGTGAAGGTGGCCCAGGCACCGGCCAGTGCAGTGGACCGCGAGGCACTTGCTCAGCTCGCGCAGGGCCACCGTCGGGAGATGGCGGACGGGCCGCTCACCCCGTGAGGTTCGTTGCGCTCGGGGTACGCGGGTCCACACCCGCTCCGGGGCCGGATTTCCTCCGCTACGGAGGGCACACCAGTTGCGTGGCCGTGTACGCCGACGGCCAGGACGTGCCTGGCCTGCTGCTGGATGCCGGCACCGGGCTGCGCAGCCTGCCGGCGCTGCTGGCCGGACAGGCGTTCTCGGGCGCAATAGTACTGACGCATCTGCACTGGGATCACGTGCAGGGGCTGCCGTTCTGCCCGGCCGTCGACAACGAGCAGGCCCGGGTGTCGCTGTATGTGCCCGTCGACAGGCCGGACACTGACCCGAAGGCCCTGCTGGCTCGGGGCTTCTCGCCGCCGCACTTCCCGATCGGGCCGGACGGGCTCTTGGGCGAATGGCGGTTCTGTCCGCTGCTCCCCGGTGCGATCGACGAAACGGTGACGGCGGGGTCGGTGGCGCACAAGGGCGGCAACGCCTTCGGCATCAGGGTCGCGCTCGACGGCGCGGTCCTGGCCTACCTGCCCGACCACGCCCTGCACGACGAGACACCGGCCGCGGCGCGGTCCGAGGCCGAGCGCCTCGTCACGGGCGCGGACGTGCTGCTGCATGACGGCCAGTTTGTCGCCGGGGAACACCGCATAGCCCGCGAGTACGGCCACGCCACGATCGAAACCGTCCTCGACCTCGCCGACCGCTGCGACGTCGGCGCTCTTGTCCTGACCCATCACGGACCAGGACGCACCGATGATCAGCTCGACGAACTTGCGGCGCTGTTCCAGCACACCCCGCAGGGCCGGCCCGTCTCGTTCGCCCGCCAGGACATCTCGATCGAGGTCGTAGCCCGCGCCGCCGTGCAGGGCCGGCGGCGAGTGGGCTAGGAATGACTCGAACGACGGCGTGGTCGATCGAGGGGAAACACGATGGCGTATTACCAGCGGCACGGCAGCGTGCCGCCCAAGCGACACACCCAGCACCGCCGCCCGGACGGCGGGCTGTACTACGAGGAGCTGATGGGCGAGGAGGGCTTCGCCTCTGATTCGTCCCTGCTCTACCACCGCGAGATCCCGTCCGCGCTGGTCGATGCCCGCCCATGGGACCTGCCCGACCAGACCACCACGCCAAACGAACCGTTGCTGCCCAGGCATCTGAGGCTGCACGAGCTGTTCAGCGACGACGAGGCCGGCGATGTGGTCACCGGGCGGCGTCTCGTGCTCGGCAACGACGACGTGCGGATCTCCTACGCCGTGGCCTCGGCTCCGTCGCCGCTCTACCGCAATGCCATCGGTGACGAATGCATCTACGTCGAGTCCGGGGCCGCCACTGTCGAGACCGTGTTCGGTTCGCTCGCGGCCCGCGAGGGTGACTACGTCCTGTTGCCCCGAGCCACTACGCACCGCTGGTTACCCGTCGGCGACGCAACGCTGCGCGTCTACTGCATCGAGGCGAACAGCCACATCACACCGCCCCGGCGCTACCTGTCCAAGTTCGGGCAGCTGCTGGAGCATTCGCCCTACTGCGAGCGCGACCTGCATCCCCCGGCGGAGCCGCTGCTCGCCGACGGTGCCGACGTCGAGGTCTATGTCAAGCACCGCGGCTCGGGGCCGGGCGGCATAGCGGGCACCATCCACACCGTGCCGCACCACCCGTTCGACGTGGTCGGCTGGGATGGCTGCCTGTACCCGTACACGTTCAACGTCAGCGACTTCGAGCCGATCACCGGGCGGGTGCACCAGCCACCGCCGGTGCACCAGGTCTTCGAGGCCAACAACTTCGTCATCTGCAACTTCGTCCCGCGCAAGGTCGACTACCACCCGCTGTCGATCCCGGTGCCTTACTACCACTCCAACGTCGACTCCGACGAGGTGATGTTCTACTGCGGCGGTGACTACGAGGCCCGCAAGGGCTCCGGGATCGGCCTGGGTTCGATTTCTCTGCACCCCGGCGGCCATTCGCACGGGCCCCAGCCGGGCGCCTACGAAGGCAGCATCGGCATCGAGTACTTCGACGAGTTGGCCGTCATGGTCGACACCTTCCGCCCGTTGCGGCTGGGCGAGGGTGGCCGGGCGAGTGACGACGGCACCTACGCCTGGACGTGGTCCGGGCGAGGGCCCGGTTCGTGACGAGCTGGCTGCCGCCGGCTGACGGCTTCGGCATCGACCACCTGCCCTACGGGGCCGCACAGGCCGGGGACGGAGGACGGATCGCGGTCGTGCGGATCGGCTCCTCGGCGCTTGACCTGACCGCGGCCACCGCGCAGTTGGCTGCCGAGCACGCACCCCTGTTCGCCGACGGCACGCTCGACGGCTTGCTCGCCGCCGGCCGGGCGCGGTGGGCGCAGGTGCGCTCGCTGATTGTCCGGTGGCTGAGCGACGAGGCGTACCGGCCAGCGCTGGAGCCCCTGCTGATGCCGATCGACGGCTTGGCCCTGCGGATGCCGTTCGCGGTGGCGGACTACGTGGACTTCTACGCCTCGCAGGCCCACGCGACGAATGTCGGTCGCCTTTTCCGTCCGGACGGCGAGCCGTTGACGCCCAACTGGAAGCACCTGCCCATCGGCTATCACGGGCGCGCCGGCACGGTGGTGGTGTCCGGTACCGAGGTGTCCCGCCCGGCGGGGCAACGGCGTGG
>JALYVG010000076.1 GCA_030853345.1 Actinomycetota bacterium | reverse complement strand
CCCGCCGAGGATCACATAGACGTACTTGCTGAATGCCCGAAACCTCCCGGTAACCTGGTACCTGCCTCACGGGCCGATGCCGTCCCGGTCCGGATGCGCCCGCCGTGCAACACCTTCGTGCTCACGGTGGCCGTCCGGAAGTTCCGAGTCGACGACCATCGAGAGGGAGACAGGTGACTCCGTTCTCCGCCGTGCCCAAGGCACAGGGCCTCTATGACCCGAGTTTCGAGACCGACTCGTGCGGTGTGGCCTTCGTCGCCGACCTGAACGGACGGGCCAGCCACTCGATCATCGCGCACGCCTTGACCGCACTGCACAATCTCGATCATCGCGGTGCGGCCGGCGCGGAACCGTCCTCCGGTGACGGGGCCGGCATCACCGTGCAGGTCCCCGACGTGTTCCTGCGGGCGGTCTGCGGGCTCGACCTGCCGCCGCTCGGTCAGTACGCGGTCGGGATGGCCTTCCTGCCCACCGACGCCGAGCAGGCCGCGACCGCAGTCGCGCTCGTCGAGCAGGTCGCACTCGACGAAGGCCTCATCCTCCTGGGCTGGCGCGACGTCCCGGTCCGTCCGGACGACCTGGGTCCCACTGCCCGCAGCGTCATGCCGAGCTTTCGCCAGGTCTTCCTCCGCGGTGCGGCGGGCGAGTCCGGTCTGGTCCTGGAACGGCTCGCCTTCGCCGCTCGCAAAGTCGCCGAGCGCCGAGCCCGCGAGGACGAGATCGAGCTGTACTTCCCGTCGCTGTCCTCACGCACGCTGGTCTACAAAGGCATGCTGACCACCGACCAGCTCGGCGTGATGTTCCCTGACCTCACCGACGAGCGTTTCGCCAGTGCCATCGGCCTGGTCCACAGCAGATTCTCGACGAACACCTTCCCCTCGTGGCCGCTGGCCCACCCGTACCGCTACATCGCGCACAACGGCGAGATCAACACGATCCGCGGCAACCGGAACTGGATGCGCACCCGCGAGGCACTGCTCGAGTCCGACCTGATCCCCGGTGACCTGAGCCGGTTGTTCCCGATCTGTACCCCCGGGGTCAGTGACTCGGCCACGTTCGACGAGGTGCTCGAGCTGCTGCATCTCGGCGGCCGCACGCTGCCGCACGCAGTGCTGATGATGATCCCTGAGGCGTGGGAGAACAACGCCGCTATGGATCCCGAGCGCCGCGCGTTCTACGAGTTCCACGGCTCGCAGATGGAGCCGTGGGACGGCCCGGCGTGCGTCAACTTCACCGACGGCACGGTCATCGGGGCGGTCCTGGACCGCAACGGCCTGCGCCCGGGCCGCTGGTGGCAGACCTCGGACGGGCTGGTGGTGCTCGGCAGCGAGTCCGGCGTCCTCGACCTCGACCCGGCGAGCATCGTGGCCAAGGGACGCTTGCAGCCGGGAAAGATGTTCCTCGTCGACACCGCCCGCGGCGAGATCGTCTCCGACGCCGATGTCAAAGCCGAACTCGCGGCGCAGCACCCGTACGCGGAATGGCTGCACGCCGGGCTGATCCAGCTCGGCGATCTGCCCGAGCGCGAGCACACCGTGTTCTCCCACGAGTCCGTGACCCGGCGCCAGCAGATCTTCGGCTACACCGAGGAGGAGCTGCGCGTCCTGATCACGCCCATGGCCACGGCCGGCCTCGAGCCGCTTGGCTCGATGGGCACCGACACGCCGCTCGCGGCGCTGTCCCAGCGTCCCCGGCTGCTGTTCGACTACTTCAGCGAGCTGTTCGCCCAGGTGACGAACCCGCCGTTGGACGCGATGCGCGAGGAGATGGTGACGTCGCTGGCCGGCACGATCGGTCCGGAGCTCAACCTGCTGGCGTCGACGGCTGCGTCGTGCCGTCAGATCGTCGTCCCGCGCCCGGTGATCGACAACGACGAACTGGCCAAGATCTGGCACGTCGACGCCGACGGCGACATGCCGGGATTCCACAGCGGCCTCATCGACGGCCGCTACCGCGTCCACGGCGGCGGCGAGGCGCTGGCCGGCGCGCTCGAGCGGGTCCGCCGGGAGTGCTCCGAGGCAGTCGCCAACGGCACCCGCATCCTCATCCTGTCCGACCGCGACTGCGACGCCGACCACGCCCCCATTCCGTCGCTGCTGCTGACTTCGGCCGTGCACCAGCACCTGGTCCGGACCGGGCAGCGCACCAAGGTCGGGCTGGTGGTCGAGACCGGTGAGGCGCGCGAGGTGCATCACGTCGCGCTGCTCATCGGCTACGGAGCGGCCGCGGTGAACCCCTACCTCGCCTTCGAGACGATCGACGATCTGGTCGCCACCGGCGCGATCACCGGGATCACGTCGAGGCAGGCGATCGTGAACTACGTCAAGGCACTGTCCAAGGGCGTGCTCAAGGTGATGTCGAAGATGGGCATCTCCACCATCGCGTCCTACACCGGGGCGCAGGTGTTCGAGGCGTTCGGCCTGGCCAAGCCGTTGGTCGATGAATACTTCGGCAGCACGCCGTCGCGGCTCGGCGGAGTGGGCCTCGGTGTGCTCGCCGCCGAATCAGCTGCCCGTCATGCCAGCGCCTATCCACTGGTGCCGACAGCTCGCGCGCACCGGCGACTGGACGTGGGCGGTGAGTACCTGTGGCGGCGCGAGGGCGAGCTGCACCTGTTCAACCCCGAGACGGTGTTCCTGCTGCAGCACGCCACTCGGCAGCGGCGCTACGAGCTGTTCACCGAGTACACCGAGAAGATCGAGGCGCTCAACCGAGCCGGCGGCACGCTGCGCGGCCTGTTCGAGTTCCGTTCCGGCCGCGCGCCGGTGCCGATCGACGAGGTGGAGCCGGTGTCGTCGATCGTCACCCGGTTCGCAACCGGTGCGATGTCCTACGGCTCGATCTCGGCCGAGGCCCACGAGACGCTGGCGATCGCGATGAACCGCATCGGCGGACGGTCCAACTGCGGTGAGGGTGGCGAGGACGCGCGGCGCTTCACCCCGGACGAGAACGGCGACCTGCGGCGCTCGGCGGTCAAGCAGGTCGCCTCCGGCCGTTTCGGCGTGACCAGTCACTATCTCGTGAACGCCGACGACATCCAGATCAAGGTGGCGCAGGGGGCCAAGCCAGGCGAGGGCGGGCAACTAGCCGGCTACAAGGTCTACCCCTGGATCGCGCGCACCCGGCACTCGACCCCCGGCGTCGGGCTGATCTCGCCGCCGCCGCACCACGACATCTACTCCATCGAAGATCTCGCACAGCTGATCCACGATCTCAAGAACGCGAACGCGCAGGCGCGCATCCACGTCAAGCTGGTCGCCGAGACCGGCGTCGGCACCGTGGCGGCCGGGGTGTCCAAGGCGCACGCCGACGTGGTGCTGATCTCCGGGCACGACGGCGGCACTGGCGCGGCACCGCTGACCTCGCTCAAGCACGCGGGACTGCCGTGGGAACTGGGGCTGGCCGAGACGCAGCAGACACTGCTGCTCAACGGCCTGCGCGACCGGATCACCGTCCAGGTCGATGGTGCGATGAAGACCGGCCGGGACGTCGTCGTGGCCGCTCTGCTCGGCGCCGAGGAGTATGGGTTCGCCACCGCGCCCCTGATCGTGTCGGGCTGCGTGATGATGCGGGTCTGTCACCTCGACACGTGCCCCGTGGGCGTGGCCACGCAGAACCCGGTGCTGCGCGAGCGCTACACGGGCAAGCCCGAGTTCGTCGTCACCTTCTTCGACTACATCGCCGAGCAGGTGCGCGAATATCTCGCCGAGTTGGGGTTCCGGTCGCTGCAGGAGGCCATCGGACACGTTGAGATGCTCGACACCAGCAAAGCGATCGGACATTGGAAGGCGGACGGGCTCGACCTGAGCCCGCTGCTCGCCGTTCCCGAGATGCCGTACGGCACGTCTCTGGTGAAGGACCGCGAGCAGGACCACGGTCTGGACGCCGCGCTGGACAACACGCTGATCCAACTGTGTGAAGGCGCGTTGCTCGACGGCGCTGCGGTGCGCCTGGAGATGCCGGTGCGTAACGTGAACCGGACGGTCGGCACGATGCTCGGCTCGCTGGTCACCCGTCGATTCGGTGCCGAGGGCCTGCCCCCGGGCACGATCGACGTCACATTCCGCGGCTCGGCTGGCCAGTCCTTCGGTGCGTTCGTGCCGAGCGGGATGACGCTGCGGCTCGTGGGCGACGCCAACGACTATGTCGGCAAGGGCTTGTCGGGCGGTGTCATCGCCGCCCGGCCGCACGAACAGGCTCCCTTCGCGGCCGAGCGCAACGTGATCGCCGGCAACGTGATCGGCTACGGCGCGACAAGCGGCGAGATCTACCTGCGCGGCATCGTGGGGGAGCGGTTCGGGGTACGCAACTCCGGCGCGACGATCGTGGCCGAGGGTGTGGGGGACCATGCGCTCGAGTACATGACCGGCGGTATCGGCGTCATCCTTGGACCTACCGGGCGAAACGTCGGCGCCGGCATGTCCGGCGGGCAGGCGTTCGTGCTCGATCTGGACACCTCGCTGGTCAATGCAGAACTGGTCGAGGTCGAGCCGCTGTCGATCGAGGATGCCCAGACGCTGCGGGCGGTCGTGGCGCGCCACGGCGAGCACACCGACTCCGCCGTGGCCCGCGAGTTGTTGAGCGACTGGATGGCCGCCCGGGCCCGGTTCAGCGCCATCGTGCCGCGCGACTACAAGCGGGTACTGGATGCCACCCGGCGCGCGAAGTCCGCCGGCGAGGACGTCGACGCTGCGGTCATGGCCGCGGCCCGCACCTGACTCTCCGCCGAGTGGTCACTTATGCGTCGAATGGTCACCTGTAGGTGACCATTCGACGCACAGATGACCACTCGCGGCCGTCCGGCGCAAGTGACTCGCCAGTAGCCCATACGCTGGTCCAGTGACGCGCCGCGCAAAAATCGTCTGCACGCTCGGTCCGGCTACAGACAACCCCGAGCGCTGCCGCGCACTCGTCGAGGCAGGGATGGATGTCGCCCGCCTGAACTTCAGCCACGGCGAGCACGGCGAGCATGGCCGCCGCTTCCACGAGGTGCGCCAGGCCGCTGCGGCCGCGGGCCGCAACGTCGCCGTGCTGGCCGACCTGCAGGGTCCGAAGATCCGCCTCGGCAGATTCGCTGACGGGCCGGTCGAGTGGATCACCGGCGAACGGATCCGGATCACGGTCGAGGAATGCGAGGGAACCCACGACAGGGTCTCGACCACGTACAAGCTGCTGGCCGAGGACGTGCGCCCGGGCGACAAATTACTCGTCGACGACGGCAACATCGCCCTGGTCGCGGTCGAGATCGAGGACGGCACCGACGTCGTCTGCGACGTCACCGAGGGCGGCACGGTCAGCAACAACAAGGGCTTGTCCCTGCCCGGGGTCGCGGTGAGCGTCCCGGCGATGTCGGACAAGGACGCCGAGGATCTCGAGTTCGCGCTACGCCTGGGCGTCGATTACGTCGCCCTGTCCTTCGTGCGTGGCCCCGACGACGTGAAGCTCGTGCACCGCGTGATGGATGAGGTCGGTATCCGCCGGCCGGTGATCGCCAAGATCGAGAAGCCCGAGGCGGTCGACCGGCTCGAGGACATCGTGCTGGCCTTCGACGGCGTGATGGTGGCCCGCGGTGATCTCGGCGTCGAGATGCCGCTCGAGCAGGTCCCGGTGGTGCAGAAGAGAGCGATCACGATCTGCCGTAACAACGCCAAACCGGTGATCGTCGCGACCCAGATGCTGGAATCGATGATCACGCATTCGCGGCCAACCCGCGCCGAGGCATCGGATGTGGCCAACGCCGTCATCGACGGCGCCGATGCGGTGATGCTGTCCGGTGAGACGAGTGTCGGCAGGTACCCCGTGCAGGCCGTTGCCACCATGAGCCGCATCATCACCTCGGTCGAAGCGTCCGGCACGCAGGTGGCCGGGTTGCAGCACATCCCGCGCACCTCCGGCGGTGCCATCGTCAAGGCGGCCATGGACATCGGCGACGCGTTGGGCGCCGTTGCTCTGGTCGCGTTCACCCAGACCGGTGACACCGCGCGGCGCCTGGCCCGGCTGCAGCCCAGCCAGCGGCTGCTCGTGTTCACGCCGGTCGAGCAGGTACAACGACAGATGGCCCTGCTGTGGGGGGCCGAAGCGCACCTGGTGTGGACGGTGAAGACCACCGATGACATGGTGCGCCAGGTCGACTCCGCGCTGTTGAACCGCGCGGTGTGCCGTCCGCACGATCTGGTCATCGTCGTGGCGGGCACACCGCCGACCACGCCGGGTGCGACCAACACGATCCGGGTTCACCGTATCGGTGACGTCCTTCGGCACGACACGTCGTGACTTCTCAGTTGCCGCCCGGGAAGCTGTCGCGGCACAGCGGCAATGCGGCCGAGGACTTGGGCACCGACTACGGCGTCGACGGGCACGCCGCTGAATCGGGCCAGCTGGTCCTGGACGGCCTCGTTCGGTTGCTCGACCTGGAGCGGATCGAGGAGGACATCTTCCGCGGGGTGAGCCCCAAGTCGCGTTGGCAACGCGTGTTCGGCGGGCAGGTCGCCGGCCAGGCGCTTGTCGCGGCCGGCCGGACCGTCCAGCCGGACCGGCCGGTGCACTCCCTGCACTCATATTTCATCCGTCCCGGTGACCCCGCGGTGCCGATCCTCTACGAGGTCGACCGGGTGCGCGACGGTCGCTCGTTCTCGACCCGGCGGGTGGTCGCCGTGCAGCACGGGAAACCGATCTTCTCGCTGTCGGCCTCGTTCCAGCTCGACCAGCCCGGCGTCGACCACCAGTCCGACATGCCCGATGCGCCACCGCCGGAGTCGCTGCCGACGCTCGAGGAGCGCTACGCGGATTCACCCGACGCGGCTGCCTTCTTCACGATGCTGCCGCGACCGATCGACCTGCGATACGTCGATGACCCGCCGTGGCAGCAGCACGCCAACGGACCGCGCGAGGGGTTGGTCCGGGTTTGGATGCGCGCGAACGGCCGGCTGCCCGACGACCCGCTCATGCATGTGTGCGTGCTGACGTTCGCGTCGGATATGACGCTGCTCGACTCGGTCCTTGTGCGCCACGGATTGGCGCCCGGCATCGACCCGATCTCGATGGCCTCCCTCGATCACGCCATGTGGTTCCAGCGGCCGTTCCGCGCGGACGAATGGCTGCTCTACGTCTCGCAGTCGCCGTCCGCGGCCGGCAGTCGCGGCCTGGCGACGGGCCGCTTCTTCGCGCAAGACGGCCGGCACGTCGCGAGCGTCGTCCAGGAAGGCTTGATCCGCGTCGGTGCGAAATCCTGACTCCGACTGACTGGCTACGGTGCCGCCCGGACCGCACTGGCGCAGGTCAGTCGCCCACTATTTGTGGATGATCGTAATCGGAGTTGTCGACCACGACGCTCGCGCGCCGCTGCGGGTGACAGGCGGCCAGGTACAGCCGTTGCCCGCCGACGTAGCGGGCCACACTGGCGGGGCCGGGCCGGACGTGGTGCCGTCGCGTTCGGCCATCCGTGCCACGCTGACGCTGAACGCGACGTCGAGGAAGATCGAGAAGTCCCACGCCGCGGCGAGTTCGTCGCGGTGCAGGAACAAGCCGTCCAGGAGCAG
>JALYVG010000068.1 GCA_030853345.1 Actinomycetota bacterium | reverse complement strand
GCACCGAACCGCTGGGTTGGCAGGTCACTGGTAGCGATTCGGCCACGGCGTTGCAGGTGGCGGGTTCGGTCGGGTTGACCACGGTGCTGTCCAGTGCAGCCACCAACGCTCCGGTCACCGTCCGGCTCAGCGGCCTCACCGCCAGGTCGACTGCCGCGTAAGGAGTCCTCCAGCTCACCCCCGTACCCTTGTCGCATGCCGCTGACCGAATCACGCCAGGCTGAACTGACCGAGAAGATCCTGTCCCGCGAAAGGCTCAACCGAACCGACGGCGAGGACCTCTACGACAGTGACGACCTGGCCTGGCTGGGCGGCCTGGCGCACGGCGTGCGCACCGAGAAGAACGGAATGTCCACGTTCTTCAACGTCAACCGGCACCTCAACCTGACCAACGTCTGCACCGCGTCGTGTGCCTACTGCAGCTTCGAGCGCAAGCCCGGCCAGAAGGATGCGTACACGATGCGTGTCGAGGAGGCCGTCGAGAAGGCACTGGCCATGAAGGACGACGGCCTGACCGAACTGCACATCGTCAATGGCTTGCACCCCACGCTGCCGTGGAAGTACTACCCGCGGGTACTGCGCGAACTCAAGGCCGCACTTCCCGACGTTGCGCTGAAGTGCTTCACCGCCACCGAGGTGCACTACTTCGAGAAGATCTCCGGCCTGTCCGCCGACGAGATCCTCGACGAACTGATCGACGCCGGTCTGGAATCGCTGACCGGTGGCGGCGCCGAGATCTTCGACTGGGAGGTGCGCAAGCAGATCGTCGACCACAACACCCACTGGGAAGACTGGTCACGCATCCACCGCCTTGCGCACAGCAAGGGTCTGCGCACACCCGCCACGATGCTCTATGGGCACATCGAGGAGCCGCGCCACCGCGTCGATCACGTCATGCGGCTGCGCGAGTTGCAGGACGAAACCGGCGGCTTTGCAGTCTTCATTCCGCTGCGCTTCCACAACGACAACAACCGCCTGTCGCACCTGCCGATGGCGCAGCCGGCCGACGTGCTCAAGACGTTCGCGGTCAGCCGCCTGATGCTCGACAACTTCGACCACGTCAAGGTGTTCTGGGTGATGCACGGGCTGTCCACCTCGCAGCTCGCGCTCAACTACGGCGCCGACGACATGGACGGCTCGGTGGTCGAGTACAAGATCACCCACGACGCCGACGGCTACGGCACTCCGGACAAGCTGACCCGCGACGACCTGCTGAACCTGATCCGCGACGCCGGGTTCACCCCGCGCGAGCGCAACACCCGCTACGAGATCATCCGCGAGTACGACGGTCCGGTTGCTCTCGCTGAGCGGCGCGCCGAACCGCAGGCGGTCTGGGCCTGATTTGCCGAGATCACTCGGTAGCGCACGCGATGTCGCGGGACCCGAAAGGAAATGCTGTGGATGAGCGGCAATCGAAGCGGCCGACGTTTGGCGGCTGGCTCGGCTCGATGTGGCTGTACACGATCCTGCGGCTCGGGTTGTTCCTGGCGTTGTGGGGCGTGATCGTGCTGGCGGGTCTGCACGGCTTCGCCGGCGCATTCGTCGCGGTATTGCTGTCGGTCCCGCTGTCCTACGTGTTGCTGTCCGTCCCGCGTGCCCGCTTCGCCGCCAATCTGGAACAGCGGATCAATGCGCACCGCGACAACCGGGCCGAGCTGGATCAGAAGCTCTCGGGCGAGCAGGACAGCGGCTGATCGCCGGCTGGAGCTCAGGCGAGGACGAGCGCGCTGATCTCGGCGACCGCCTGCGCGGAGCCGGCGAGGTGCCAGCGGTGGCCACCGGCCTCGAACACGGTTGTGACGCCGCCTGCTCCTTCGACGAGCGCTACCCCGGGCAACCAGTCCCAGTCCATCGAGTCGATCTGCGCCCACGCACCGATCCGGCCCGCGGCGACAGCAGCCAGCTCGATCGATCCTGAGCCCAGCATGCGTACCGTCGCGGCGCCCTGCATCACCCGCAGCAGCGGCAGGCGCGCGCCGTCGTCGGGCAGCGTCGTCGGATGCAGGTAGGTCGACACCGAGATGTCGGACAGCGGCCGGTCGACGAGCGGCTCGACAGGTACGCCGTTGCACGTTGTTCGGTGCCCGCGTCCGCCGAGCCACGATTCGTCCGTGGCGGCGTGGTGGACGGCGCCGAGCACCGGCCCGTCGCTGTCGGTGAGCGCGAGGGCCGAGCACCACAGCGGCAGGCCGCACAGGAAGTTGTACGTCCCGTCGACCGGATCGATGAACCAGGTGCGTTCGGCCGGCTCGTTCGTGCCCTCCTCGCCGACCAGCCCGTCACCGGGGCGGGCTGCGCGCAGCCGGGAGACGATGAGCTCCTCCGCCGCGTGGTCGGCGGCGGAAACCACGTCAGACATTGACGTCTTGTGCACGGTGGTCAGTCCGTCGCGCAGCATGGCCGCGGCGAGAGCAGCGGCCTCGCGTACCAGCGCCGCCGCGAGCTCCAGGTCGTCTGCCATCCCGCCCACTCTACGAAGCGTGGTTCGGTGGCCGTCCGGTAGCGGGCGAATGAACCATAATCGAGTCATGCTGACCGATTCGGATCTTGTCGCGTTCGTGGGCTCGACCGACTTGGCGCGGTCGCGGGCCTTCTACAGTGATGTCCTCGGACTGC
>JALYVG010000041.1 GCA_030853345.1 Actinomycetota bacterium | reverse complement strand
TTGCGAATCAATGGAGGCACGGCGATGGGTCCCGCCGGGGCTAGGTGCTTGCTAGCCCGAACCGCCGCAGACCGGCCGATGGTCCCTGGCACGACTTTGTGCTGGGTGGCGTCGGAGGTGCGGCCATGGACTTGAGTACTGCAGCGATCGTCGCGGCCATCGTGTTGGTGGCGAGTATGGCGTCAGTGGAGCTGGCGCTGTCAGTGGCGGTCGTGGAGATCCCGGCAACACGTTCGATCTTGCTCGTCCGCAGTGGTTGGCGTTCCTGGCCTCGCTCGGGTCGATGGTGTTGACGTTCCAGGCCGGAGCGGAGATCGACACAGTGGCCATGCGTCGCACGCTGGTGCCGAGCGTCTGCATCGGTTTGGCGTCGTTCGGCGTGCCGTTCGTCGGCGCGCTGTTGGCGTGCCGGTACCTGGCGGGCTGGAGTTGGCAGGCGGCCGAGATCGGTGGGGTGGCGCTGTCGACGACGAGTCTGGCCGTGGTGTTCGCGGTCATTGTCGAGATGGGGCTATCGGACACCACCATCGGGCAGCTGTTGCTGTCCTCGACGTTCGTGACCGACCTGGCGACCGTGGCGGCGTTGACCTTGCTGTTCATCAAGCCGACCTGGTGGTTGGTGCCGTTCGTCCTCGTCTCGGTGCTGCTGATCGTCGCGATGCCCCGGGTCGATGAACTGTTCTTCCGCCGCTACGGCAACCGGGTCATCGAGCCGGAAATCAAATGGGTGCTCGCCGCCGTGCTGGTGCTGATGTGGCTTGGTGAGCGTGCCGCGAGCCAGGCGGCGCTGCCGGTGTTCGTGCTCGGTCTCGCGCTGTCGGGGACGTTCGCCGAGCACCGTGAGGTCGCCCGCCGATTCCGCACGCTGGCGTTCGCCGGGCTGACACCGTTCTTCTTCATCAACTCCGGGATGAAGGTGTCGCTCCCACTCGTGTGGGACAACCTCGGGCTGCTCGCATTGCTGCTGGGCGTGAAGCTGGCCTGCAAGAGCGCGGCGGTGTACCCGCTGGCCAGGCGCTGGGCCGGGCCCCACGCGATGTTCGCGACGTTGCTGATGAGCACCGGGCTCACCTTCGGCACCATCTCCGCGACCTACGGTTTCACCGCTGGCATCATCACCGCGGCGCAGTTCTCCGTGCTCATCTGCGTGGTCGTCGTCTCCGCCGTGCTTCCCACGGCGATCGCCCAGCGGCTGTACGTGCCACATACCGGCGAGGCCCGTCAGCGGGCCGAGGAACTCGAGGACGAAGATGAGGTCGCGCGACCACGGCACCGGAGCCTCGCGCCACCGAAGCCCGCGACGGTCGTCCAACCCGAGACGGCAGCAGCCGACCGGCCTCCCAGCCCTGAGGTCGAGTAGACGATGTTCCGAACCAACGTCAAGGATGACAAGGTGAGCTTGCCCATCGACCCGGACGTCGACTCCCCCGAGGACGTCACCGAACGCGCGGGCCCGTCGCCCTTCGAACACCGACGATCGCGACGCCGGCCGCGCCTGCGCGGAGATGTCCTGCTCGCGGTGTTCGTAGGCGGTTGTCTGGGCGGGTGGGCCCGTTACGGCATCACTTCAAGCTGGGCGACAAGAGCCGATCAGTTCCCGTGGGCGACCCTCAGCGTGAACGTCGGCGGCGCGTTCATCCTGACGCTCGTCATCATCGCCACGGCCGAGATCGTCTCCAGCCGCTACGTGCGCCCGCTGCTCGGCACTGGATTCTGCGGCGCGTTGACCACGTTCTCCTCCATCGCCGTCACCACCGACCTGCTGTTCGCCCACCATCACCCCCGCACCGCCATCGTCTACCTAACCGCCAGCATCACCGCCGGGCTGGCGGCCGCCTCCTTCGGTCTCGTCCTCGGTCGAGCCGTCGCCGCCAACCGTCGTCGTGCCCGCGAGAACAGGAGCCCGTCGTGAGACTGCAAGGACCAGCCAAGAGGCTCACGATCTTCATCGGCGAGTCCGACCGCTACCGGCACCACTCGTTATGCAGCGAGATCATCGACCGAGCACGCCGCGCCGGCCTCGCCGGCTGCTCGGTCTTTCGCGGGACGGCCGGGTTCGGCGCCACCGGGCACCTGCACACCGCGCACCTACTCAGCCTGTCCGAGGACTTGCCCGTAGCGATCGTCATCATCGACGAACCCGATCGCATCGAAGAGTTCGTGCCCCAGCTGGACGAACTCGTCACCGGCGGGCTCGTCATCCTCGACGACGTCGACATCATCCGCTATGTCGCCAACCGCGAACGCCGCAGCGGCAGCAGCAAGGAATCCTGATGCTCACCCTCGCCGTCGCGCTCGCCGCCGGTCTGGGCGCCGTCGTGCGCTACATAATCGACCAACTCGTGCAACATCGCGCCCGCGGCGACTTCCCCTACGGCACCGTCATCATCAACGTCACCGGCAGCTTCATACTCGGCCTCTCCACCGGCCTCGCGCTGCACCACGGACTCGCGCCCACCCCGACGGTGATCATCGGCACTGGGTTCGCCGGTGGATACACGACGTTGTCAACCTGGGCGTGGGAGACGCTCGCACTCGCCGAGACCGGTGACCTACTCGAGGCATCGGTGAACATCATCGGCAGCTTCGCCGCCGGACTCCTAGCCGCCGCCGCCGGGCTCGGCCTGGCGCTGCTCTGAAAACCGGCACGACCCGGCACTCGGCCCGATGCGCACCGTCACGCCGCCGGGTCAAGCACGGGCGTAGGGCAGGTCCGGGTTCTGCGCCTCGATCTCGATCAGCCGGTTGTACTTCGCCACGCGCTCACCACGCGCGGGAGCGCCGGACTTGAGCTGTCCGCATCCGGTCGCGACGGTGAGATCGGCGATGAACGAATCCTCGGTCTCGCCCGAGCGGTGGCTGACCATTTGCGCCCAGCCGGCTTCGCGACACAGCCGCATGGCCTCGAGCGTCTCGGTGACGGTGCCGATCTGGTTGAGCTTGATCAACGCGGCGTTAGCGATGTTGCGGCTCACGGCCTCGCGAATGATGCCGGGATTGGTCACCAAGATGTCGTCGCCGACGATCTGGACGCGCTCGCCGAGTGCGGCGTTAAGTCGGCCCCAGCCGTCCCAATCGCCCTCGGCGAGCCCGTCCTCGAGACTCCACACCGGGAACCGGGTGACGATCTCCTCGTAGCGGGCCACCATGTCCTCGCTGCTGAGCTTCTCGCCTGCGACCGTGTAGCTGCCGTCGCGGTAGAACTCGCTCGCGGCTGGGTCCAGGGCGATCGCCACTCCGCCACGCCCGGGCGCGAATCCGGCGTCGGCGATAGCCTCGACCAGTTCGGTGAGCACATCCTCGGGGCTCGGAATGTCCGGCGCGAATCCGCCCTCATCACCCAGCCCCGTGGCAAAGCCGTTGGCCGACAGGCGCTTGCGCAGCGCCGCGTACACCTCGGCCCCGCCCGGACACCTTCGGCCACGGAGGGAACTCCGAGTGGCGTGACCATGAACTCCTGGAAGTCCAGGCTGTTCGGAGCGTGCACCCCGCCGTTGAGCACGTTGAAACACAACGCCGCCGGTAGTGCCGGCCGAACACCGGCCGGGGCGAGGCTGCGCCACAACGACACTCTCGTGTGCACGGCGAGCGCTCGCGCCGTGGCCATCGATACACCAACGACAGCGTTCGCGCCGAGGCGGGACTTCGTAGGCGTCCCGTCCAGCTCGATCAGCAGTTCGTCGACCTCGGCCACGTCGGCGAACGTGCGCCCGGCCAGCGCGTCGGCGATTTCGCCGTTGACGTTCGCGACCGCCTCCCGCACACCCGAACCGCCATAGCGGGCCGGGTCAGCGTCGCGGAGCTCAACGGCCTCCCGCGACCCGGTTGAGGCCCCAGACGGCACGCCAGCACGCGCAGTGTCGCCGCCAATCAACTCGACGGTCACGGCGAGGGTAGGCCGCGACCTCGACTCCAGGATTTCCGTTGCCCACACACGTTCGATCTTCATCACGCCTCCTCATCTCATCCTCCTGCCACCGACGACGCTGGCGCAGGGGCGAAAGTCATGGCTCGCCCGGCCACCGAGGCCTGGAACGATCAGGTGGCCAGTAGTTCGGTGTACATGCCGGCGGCGTAGTGACCGGGCAGGTTGCACAGGATCTCGTAGCGGCCAGCGGGAAGATTGAGCGTGACCCAGCCCGTCGAACCGGCGGTGATTCCGCGACCGGTGCCCGAAGCACAGCTGGCTGACGCCTCACCCAAGCTGCCGTCTTCGGCCACCCTGCCGTCCGACCCTGGCACCCGGGATCCGGCCGCCTGACCGGAAGCGAGAGGTAGAACGACCAGCTCGTGGGTGAGGTAGCCAGTGTTGTGGACACGCAGCGAGGCAGTGCCACTGGAGACCGATTTCGGTGCCACCGTCACATGCATCATGCCGTGCCGAAACCGGGTCCAATTGTGCTGGCTGATCAGCGGCCCACCGCCGCCCATCATGCCGCCGCTTGTCACGGTGTCGCTCATCATCGCGCGCATGTCGACCAACGCGACCGACACTGGTGAGCCGGCCAGCGCGGGCACGGCACACGACTGGCTCGAGGCATTGCTGCCGCGATGGTCCGCGAATGCGCCGGACGACGCCGCAATCGCCACTGTCGACGTCGCCGCCATGACGAGAACGGCCGCGCCAACAGGCAGAACATCCCAGCGGCGGGGGCGGCGGTCGGTGGTCACGGGGTGGTCAGCGTGTCACGCGGGGCCCGACAGTCATCATCGCTGAGCTCGCCGCGGGAGTGGCGGCCGGCAGCGGTGTCGCGCGCCGCGAATCCACTCGACTCGTCGCGTTTGTCCAACGAGACACCCTCTGGCCGGCTGAGCGCACGACCGCCGCTCGCGCGGATCAGCCACAGGGTGCCACCGATTGCCGCGGACCAGAACGCCAGCATGGCCACACTCATGATCGCCCAGTCGACGCCACTCCAACTACCGTGCCACATCATCATCGCGCCCCTCAGCCGGTGTCGCACGCGGCAGAACAACCTGCCTCCACCCGAGCCTGCGCTCGGTAACCCCCAGCGAGCAGGGTCGTAGGTCACCTCCCCGCCGGGTCCTAGCGCACCTCACATGGCAAGAACCGCGACGCGCCACGGCCCCGACGTCGGGTTCTCCCGGGCCAGCCGAACCATCAGAGTCCGGATCACCGTCACGACGCGCGGACGAGCCGACCGGGGCCGTCTTCCTTGGGTAGGTCCAGCACCGGGCGACCAACTGCCGGTGCCGGCGCAGCAGCGTAGCCGCGGCAACAGACGCAACAGCGCCGCGAACCGCCGTGCACTACCGGCGATGTCAGAACTGGAAGACGACACGGGCCGGGATACGCCCGGCCAGCACGTCGTCAATCGACTCGTTGACTTCGTCGAGTTTGCGTTCGACCGAGATGACCCGCGTGCGGCCGGCAGCGTGCAGGTTGAACACGTCGGCCAGATCGTTGCGGGTACCGACGATCGATCCGATGACGGTCTTTCCGTTGATGACGGTGTCGAAAATCGGCAGCGTCAAAGCACCGTCGTCGGCCGGAAGCGCCACGCACACGAGGCGGCCGCCACGGCGCAGCGACCGGTAGGCCTGGTCGAAGGACGCGGGCGATGCAGCCAGCGCGACGGCGACGTCGGCGCCCCCGAGTGCCTGGATCGCCTCGACCGGATCAACCTTGGCCGCGTTCACGACATGGTCAGCGCCGAGTTCGGTGGCCATCGCCAATTTGGTGTCTTCGATATCGACGCCGATCACGAAGGCACCGGCGATCCGAGCATATTGCAGGGCCAGGTGCCCGAGGCCGCCGACGCCGAACACCGCGACCGTCTCCGCGGGTGCGACCCGGGCGACCTTGATGGCCTTGTAGGTGGTGACCCCGGCGCACGTGAGCGGCGCGGCATCCAGGGAGGACACCGCCTCGGGTACCGGCGTGGCGAAGGCGGCGGGGGCGAGCGCGTACTCGGCGAAGGTCCCGTTTACGGAGTATCCGGAGTTCTGCTGCTGCTCGCACAGCGTTTCCCACCCGCCGATGCAGTGCCGGCATTCACCGCATGCGTATCCGAGCCACGCGATCGCAACCCGATCACCGATGTTACGGGTGGTGACGCCGGCCCCGAGCCTTTCGATGAAGCCGATGCCCTCGTGACCGGGCGTGAATGGGGGGGTGGGCTTGACCGGCCAGTCGCCGCGCGCCGCGTGAATGTCGGTGTGGCATAGCCCGCTGGTCTCCATCCGGACGAGGACCTGGCCCGGAGCCGGCTCGGGGATCGGCAGGTCTTGGATTTGCAACGGGGCGTGGAAGTCAGTGACAACGGCGGCCTTCATGGCGCGCTCCATTCGATAGTCGTCGTAAGAGTGACTCGGTCGGAGTCAGTCTTCTCGCGAGACATCGTCGACAGTGGGGTCGAAGGTCCTCACATCAGTAGCCGTCAGGCCCGGACCGGCTGGCAACACCCCTAGGTAGCGGCTGCCGGCGTGTTGTCGACCCTATGGTTTCGGCGCCGCACTCATCGCAGTGAATCGGTGTCAGACTTGCTGAGTGTCGGCTGGTGATATCGATAGCTATCTGGCGGACGTGGACGAGCCGAAGCGCAGCACCCTTGAGCACGTGCGTCGGAGCATCCACGCAGCGGTACCTGACGCCGAGGAATGCATCTCGTACGGCATGCCCGCGTTCAGGGTGCAGGGCAAGACCGTCGCTGGGTTCGCCGCATTCAAGAACCATCTGAGCTACCTGCCGCACAGCGGCTCGATCCTGCCGAATCTCGCCCCCGAGCTCGTCGGATATGAGGGCACCAAAGGCTCGCTGCACTTCCCGATCGACCAGCCGCTCCCGGCCGCGATCGTGAACAAACTTGTCAGTGCCCGGCTGCGGGAGCTCGGCCTGTAGCACGAGCGGGGAGCGCACCTACCCGTCCCGATACGCGCGGCTCAACGGTAAGGCTGATCTTCGCGGCACAAGCAGATCGATCAGTAGGGTCCATGGGGCTGCGAAGTCGCTACTAATTCGCGAGGTCCGCGACGAGCTTGTCCAGCGCCTGGTGCCAGGTCATCGACGCGGTGATGTAGCTCGTCCTGCCGCCGGCGGTCACTGTCCACGCTTCCGTGCCAAGCCGGTACGGATCATTCTGGCCGAGTGGGTCAATGCGGATCTCCAGCTGAGGGTCCTTCTGGTCCACAGCCTCGCGGGCCAAGTCTGCGATGTCGGAGTCATGAAGGCTCATTCCGCCATCTCACCACGATCCGCACCGGAGGGCGTCCCGCACCGCACGGTCTGCGCGTTGACGTCTGCTCGGCCGGGTGGGTACGTCTCGCAAGATGTGTCCGTAGGTGTGCGCCACGGCGCGATCAACGACGCACCTATCACGAACACTGAGGATTGTGCAGACCATGCGCTACTGCAACCCCGGCTCTGCCAAGTACGGCAGCTGCGCCAGGAGCTGGGTTGACAACCACCTCGCACAGTGCCGGATCAGTGCAGGTGGGTGAGCAGCAGCGCGATGGCGAGCAGCGGAACGGTGACCGACAACGTCTTCAGGGTGGACTCGAGCGGCGCGAGCAGGCTGGCCCGGTCGACGGGCTGTTGCGTGCCATCGGGCAGAGTCGCCATCGCGGTGATGTCGGCAAAGCGGCGGCGTATGGTCCGCGCCGGGGTGCTGAGCCGCCGTTGCGCGTAGGACAGGCCGACCGCAGCCAGCACGGCGATACCACCGGCGGCGCTGACCGGGCGGGTCAACGGCGGCGCTTGGGCGAGGAAGCCGACCGCGACCGGGAAACCCCCCCACGCAGCGGCGAAGCCAAGGTCGGTGTGCAGCCGCCCATCGAACAGTTCGAGGTTGTAGCCAAGCACCAGTAGGACACCTACGACGATGCACGGCACCAGCGCCGGGCCGATGTACCGGACGGCCAAGGCCCCGACGAGGACCGCGCCGGACAGGCTGCAGGTTGCGACCGCCCACAAACCCCGCGTACTGATGCCCGTGTTCAGCGGTCGACCATGCAACTCGTCCAGAGCATGCGCAGCCAGACCGACCGCGAGGAAGAACGCGAGAACGGTGCTACCGAGCATCGCCCAGCTCAGCCGCGGTGCCATCGCCGCCCCGAGAACCACATAGCTCAAGTGCCAGATCGTGTACGGCGGATGGAGCAGCGTCCACCAGTCGCCCCGACGGCTGCCGCGCCGCGCATAGAACGCAGTCCCCGTGCCGGGCGCGCTCACGACCCGGCGCTCAGCCACCGACCTTGCGCCCCCACATCACCGACCCGCCGCCCAGACTCATCGATCGAGTCGTGATCGCTTCGAGGCCGGCGGCACGCCACGCCTGCTGCATCCATTCGATCGGGTACCGGCGGTAATGTGCGCTGATCGACGGCCCGAGGAAACGGCCGACCTCGAACCACTCCCGGCCACCGGTCACGTAGCCGGCCACCGGCAACACCAACCGCGTGTAGCCGAGCCAACTCGCGTGCCAAAGCCGATGCGTCGGCCTTGCGAACTCCAGGCTGGCCACGCACCCGCCCGGCCGCACTACTCGGGCCAATTCGCGGATCGTGGCTTCCGGATCGGCCACATAGCGCATGAGGTAGGTGACGGTGAGCGCATCGAAGGCTCCATCCGCAAACGGCAGCTGCTCGGCCCGGGCGAGGACCAGCCTGATTCGGTCGCCACGCCCGCGCCGGGCGATCCGATCCCGGCCGCGGCGCAGCATCGCCTCGGTGAGATCTAGGCCGGTGACTGCGGCGCCGGTACGCTCGCTGAGCATGAGCGCCACCCCCGCCGTCCCGGTGGCCACGTCGAGCACCCGCCGTGGCGCGGGCACCATCTCGGCGACGGCGTCAACCATGGCCGTGCGCCAGCGGCGGTTCTGCCCGAAGGACAACACCTCGGCCAGCAGGTCGTACCGGCCGGGCAGCCCGTCGAACAACTCCCGCGCGAACCTGTTGGGTTCGGCCCGCGACCGTGCTACTTCCCGCATGTCGATCTGCCCTTGCTCTGAAGACCGTTCGCCGTGCCGCGCTTCGACGCCGTAATCGTAGGCGCCGGACCGGCCGGCAGCACAGCAGCACTGTGCCTGGCCCGGGCCGGTGCCCGGGTCGCCCTGGTGGACAGCCGCGCATTCCCGCGCGACAAGGCGTGCGGTGATTTCATCGGACCGCGGGGGGTACGCATTCTCGATGAATTGGGCATCAGCGTGCCCCGCGCCCAGCCGGTGGGCGACATGATGGTCATCGGGCCGTCCAGACGCGCGGCGCTACTGCCCGCATTGGTCGGCGTCGACTACCCGGGGCACGCGCTCGCGATGCGGCGACGCGATTTCGACGCGCTGTTGTTCGACGCCGCCGTCCGCGCTGGGGCGTCCCCCATACAGGCCCGGGTCACCGGGCTGCTCGGAGATCCAGGGGAGGTCACCGGCGTCCAGCTCGCACCCGGCGGCGAAATGCATGCTGACGTCGTGGTCGGAGCAGACGGCGCGAACAGCCGCGTGGCAGACGCCGCGGGGCTGGTGGAGGCCCGGCGGGCGCTGTGGGGATTTGCGCTGCGGAGCTATTTCGACGTGCCGATCCAACTGCCACATATCCTGCTCTGGGAGCCGCAGCCGTGGCGGCTGTTCCCCGGCTACGGCTGGATTTTCCCGACGCCCGACGGCGGCACCAACGTCGGGCTCGGGCTCGCCGTCGGCGCCGACCGAACCCGGGTCCGCGAGGCCGGCGACCGGTTCGCCCAGTTCCTCGGCTACCTCGCCGAACTGGGCTTGCTCTCGCCCCTTAACACCCCGGGTCATCGCCTGGGAGGCTGGCTGAAGATGGGCCAAGTCGGCACCGTGCCCGCCCGTGGCCGCGTACTGCTCGCCGGCGACGCCGCCGGACTGATCAACCCGCTGCAGGGCGAAGGCATCGCGCAGGCCATGTTCAGCGGCCGCGCCGCGGCTGACGCAATCCTCGACACCGAACCCGCACTGGCCGCGGACCGCTACCGAGCCTCGCTGCGGCAGTGCACCGCCCACCACCGGATCAACGCACCGATCCAGGCCGGCATCGTGCGCCACCCGATTGCCGTATCGCTCACCGGCCGCGTGCTCACCGCGCCGCTCGTGCGCGGGGCCGTTGCCGGCGCCTGGGGCCTGTACTGGAACGACCTCGTCCGCGGCGCGCAGCCCAGCCGGAGCCGCACCATCGCAGATGCAGCCA
>JALYVG010000018.1 GCA_030853345.1 Actinomycetota bacterium | reverse complement strand
GCAGGGGTGCCAAGTTCGAGGGCGAGCGCCGTGAGCTTGCGGCGCAAGGCCGACAGGTGCACGTCCAGGGTCTTGGTCGAGCCGAACCAGTTCTCGTCCCACACGTCGCTCATCAACTCCGTCCGGCTCACCGCGGCACCTGCGGCCGAGGCCAACCTGGCCAGCAAGTCGAACTCCTTGGCACGCAACGCAACCTCGCGGCCGCCTAGCCGCACTCGCCGCGCCGCCGTATCGACCTCGAGATTGCCGACGTGGAACACGGCCGGGACGCCGGCACCCACCGCACCGCGCCGCAGGTGTGCCTGTACCCGCGCCATCAGTTCAGCCAAGCGGAACGGTTTGGAGAGGTAGTCATCCGCCCCGGCATCCAGGCCGAGCACCACGTCGATCTCCTCGTCCCGCGCAGTCAGGATGACCACGACACATCGCGGTTGATCAGCCCGGATCCGTCGGCACAGATCAATGCCGTCCAGATCCGGAAGACCGAGGTCGATGAGGGCCAGCTCGAATGGCCCCCGCCGTATGGCGTCCAGTCCTTCGCGCCCGGTGGACACGCAGGTGACGTCATGCCCATGTCCGGACAGTCCAGTCTGCAGTGCACGACCGATGGGGGGATCGTCCTCGACGACAAGCAGTCGCGCCATCCGTCGACGATAGATCGTGTCTCGACTGCGACGCTGCCCTTTGCACAGTCAGGTGGGGTTCAGCGAGCTCCTGCTTCAGTGGAAGGGAACGGTCTCGCGCATTTGACTGGCGGCCAAGTCGACAGGCTTCGCCGCCGCGGCCGATGCGCAATTCGGCAACTCGGATGATGCAGGAGAGGTACAGGTCCGAATGGACTTGAGCGAACGCGAGATGCGGCAACTCTGCCTGATTGGCGACGGCCTACGGCGCGAGGACCCGCGCCTGGCAAGATCGTTATCTGGCCGCGTCAGGCACAGACGATCGGTACGAAGTCTGGCTTGGAAACTGGCGATCGTGTGCGTGGCCCTGGAAGTTGGTGGGGCACTGACGAGGCAATCGCCCGTCTGCGCAATCGCATGGTTGGGTGGGTTCATCAGCGTTTGGGTCCTTGCGCTCACGCCACGGCCTTCGGCGACGCGGGGGAAACCGAGATAGCCACCCCAGCGGCGATATCATGCCTCCACCCATGCCGCGACTACCACCGCTGCAGGTTCTGGGTACTCGTGGACGGCATGCGGCGGGGCTGTAACGCTGGTCACGAGCGGTGAAGCGGGCTTGGCTGACCATCGCGACCGTCGGCTTCGTGACCGGGTGGGTCACCGTTCTGGCCGGTGGGCAGGACGGCACCGTGGCCACGACGGTGCCGCTCTCGAGATGGCTCGGGATGCTGTCCGCGACGGGGTACCGGGCGGGGCATTCATGGCTTGCTGGGCTGCTGTTATTCCTGGGCATCGCCTCCCTGGCGCTCTTGTGGACCGCTGTCCTGCACCGGCCTGCCGACGCGGCGTTGAGCGAACGGCAGGCATGGTGGATCGCGGCCGGATGGTGGGCACCTTTCGTGATCGGTCCGCCGCTGATCAGCAAAGACGTGTTCAGCTACGCCGCCCAAGGCCTGATGGTCCGCAGCGGCCTGGACCCTTACGCGTCGGGCGTGTCCGCATTGGCCCAGGTGCCCAGCGATGCGGCGGCACGCCTGCTGGCCGCGGTCGACCCCACTTGGCGCAGTGCCCCGAGTCCCTACGGTCCACTTGGGACCATTGTCGAACACCTGGCCATCGCCATCAGCGGAGGCAGCCCGCTCGGGGCGGTACTCGTCCTGCGCGGACTGGCTGTGGGCTGCGTTGTCGCGATCGCATTCCAGGCCATGCACCTGTCTGGAAACCGACGTCCCGAGGCTCTCATCCTGGTCGTTCTCAATCCGCTCGTTCTGCTCCACCTGATTTCCGGGGCACACCTCGAAGCATCCATGGGCGCGCTGCTGCTCGGCGCGCTGGTCACCGCACGGCATAACCACTGGGTCTGGGCAGTCTTTCTGGCGTGCGCGGCGGGATCGATCAAGGCCCCCGCGTTTGCGGCTGTGTTGCCCATCATCGCCGCCCATGCCCTGGCCGAACCGGACCGGCGCACGCGCCTACTGGTCGGCCTGCGCGATGCTGCCGTCGCCGCAATCAGCGCCACCGGGTTCATGTTGCTCGTCGACAATGGGACCGGATGGGTGAATGGATTGAGCACCCCCGCACAGGGCTACACACCGTTCGCGCCAGCCAGCCTGATCGGCGACCTGTTCAGGCGTGTCGTCGTATCAGCATCCCCGGACGATCTGGCCGCCGGCGGCCGGATCACGTGCTTGCTCGCAGCGATATTCATCGTCGCCGTCCTCAGTGCGACGGCGAGGAAGCGATCGCTTCAGCGCAACGTCGGCTACAGCTTGCTGGCCCTCGCCTTGCTCAGCCCGACGATCTATCCGTGGTACCTGCTCTGGGGCGTGCTGTGCCTCGCGGCCGCTGTGACCGGACGGGAACGTGACTGGCTCGTGCTGGCTTGTGGAGTGACCTCCGTCGCCGCGATCACCGGAGCCCCCAGCGCGGCAACCGCAAGCTTCAATGTGATCGCTGTGCTTACAGCCAGCGCGCTCATGTGGCGGGGCAGTCGAATGCGGCGAGGCGTCGCTGCCACTGCATGACCTGCCCGGACATCTGGGCTGCCAACCGGGTCACCTCGGCGAGCGGGGCGGCTATGACACGCACCAGCAGGGCAACTCGGGTCGATCACAAACCGCAACGCACGAGGCTCAGATGAGCAACGCCAAGTTCGCAGTGGTCGCGTTCCTTTGAGCGCACAAGACCCGCCATGCAGTAAGGGCCAGGAAGCCGAGGCCGAACAGGACGTACCACCCGGACAGGGCTATCTGAACAGTCGTGAAGTGCAGGTCTTTCGGCCGCACATGGGGTACCGCGAGGACAACGTAGGAACTGAAGATCGCGACGGTCGGGAAAAGCCACGCTCGGGCGCGGAACCAGAGCAGCGCTGCGATCGGTATGCACCAAACCCAGTGATGGCTCCACGAGATCGGCGAGACCAGCAGGCCGGTCACTGCGCATGCGGGCAAACCCCATTCCTCGCCCAGCGTCCGGTAAGCCGCCCAGGCGCATATGAACCCCAGAACCAGGACAACCAGGACGAGTCCGAGCTCAGTCGGCCCGGTGTGGCGAGTGTGATCGACTCGCACCAGCATGCCTCGCACGCTCTGATTTACCGCATTCTCCAGTCGGCCGGTGCGGTGGAGGTCGAAGAGGTACTTCGTCCAATAGGACCAGGTGCCCTGTGGGTTGGCGACCGCGGATACCACCAGGGACGCCCCGAAGGTGCAACCAGCCGTGACCGCTGCGCGAAAACGACGGGTGATGAGCAGATAGAGGATCAGTATCGCCGGCGTCACCTTCATCGCAGCCGCGAGGCCGGTGCCGACTCCTCGCAGCCGGGAGTCCTGCGCAAGTGTGAAGTCCCAGATGATGAGGGCTAAAAGGACCAGGTTGATTTGGCCATATGCGAACGTCGTGAACACAGGCTCGCTCCACAACGCCCCAGCCGCAAGCACGCACGACGGAACCAGCGCTTGGCGACCATGGATGCCGACCAGGTGACAGGACGCGCGGCAGACGTAGAGAAGTATCAGCAGGTTGCTGACGATGCTGAGAACCTGCAGCGGAGCGATCGGAAACGGTGTCAAGATTACGAAGATCAGAGCGGCGAAAGTCGGATAGGTGGCCGCCCCATGCACTCCGGCCAGATGCGCGTAGAGGTTCATGTTGTTTCGCATCGCCATACCCTCGGCCCGGTAGACCCGAAGATCACCAAGGGCGCGATGCGGAATCAGGGCACGCAACACGCAGAAGACCAGGACCGAGAGCATGAGGGCGAGCAACGCCCGGTTTTGCACGCTGGAGCGCACGTCCGGCGCTCGCGCCAGACGTGCAACCAGCTCTGCGCTTTGCACGCTAGCGCGCCCGACGCAGGCAGCACGCCGCGGGCACGACGCGACGGGTCAGTTCGCCTAGCATTCGGTTCACTTGACGAGCGGACAGCGCCCACATCGGCAATTGACGCAGCCGGCCGCGGAGTCGGGGGTGCTGGGCGGGGGCCACAATGCTCATGACGAGCACCTTGCCTGACCATCCTGAACCCAGCCTGAATGGGGCGCAACGGTTCGCGGTAGGTCCGGTCGATGCCGACGAAGTCCCGGTGTGCCCGATAGGCCCTAACCAGCCGTGCGGAGCATTTCGTCCACGCCCACGCAGTCAGGCCCGGTTCAGGTCGCCCTGGTTCGCTTACGAAGCAGGCAATTACTCAAGGAAGCATTGCGAACGGAACAGGATGACGGTGGCGCATCATGAGCGCATGACTGGCTGCGGGTTCCAACGCTGCGATGTGTGCGGATGAAGGTTCTCCTCGTCGAGGATGACCGGCGTATCGCCGCGACCGTCGTGCGCGGGCTCGTCGCGGAGGGGTTCTCCGTCGATGTGGCCTTCAACGGCACCGACGGCCTCTGGAAAGCGACTGAGTACCAGTACGACCTGCTGATCCTGGATCTGATGCTGCCCGGGCGCAACGGTTTCCAGATCACCCAGAAGTTGCGCGATCAAGGCGACTGGACCCCGATCCTCGTTTTGACGGCCAAGGACGGCGAATTCGACGAGACTGAGGCGCTCGGCTCCGGGGCCGATGACTACCTCACCAAACCCTTTTCGTTCCCGGTGCTCATCGCTCATCTGCGTGCGCTATTGCGTCGCACAAAAGGGGGCGCTCCAGCACCCATCGAGGTGGGTGATCTGCGCATCGACCCGGAGCGACACCGCTGCTGGCGGGCCGAGACCGAGATTCGACTGACGGCGCGGGAGTTTTCGGTGCTCGAATACCTCGTTCGACGGGAGGGCATGGTTGCACCCAAATTCGAGATCCTCAACGGAGTGTGGGAATACGACTTCGACGGCGACCCGAATGTGGTGGAGGTCTATATCCGCCGGCTGCGCAGAAAGATCGATGAGCCGTTCGGCCGTCAGGACATCCAGACGGTCAGGGGCGCGGGCTACCGGTTGATGAGCAGCACGTGATGATGCGCCGCGGCCTTCGCACCACCGGACTCAGCACGCTGCGGGCGAAGCTCACCCTGTTTGCCACCGCCATCGTCGCGGCTGTGCTGCTGACGAGCGCCATCGGTCTCGTCACCGTCCAGCACCGGCTCATGTTGCGTGGCGTCGAGGAGGCCTTGGCCCAACGAGCTGACAACCTCGAGTCCGATGTCGCGAGAGGTGCGTTCGGGACCCTGCTGCCCAGTGAAGGCGATCGCGAGGACTCTTTCCTGCAGTTGCTCGCAGGCGACGGTCACGTGCTTGCCTCGAGCGCAAACATCAAGTCCTTGCCGGCGACCACGCGGACACTTCCGTCAGGATCGAATCAAGTGTTCCGGGATGTGACCGAGATTTCGTTGAGCTCGCACCAGTATCGGATCCTCGCCCGCGCCGTGCCCACCGGCGGGGGCGCGGCAACCCTCGTCGTGGCCAGGAACCTCGATGACGTCAACGGCAGCGTCAGCATCCTGACGACGTCGCTCGCGATTTCCGTGCCCTTGATTCTGATGCTGCTCGCCGCTCTGTTGTGGTGGCTGACCGGCCGGGTTCTCCGGCCGGTCGAGAGCATTCGCGCGGAGGTCGCGAGCATCCGAGGGTCCGAGCAGCACCGACGCGTCCCGGTCCAGGGTGGCGACGACGAGATCTCCCGGCTGGCGCGGACCATGAACGCGATGCTCGAGCGCGTTGACCACACCACCCGAGGCCAGCGGCAGTTCGTCGCCGACGCCTCGCACGAACTGCGCGGCCCGTTGACCCGTATCCGCTCGGCGCTCGAGGTGGCGATCGCGCACCCGCAGGCGTCTGACCCCGAGAACACGTACGCGAACTTGCTGAGCGATGCCGTGCAGTTGCAACGGGTGGTCGACGATCTGCTGTTCCTCGCCAGGTCGGAGTCCGGCGCAATGGGAGCACCCGACTCGATCGTCGATCTCGATGACCTCGTCTTCGACCAGATAAGGCAGGTGCGGGCACGGGCAACGGTAGTTGTCGACGGCGGCGCGGTGTCCGCGGCGCGAGTGAGCGGGGACGTTCATCAACTGGCGAGAGCGATCGCTAACCTGGCCGACAACGCCGAGCGACACGCCAGAACGACCATCACCTTCGAGTTGTCCGAACACGGCGGGGTGAGCGTGCTGGTCGTCGCGGATGACGGCCCGGGTATACCGCCCGAACAACGCCAAACCGTGTTCGAGCGGTTCACCCGGCTCGATGAACCCCGATCTCGGGATGCGGGCGGCGCCGGACTGGGCCTGGCCATCGTGGCCGACATTGTCGCCCGCCACCGGGGCACCATCACCATCACCTCCTCCGCCTCCGGCGGGGCGCGATTCGTGATGACGCTGCCGACAGTCGACTGACGGGGCTGCAGTGCGCGCTGT
This sequence comes from Actinomycetota bacterium, assembly GCA_030853345.1. GTDB lineage: Bacteria > Actinomycetota > Actinomycetes > Mycobacteriales > Jatrophihabitantaceae > QHCC01. The sequence goes on along the minus strand of JALYVG010000018.1, from coordinate 3,362 downwards.
TCGGGAAGGGGTGTGGGGTTGTGTCAGATCCACTTGTTGCGCTTGAAGGCGACGTAGAGGCAGATAACGATCGTCAGTATCACGGCATCGCTGAGCAGGAAACCCCATTCCCTGGCGAAGCCGGGATAGGGGACGTTCTGCCCGAAGTAGCCGGTGACCGCGGTGGGTACCGCGATGATCGCCGCCCAGCCGGTGAGTTTCTTCATGACGTTGTTGAGGCGCGCGTCTTGCAGCGACAGGTTGGTTTCGAAGATGGTGGTGACCATGTCGCGCAGTGACTCGGTCCATTCCGAAGCGCGCAGGACATGGTCGTAGAGGTCGTCGTACCACGGATCGAGTTCGGAGGGGGAGTTGAAATCCTTGCGGTGCCGTAGGACGGCGTTGATGACTTCGCGCATAGGGAGGACAACGCGCCGCAGCTCGACGAGATCTTTGCGCACTTGGTAGGTGGCGCGCTGAACCTCGGCGTTGGCGGCTCGTTCGTCGAACAATCCGTCCTCGAGAACTTCCATCGCGTCATCAAGGATTTGGACGGCGTCGAAATGTCCGTCGACGATGGTGTCGAGTAAGCCGTGCACGAGCGCCCCGACGCCATACTTGAGCAGGTCGGCGTTGTCGTCCCAGCGCCGCACGACTTCCTCGATGTCGAAGTCGGGACTCGAGCGCACCGTGATCAATCCACGGGGGAATACGAACGCCGAGACCTTGTGGATCGACAACCTGCCCTCGGGACCGGACGCGTCGGCGTCCTTGTGCAGCTGGACCGCGTACACCGTCATGAACGTATGCGTCGAGTAGCGGGTCGCCTTGGCCCGCTCGGCGTGGGCGATCGCGTCCTCGACCGCAAGGGGCTCCAGTACAAGCTCCTCGGCGAGCTCCTGCAAGATCCGGTGGTCGGGGTCGCAGACGTCGACCCAGGTCAGCGTGTCATCCTCTTCGAGGTAATCCGAGATCCTCTCGAAGTCGAAGTCCTCAGCAACCACCTTCCCGTCGCGCCAGACCCGCCCCCGGACCGTGCCGCCATCATCACCCATTCTCCCAGTGTCCCCCGCCGGAGAGCTGATCCCCCGCTGGACCACCCGTCGCCCCCGGTGACCGGTATGTCAGCCCGACCTTGTTGCACCCGCAGCACCTGGACCGCTCATCCGCAACAAGATCACCGCGGTGGGGAGTCACCGCGGGAGCGCACCGGCCGGGTGCTCGACCCACATCAAGGCCGCACGACAAATTCTGTGGTGCGTCAACCCGCGGCTGGCACACGTCCGATGGCGAAGACGGACTGGCCGAACGGGACCCGGTGCTTGGACTCCCACTTGCGCGCCAGCGGTACGACCCGCTTGTCCCAGACGGACAGCAGCGGACCGGCGCTGGGTGACATCCTCAGCAGCCGCATCCCGACGAACCACGCGGGCAGGCCAGGCAGGTTGACGTAGCGCGCATCGACGACCTCCAGGCCGGCTTGCACGATTGCCGAGCGCATGGTGGCGACGGTGTAGCGGCGGACGTGGCCGATCTCGCGATCGAAGCCGCTCATCGCGAATTCGAAGGCAGGTACGAAGACGACGGTCAGCCCCCCGGGACGCAGGAGTGTGCGCGCGCCCCGCAGGGCACCGACATGATCGGGGATGTGCTCCAGGACGTTGAACGCCACGAGCGCCGAATGCTCACCCTGCGGCGGGGACAGGATGTCGAAGGAGGCGACGCTGACCCGCGGGTCATCGGCAAAGCGGTTGCGCAGATGGGCTAATCGAGAGGGGTCGACCTCGCTGGTCGTGATGCGCGGCACGCCGCCGTCCAGCCACGCCTGGGCGTAGTCGCCGAGGCCGCTGCCAAGTTCGAAGGGTGAGTCACCCAAGTGCGGGGTGGCCAGTGAGATGAGCCAGTTGTTGTAGTTGACGGCCGAAGCCAACGTCTCGAGAGTCCCGGACTGCAGGACGCTGTCCCCCAGCGCCTCCGGCAACTCGGAGGCACCGGGCCCGAATTGCTCGATTTCGCCCATCGCGGCAGCCTACGGCGACCTGCCCGGAGCGGAACTGCCGGGCCGCAGGCCGGCCTGCATCATTGCCGCGCGCTCCGCGCGGTCCGCCGGAGTCGCCTCGACACGCCTACGTCGTCAGCACCGGCAGTTCGCTGCGCTGGCCCACCATCATCGCGGTCTCGCGGTGCAGCCTGCCGAAGTTGTAGTACGCCGCGCACGCGCCCTCTGGCGAGACCATGCACGTACCGATCGGTGTCTCCGGCGTACACGCCGTACCGAATACCTTGCACTCCCACGGCTTGATGACGCCCTTGAGGACCTCACCACACTGGCAGGCCTTCGGATCGGCGACCCGGATGCCAGGCATGTCGAAGCGCAGTTCGGCGTCGAACTCCGCGTAGTCGTCGTTGAGCTTCAACGCACTCTGGCTGATGAACCCCAGTCCGCGCCACTCAAAATGCGGACGCAGCTCGAATACCTCGGACAGCAGCGCGATGGCCTGGGGGTTACCCTCCTCCGGCACGACGCGGCTGTACTGGTTCTCGACCTCACAGCGTCCTTCGCGGATCTGCGCGAGCAGCATGTGCACCGAGGCCAGGATGTCCAGGGGCTCGAAGCCCGCGACCACGATCGGCTTCTTGTACACCTCGGTGACGAACCGGTAGGGCCGGTTGCCCACCACGGTCGACACATGACCAGGGCCGAGGAACCCGTCCAGTCGCAGGTCGGGAGAGTCGAGGATCGCCTTGATCGGCGGCACGATAGTCACGTGGTTGCAGAACACGCTGAAGTTGGTGACGCCCAGCTGCTTGGCGCGGACCAGCGTGACGGCGGTGGAGGGTGCCGTGGTCTCGAAGCCGACCGCGAAGAACACCACGTGCTTGTCCGGGTTCTCGACCGCGATGCGCAGCGAGTCCAGCGGCGAGTACACGAAGCGGACGTCAGCGCCACGCGCCTTGGCCTCGAGCAGGCTGCCCCTGCTGCCGGGCACCCGCATCATGTCGCCGAACGAGGTGAAGATCGTGTTCGGCTTCTCGGCCAGCCACATGGCGTCATCGACGCGCCCCATCGGGATGACGCAGACCGGGCACCCCGGGCCGTGCACGAGCTCGACGTTGGCCGGCAGGAGGTCGTCGACCCCGTACTTGTAGATCGAATGGGTATGGCCGCCGCACACCTCCATGACCTTGTAGTGGCGACCCGGCTCGACCAGCGACAGGATTTCCCCTGAGAGCGCCTGGCCGAGATCTGCATCGCGGAACTCATCGACGAACTTCACGCAGCCACCTCCTCGCTACCCGCCTGCAGGCGGGCGATTGCCGTTCCGGCGTGGACCAGCAGCGTCTCGCCGGGAGCGACGGGCTCGACGAGCGCCGTCTCGACG
>JALYVG010000188.1 GCA_030853345.1 Actinomycetota bacterium | reverse complement strand
GGCGACCGAGGATGAGGGTGCGATCCCTGACCTGGTGCGGCAGCTTGATCTGCCCGAACGGAATCAACAGATTTTTCAGAGTCACTCCGCCGCTCTTGAAGAAGCGCGGCGGGGCAACGGGGTGGCGCTCGTGGTGTCCTTCGCGGTCACCGAAGATCTGGCCAACGGGCAACTCGTCCAGGTCGTCGGACCGCGCCTGCAAGCGCAGGGTGTCTGGAGCGCCTTGACCCTGCCGGCGCACAGCTTGCTTCCTGCAGCGGCGGAACTACTGCGCTTCATCACCACGCCTCGCGCGACCAGATCCATGCTGGGCGGGGCAGGCGTGAGCATCGGGCACTTCCGGCCGTCCGTCCACGTCACGTTGTGGAACTGACCCTGCGGGATCAGCGTGCGCGACCGATTGCGGAAATCACGTCCCGCAGCGAGCGGATGTTGTGCGCCGGGAGCAGTTCGTCGCAGTGCGGCAACGCCGCGGCCATCGCGCCGACGAGCGGCTCGAACGATGGGGCGCCCGCTCTGGGATTGATCCAAATGATCCGATGGGCGCGGCGCCGCAGTTTCGCCATCACCGCGGCAAGCTCGCCGGGATCGTCGCTGTCCCATCCGTCGGACGCGATGAGGACGACGGCTCCGCGGGTCGCTCCACCGTGGTGGGAGGAAAGTAGCGCCCGCAGGTTCGACGCGATGCGGGTCCCGCCGAAGCGGTCACTGACCCTCGCGGAGGCCAGCTCGATTGCCGCCTCGGGAGATCTATGCGCGATTACTGGGGTGAGCCGGGTCAGCAAGGTCCCGAAGGCGAAGACCTCGGCGTCGGCGCTCAACACGGCAGCGCGCATCAGGTGCAGGTAGGCGCTGGACTGTGCCTGCATCGACTGGCTGACATCGCACAGCATCACCAGCCGCCGGCGCCTGCGAATCGGCCGGCTGCGAACGAGTTCGATCGATTCCCACCCGGTGCGCCGGGCCCGTGCCAGCGTGGCCCGCATGGCGATGCGCCGACCCAACCGGTGACAGGCCAGCCGTCGCGACCGTCGGGTGGGCCAGTCGGCCAAGGCGGACTCGAGCCAGCGTCCCAGCATGCCGAGCTCGTCGGCATTCAAGTCCTCGAACGGGACCTCGGCCAGCGCCTCCACGTCGCTGGGCAACAGTTCCGGAACCGCGAGGGTGGACTCGGAACCTGGCTCGCCCGCCACGATGGACGGTCGCGTGATCCACGGCAGTCCGCCGCCGTCGGCGTCGGCGCTCGCCTTGGCCGGGAGCGCGGCATACACATCGTCGTCGTCCGCTTTGGCTGGCAGTGCCTGGCGGCGGGCGTTCGGGTCGAGGCTCAGCACCGCGTCGTCGAACACTGCCGCGAAGACTGCGTCGAACAATTCAAGGTCCGACGTCCGGCGCACCAGGCTGATCCGAGCTGTCCAGTACAGCCGCGGCAGCGAGTCGGGCGGGCACGCCGCCAGCGCGCGGACGAACGATTCCATGCTGCTGAAGCCGACTGCGACGCCCGCGTCACGCAGCCGCAGCGAGAACGCAGTGCAGAAGGCCGCGCGGTCGACACCGCGTAACAAGGCAGGCGACTGGCTAGGGAGCACGGCGACAGCCGATTACGGCCACCACGACCGCGCCGATGACGACGGGGACCTGTCGCATGTACAAGGCGCCGCCGGCCAGCCGCATCAGGAATTCGTCGTCGAGCCTCATCTGGTGGTCTCCGTAGCGGCGGGGAGCAGGTCGTCCAGCGCGCCACGGATGGCGTCGCGGTCGTCGAGGGTCTTCGCGAGCGCGCCGAGCGTGCGGATCACGTCGGACGCGACGAGCTCCGACACGCCAAGAGTGCTCAGCGCGGAGACCCAGTCGATGCTCTCGGCCAACCCGGGAGCCTTGTCGAGATCGAGTTCACGCACGCGCCCGACGAATTCGGTGGCCGTCATGACGAGGGCCTCACTCGCTGTCGGCACGGACCGGCGCAGGATCTCGGCCGCCCTGCCCGGCTCGGGGAACTCGACCCAGTGGTACAGGCAGCGGCGGCGCAGGGCGTCATGCAGTTCCCTGCTGCGATTGGAGGTCAGTACCACGATCGGTCGGCGGTGCGCGGTGAACGTGCCGAGCTCGGGAATGGTGATCGACGCCTCGCCGAGGAATTCCAGCAGTAACGCCTCGAACTCGTCGTCCGCTCTGTCGATCTCGTCGATGAGCAGCACCGGGGCCACCGGACCTACGTGGCGGATCGCCTGCAGGATCGGTCGCTCCAGGAGGAATTCCTCGGTGAACAGGTCCGCGTCGGCCAACTTCTCCTCGCGTGACTCGGCCAGCCGGATGGCCAGCAACTGACGCTGGTAGTTCCACTCGTAGAGCGCCTCGTTCGGTGTGAGTCCCTCGTAGCACTGCAGCCGGATGAGTGGTGCGTCGAAGGCACGGGCCAGCGCCTTGGCCGCCGTGGTCTTGCCGACGCCCGGCTCGCCCTCGAGCAGCAGCGGCTGGCCCAGTGTGACCGCGAGGTAGAGCGCGGTGGCCAGCCCGTCGTCGACGAGGTAGTCCAGCTCGTCGAGCCGGCGCCGGACTGCATCCTCATCGGTGAACATCACTGCCATGAGGCTAGGACCACCTCGGCGGCGAGCAGGGCCCGGCGCTCGGCCCAGGTGTCGACGTCGGGCGGCTCAGGAACACCGGGTCAGCCGCCGGCTTGGTCAGCGAGATCGCGGCCGAAGCGGTCGCGGCAGCCCGGCCCGCAGAACCAGTGGTCGTTTCCGCCGACGGCGAGGTAGGGCGTGTCCGCCCCCACCAGGACGGTCATGCCGCAGACCGGATCGAGGACTTGGAGGGGTTCGTCGTGCGCTGTCGGCGGCGCCCCGACGAGTCCGTCGAGCCGGATCGACCGGACGATCTCGGCCATGATCGACAACGCGATCTCCTCCGGCGTCCGGGCGCCGATGTCTATCCCGACCGGGGTGTGAATGCGTTTGCGCTCGGCGTCGGTCAAGTCCATGTCGGCCAGCACCGAAGTCCCGCGGCGGGTGCTCGCCACCAGCCCGATGAACGGGACCTGGGCGTCGAGAGCCGCCCGGATCGCGTCAGCCTCCTCACGGCCGAGGCTCGACACGATGACGGCTATGGCACCGTCCGGGCGGTCCTGCGCCCGGGCCCGGTCGATCATGAATCCGAGGGGCTCGGCGATATTGGCCACGGCGTCGGCGATGGGTGTGGAACCGACGAGGTGAAGCAGCGGCGGCGGGAGCATCGGCTCGAGGAAGATCTCGAGCGCGCCGCCCGAGAGGCACGGGTTCACCACGACCCGGGCGCCCGGTGAGTCCGGGAAAGGCTCCATTCCGTCGGGAAGCACCCGGAGCAGGACGGTCTCACCGTTCTCGAGCGCGCCGAGAGCGGCGACCCGCACCGAAGCCTCGGCGCAGTGACCGCCGACGAAGCCCTCGATGGAGCCGTCCGCGAGGATGACCGCGTCGTCGCCCGGCCGAGCCGAGGTCGGTTCCTGAGCGCGCACCACCGTGGCATGCACGAACGGGACGCGGTCGATCGCCAGTTCCATCATTCGGGCTGTCATGCGGTGTGCCAATGGATGCTCCTGGTCAGATCGGGGGTCTCGGGTTGCCTTGCATCGCGTCCCAGACTCGCGACGGGGTAAGTGGCATGTCGGCGTGCCGGATGCCGTAGGGCTTGAGGGCATCGACGACCGCGTTCACGATCGCCGGCGGGGAGCCGACGGTTGCCGACTCGCCGACGCCCTTCGCACCGATCGGGTGGTGCGGTGACGGTGTCACGGTGTGCCCGGTCTGCCAGTCCGGGCACTCCAGTGCGGTCGGGATGAGGTAGTCCATCAGCGAACTGCTGAGGCAGTTGCCGTCCTCGTCGAATGCGATCATCTCCATAAGCGCCATGCCGATGCCATCGGTGAGCCCGCCGTGTATCTGGCCCTCGATGATCATCGGGTTGATGCGGGTGCCACAGTCGTCGACAGCGGTGAAGCTGCGCACCTTGACCTGCGCGGTGCCGGGGTCCACGTCGACGACGCAGATGTAGGCGCCGAACGGGTAGGTGAGGTTCGACGGGTTGTAACAGATCTGCGCCTCGAGGCCGCCCTCGATGCCCTCGGGGAGGTCGCCCGCACCGTGCGCCTTCATCGCGATGTCCTGGATGGTCACCGACTTGGTCGGATCGCCCTTCACGTGGAAGGAGCCCTTCTGCCACTCGAGGTCGGCCACCGACACTTCGAGCATTCCCGACGCGATGATCTGCGCCTTGTCGCGCACCTTGCGGGCCACCATCGCGGCGGCAGCACCCGAGACGGGCGTGGATCGGCTGCCGTAGGTACCCAGCCCGAATGGCGTGTTGTCGGTATCGCCGTTGACCACCTGGATGTCAGCTGGTGGAATGCCGATCTCTTCAGCCACGATCTGCGCGTACGTCGTTTCGTGGCCCTGCCCCTGGCTCATGCACGAGACGCGGACGACGGCCTTGCCGGTGGGGTGGATCCGCAGCTCGCAGCCGTCGGCCATGCCGAGCCCGAGAATGTCCATGTCCTTTCGGGGTCCGGCGCCTACAGCCTCGGTGAAGAACGCGACGCCGATGCCCATCAGCTCACCGCGCCCGCGCTTCTCGGCCTGCTCCTTGCGCAGATCGTCGTAGCCGGCCAGTTCCATGGCCAGGCGCATCGCGGGCTCGTAGTTCCCGGAGTCATACACCCAGCCCGTCTGGGTCGTATACGGAAATTGCTCGGGCTGGATGAAGTTCTTGAGGCGTAGTTCGACCGGGTCCATCTTCAACTCGTAGGCCAGGCAGTCGACGATGCGCTCGACGAGGTAGACCGCCTCGGTGATGCGGAACGAGCAGGCGTAGGCCACACCGCCGGGTGCCTTGTTCGTGTAGACGGCGGTCATCTTGCAGAACGCGGCCTCGAGGTCGTAGCTGCCGGTAAAGACGCCGAAGAACCCGGCCGGGTACTTCACCGGCGCCGCCGTACCGTTGAACGCGCCGTGGTCGGCCAGCACGTTGGTGCGGATCGCCAGGATCTTGCCGTCCTTCGTCGCCGCGATCTCACCGCGCATCACGTAGTCGCGGGCGAAGCCGGTGCTGACCAGGTTCTCGGAGCGGTCCTCCATCCACTTGACCGGCTTGCCGGTGACCAGCGACGCGACGATCGCGCAGACGTAACCCGGGTAGATCGGCACCTTGTTGCCGAAGCCGCCGCCGATGTCCGGCGCGATGACCCGGATCTTGTGTTCCGGCAGGCCGGACACGAGCGCGTACACGGTGCGGTGCGCGTGCGGCGCCTGACTGGTCGTCCAGAGGGTCAGCTTGCCCGCCACCCTCTCGTAGTCGGCCACGCACCCACACGTCTCCATCGGCGCCGGGTGCACGCGTGGATACACGATGTCCTCGGTGACGACCACCTCCGCCTTCTCGAACACGGCATTGGTGGCGGCTTCGTTACCCGTCTGCCAGTCGAAGCAGTGGTTGTCGGCCTTGCCGTCGAGGTCGTCGCGGATCACCGGCGCCTCGGGCGCCAACGCTTTGCGCACGTCGATGACGGGAGCGAGGATGTCGTACTCCACGTCGATGAGTTCGAGCGCGTCGCGTGCGGAGTAGCGATCCTCGGCAACGACGAACGCGACCTCCTGGCCCTGGAAGCGCACCTTGTCGGTGGCCAGCACGGCCTGCACGTCGTTGGACAGCGTGGGCATCCACGCCAGCCCCTTCTCGGCCAGGTCCGCGCCGGTGACGACGGCCTTCACTTTCGGGTGCGCCATGGCCGCGGTGGTATCGATGCTGACGATGCGCGCGTGCGCGACCGGCGAGCGCAGAATGGCCAGGTGCAGCATGCCGTTGAGTTGGATGTCGTCCACGTAGTGGCCCATGCCACGGATGAAGCGCGGGTCCTCCTTGCGCAGCATCCGGCCGTGACCGACCGGCTTCTCGTCGTTGTTGACGAATCCGGCGGGACGGTCCTCGACGGTGGTCATGACACGCTTCCGACGGTTGCATCGTCAACTGCGGCGGTGGCCTCGGTGGCAGCGGCCCACCGGACCGAGCGGACGATCGTCGCGTAGCCGGTGCACCGGCAGATCTGCCCGGAGATCGCCTCACGGATTTCGTGCTCGTCCGGATCGGGGTTGCGATCCAGCAGGGCACGGGCCGTCATCATCATGCCCGGGGTGCAGAACCCGCACTGCAGCCCATGACACTCCATGAAGCCCTGCTGGATGGGGTCGAGCACGCCGTCCTGCTCGAGCCCCTCGACGGTGCGCACATCCCGGCCACCGGCCATCGCTGCCAGCACGGTGCAGGACTTGACCGGCTCGCCGTCCATCCACACCACGCAGACTCCGCAGTTGCTGGTGTCGCAGCCCCAGTGCGTGCCAGTGAGGCCGAGTTGGTCGCGCAGGAAGTGCACCAACAGCATGCGGCCCTCGATCTCCTCGGAGACCTGTTCGCCGTTCACCGTCATCGAGACCTGCATGCTCAGACCGCCTGTCCGTTGATCCGGGCCACTGCCCGGCGCAGGGCTCGCCGGGTCAACTCATTCGCCAGATGCCGCTTGTACTCGACGCTGCCGCGCATGTCAGTCTGCGGGCTGCAGCTCTGTGCCGCGATGGCGCCGGCCTGCTCGTAGAGCTCCTCGGACGGTGTCTTGCCGCGCAGCGCGTCGGAGATGGCGGGGATACCGGTGGTGTTAGGGCCGACGGCTGCGAGCCCGACCCGGGCGTCCGTGATGGTGCCGTTGGCCATCCAGACAGCCGCGCCACAGGAGACGACGGCCCAGTCGCCCGCCCGCCGCTCGACCTTCTCGTAGGCACTGGAGCCTCCGGGCCGGACCGGGATCCGCACCTCGATCAGCATCTCGTTGTCGTTGACCGCCGTTTCGTACGGTCCACGGTGGAACGCCGCCATCGTCACGACTCGCTCGCCGCCGCTGCCGCGGATGACGCAGCTGGCATCCAGCGTGGTGCACACGGCGGACAGATCCTCGGACGGATCGGCCTGGCAGAGCGATCCACCCAGCGTGCCGCGATTGCGCACCACGGGATCTGCGATGACCCGCTCGGCGTCGCGGAAGATCGGGAACGCTTCGGCGAGCTCGTCGGACTCGAGCAGCTCGCGGTGCCGGGTCATCGCCCCGACCCGGATCTGGCCCGGTTCGACGCGGACGTATCCGAGTTCATCGTGAAGGTCGTTGATGTCGATCAGGTATTCGAGGTTCGCCAACCTGAGCTTCATCATCGGCAGGAGGCTGTGCCCGCCGGCGACGAGCCGGGACGTACTCCCGAGCCGTTCGAGCAGCCCGATCGCCTGGTCGACGCTGGTGGCGCGTTCGTATTCGAATGGAGCGGGAACCTGCACTGGGTCTCCCTCAGTCGTGGCCGTGCCGCAGTATGGCCCCCGGCGGCGCGGGGTTGTCAACGCCCACCTAAGTCTTCACTTAGGTGCTCCTTGCGCCCGGCGCGAGGGCCAACCGATACTGCGCAGCATGAGCACACACCTACCCGACGACGCGGCCACCCCCGACTCGCTGGGCTCACCGGATGAAACGCGCGGTGGGCCCACCTTCGACGAGGCGGTCGACAACGCCGAAGCGGGCAGCCAGGTGGAGGGGGTGCACACCCCGTCCGGTGAAGCAAGACCCGGCGAATCCCGCGTCGAGCAGATGCCCGACGTCGAGGGCGTCACCGAGGGCCACGTCGTCGGCGACAAGCACGCGCCCTCCGACACGCCGAAGCCGGGGCCGGCGCCCGGCGGTATCGGCTCCGGAGGCGCGCAGCGCGTCGAGGGTGCCCGTATCTCCGACCGCATCTCCGCCGGGGAGGCCGTCCCCGACGGACCTCCGTTCGACCCCGACTCCGGGGAAAATCCCGAGGACACATCAGGCGCCAGCAGCTGACCGCCGGACCGCCACCCGGCTTGCAGTCGCGGATCGGCTAGCGGATCGCGGATCGGCTCGCGGTCGCGGCCAAGCCCGTTCGCCCGTCCCAGCGGGTCAGAAGCGGAACCGGGTCAAGCCACCAGGTTCGCCAGATGCGACCACCGTCGCCGAGCGGGGCTCGATCCGGTAGACGTTCCACGGCGGTGGCCCCTGCGACGGTGCGTTGAAAGGAGCTGTGATCCCTGAGCCGCTCTCGTCGGGCTCGGCCGGCCAGCCTTGCGCCGCCCACGCCTTGGCGATGCGGGCCAAAGCGGCGGGGTCCGTCACCCGCGTCGCGTCGCCCTCGAACACGACATCGGCATCGCGAATCGACACCGCGACCGAACACCGCGGATCGCGCGCAACATTCCGCTCCTTGCGGGTGCCTGTGCCGGTCTGGAACCAGAAGGTGCCGTCCACCCACAAGGCGCCAACAGCGGTGACATGCGGGCCGCCGTCCTCGTTGACGGTGGACAACCACGTCGTGCGTGAGTTCATGCCGTCGGGAGCTGGCGCCGAGCCCGCGTCCAGCTTCTCGACGACACCGTCCCAGTTCACCGGCGGGAGTCCGTCTGCCACACCTAGGTTGATGATCTCCATATCGTGAACATACCCAGCCATACCCAGGCCAACACCCAAAGCGAGCAACTCCGGAGGCTCGCGGGATCGGCTCCTGCGCACGCGGCTGGGCCAACGGCCGCGATCTCACGTCGTCGTGCCATTCGCGTGCCAGATCGGCTGGAACCCGGGTCATCCGCGGCAATTCACGGTCACTCGAAGTGATCGAGGCGACGGCTCACAGCCCCGGCAAGTTGCCGAACAGCGAGCGCTGCACCAGCGGAGGGCAAGGGATTCGAACCCTTGATAGGTTTCCCTATAGCGGTTTTCAAGACCGCCGCACTCGGCCACTATGCGAGCCCTCCAGGGACGCTGAACCTACCGTAGTTGCTGGGCTGTAGGGGCGCGCCTGATCAGCGCCAGGTCGCGGCCGAGGGCTCGCGGCAGTTGTTCGGTGCCGCCGCCGCCGGGCTGCGCGCAGCCAGCAGCAGGTGACGGTCGAGGCTCCGATCGTGCGGGTACAGGCAGCCGCCGGGGCCGTCGCTACCGACGCGTGGATCGTTGAGGAGTGCGCCGACTGCCTGCTCTTCGTGCACCACGGCTACCCCGACCTGCGCCGGCGGGTGAGGGCACGAAGGAGGCGCCCCGGCGTGTGTGTCAGCCATTGGTCAATCAGCGAGGCGATCGCTATCGCGATCAGGATCCCGAACACGGGTGCGATCCATCGGGACAAGCCGATGGAGAGCAGCGCGACCATGGCGAAGAATCGCACCCAGCGCCGAGCGGTCTGCATCCGTGACCCCCTCCTCGGCAGTCTCCCACCGCGACGGGCGGTGAACGGAGCGCGGTGGGCGGAGGCCGGTGGGACACTCTCTTGCGGTTCGATCGTGTCATGGCGGATTGTCGTGCGATACCTGTCGGAACAGAGACGCCGTGAGGGGTGAGGCCCGTCAGTACGGCTCAGTAGTCTGCGCCGATGGTGCTGAGGTGGTCCCAGGCGCTCGCTTGGCGCGCGCGGCAGCAACTGCTCGATCCGGTCGGCACCGATTCGGTCGCGGACGTCGTGCGCCGTCTGGGCGCCGTGCGGGCTCAACCCGACTCCGCTGCCGAGCTCGCCATCCGCGTCAGGCGCGACCGGTCTCGGCCCGGCGAGGTTGCTCGGGCCCTTGCCGAAGGCCGAATCATCAAGACGTTCGCGTTTCGCGGCGCCACTCATCTGCTGACGCCGGAGGACGGTGGCGCGTACCTTGCGCTACGCGCCGCGGGTCGAATGTGGGAGCGCAGCAACTGGCAGAGCTACTACAGTCTGACGCCCGCTGACTGGACACTGCTGCGGGACGTCGTTCGAGAGGTGCTGGCCAGCGGGCCGATGACTCGCGACGAACTCGGTGCGGCGGTCACGGCCCGGCCCAGGTTCCGGCATCTCGCCTTTGCCTTCGCCGATCAGGCCGAGACGATGCTCAAGCCGCTTGCCTGGCAGGGGGACATGAGCTTCGGGCCGTCACGTGAGGGACGGGCAACCTTTCAGCTACTCGACGGCAACTCGCGGTGGGCGGGGCTGCCTGACCTCGACGAAGCGGGCATGCGCGCGGTCGAATCGTACTTTCACACATACGGGCCGGCTACACCTGAGCACGTGCAGTACTGGCTCGGCGCCGGCCTCGGCGCGGGACGTAAGCGAATCCAGTCCTGGATAGCTGCCTTCGGTGACCGCCTCGCTGCCGTCGACGTCGGCGGAGAATCCGCCCTCATTCTGAGCGATGATCTCGAAGACCTTCTCGCGACGGCCCCGACTTCTGTTGTGCGACTTCTTCCGGCATACGATCAATGGGTTCTTGGTCCAGGTACGTCCGATCCCCACATTGTGCCGCCCGCCAGGCGGACTCTGCTCAGCCGGCAGGCGAACATCGTGACCTTCGGTGGGGTCGTAACCGGCACCTGGTCACGTACCGACAATCAGGTCGCCATCGCTTGGTTCGGCGAAGCAGGACTGCCCCCGCCGGACGAGCTGGCAGCAGAGATTGCCCGGCTCGCCACGATCCTTGGCCGGCCCCTGAACGCGACCATCCACACGACGTAGCGGTCATCCGCGCTCCGACGAGGACATCCAGTCCCTTCTGGACGACGCTGACGTTGACAGCTGGGCCGACCGCGCCTGTCACCCGCTCGCAGCCGAAAGCGCGCGGCGTTCGCCCAGAGGTCCGCACAGAGTCACGCCGTGGGCTTGGTCAACCCGGTGGCAACAGGCGCTGGGGTTTCTTGCGGCATCAGGATCCACAAGATCGGGTAGATCAGCAGTTGGCTGCCCGGGATGAGCATGAGCACCAGGACGAACAGCAACCGGGCCGGCCACGGCTCCAGTCCGAAGCGGCGGCCCAGGCCGGCAATCACGCCACCGAGGACGCGATCGTCTTTCGTCCGGACCAGGCCCTCACGCCGGAAGGATGCCTGAATCGATTCCATCATTTCGCTAGCCTCTCACTGCGTTGTTGTTGATGAAGTAAGCATGTGCCGCGATCGGCAATCGAGGCATCAGGGCCCACCCTGGATGTTGCCCTGATGTCCCGCGCGCGATCTCAGGGGTCGCCAACCTGATCGCCGCACCGTGGTCTCAGTGTCGCCGTGCTCGGCTCCCGTGGACGCCGGGGCGGCGGGATGGGGGCCGGTTGCCACGAACACGAGTCGGCTCGGCGCGCTACGGGGGTGAGGCTGCCGGCTACTAGCGCCCGGCCGTCAACGCCGGTCGTGCCTCTCGACAGGACCGGTTCGCCGCTTTGCCGTAGGGTGTGACGTGCTGGAAACCAGCCAGCTCGGGCCGACCTGAACGACATCGAGGTCGGGAGCGACTAGCTCGAAGCCGAGCACGACGGCGCGCACGACCGCCAATTGGGACCGACTGGTGAAACCAGACCCACACCTCCGCACGACCAAGAACAGGACCGCCGAGCCTCCGACAGCGGCCGCCGCCGTGGCCAGCGATCGCCGCCGGCACGCGACTACAGCGGTGCCGGTCGACGTACACGCCCCGGGTTCGGCCCGGGCCCTGATCCGGCGCACGCTCCGGGGGAGCGGGGTTGCAGACGAGGTTCTCAGCACCGCCGAACTGTTGACCAGCGAGGTCGTCACCAATGTGGTGCGGCACCAGAGTTCGCGCACAGTCGAGGTCGACGTCACGGTGGAGAACGACCAGGCGGTCACGGTCACCGTGTGGGGTGGCGCGGGTATGGCGTCGATGGCGCTTGTCGATCCGCCCGGGCTGCCGGACCAGACGAGTGCGAACGGACGCGGTCTGGAGATGCTCGACGCACTGACCTCGGTGTGGGGTACTCGCCGCGAGAACCGGACCACGGCGCTGTGGTTCACCCTCGGCAAAGCAGATCCGGCGATATCGCCGCGGGTGCCGGCTCGGGGGGTCTCCCCGGACGTTGTGGCACCGTGGTTGAGCAGTGCGTCGGACGCTGTGCTCGCCGAGGCGGTCGCGATCGCATCCGCTACCGAAGCCGAACTGACCGCGGCCCCGTCGGTAGTCGCCGGCCGAGCGGCTATCACTGCCGAGCATGCGGCGTGGGGCGCCGCCGCCAAGACCGCGGATGCGGCCCAGAGCGCCAGGCTTGCGCGCGCGGTCGCCGCCACCCAGGCTGCCGACGCGGTAGCAGCCACCGCGGCCCGGACGGTCGAGGCGGTGCAGCACCACGCCGACGAACTGGCGTGCGAGGTGGCCAGCGCCGCAGCGGTCGCGGCGGCGACCGTGGCCGACTCCGTGCTGCCCGGCGGCGACGCGCAGGCTGCCCGCGCGGCGCTTCAGGTCGGGGCCACAGTGCTGTCCGCGGCCCTGGCCACATCAGAGGAGACCGCGCGGACCGCAATCGTGGTCGCCCAGGCCGTCGCCGAGGCCGCGGCAGCCGTCGCCGCCACGACGGCACAGGCGGCAGCAGCGATGGAGAACGAGGTCTCGGATGCGGCCGACGCTGTGCAAGCCGTTACGGCCGCGACCGCACGACGGTTGGCCAACGACACCTTGGAGCGAGGCGCCGCTCTCGCTCTGGTCGCCAGCGGGGAGGCTGCCGCATCGCAGCGATGGCAAGAAGCCAACCAGCTACTTCTGCAAGCCGGCCGACGTGACCGCGCGATCGCCCTCGCGCTGCAGGAAGCGATGCTGACGCACCTTCCCGAGTCCGATCAGCTGCAACTGGCCGCGCGCTACCTGACCGCTGCCGAACAGGATCAGGTGGGCGGCGACTGGTATGACGCGTTGGTCCTGCCAGACGGGTCGACGACGCTGGTAATCGGGGACGTCATCGGCCACGACATCACGGCTGCTTCGGTCATGGGCCAGCTGCGCAACCTGCTGCGGGCGCTGCTCTGGGATCGCGACGAGCCACTGTCGGCGATCGTGACCCGGCTCGACAAGATAATCCGCGACCTGCGCATCGACACCAGCGCCACGATGGTTGTGCTCAGCGTGGAACAGCCTTCCTCCCCCGAACTCGCCGGGACCATGGAGCTGCGCTGGACGAACGCGGGTCATCCCGCACCCGTTCTCGTCCGGGCCGACGGCACGGTCATCGCCCTGAGTGACACCACCGATGTGCTGCTCGGTGTGCTGCCAGATACCGTCCGCCGCGATCACTCCTACCTCATCGAGCCGGGGTCGACCTTGCTGCTCTATACCGACGGCCTGATCGAGACGCGGCACGAGGGCATCGACGCCGGTCACGCGCGGCTGCTCGACGCCTTGCGCAATCACCATCGTCTCGAACCGGACGCGCTGCTCGATGCGGTGCTGGCCGACATGGTCGGCGACCACCCCGGCGACGACGTTGCCGTCCTCGCGGTCCGATTCCAGGACACGACAAGCGGGAACGCCGCACGAAACAGGATGAGTCGCAGCACACTGGCCTCGTGATCTCACTAGAACTGGCGCGTCAACTTCGTGACGCGGGCCTGCACTGGTCACCCGAACCCGGCGACAGATTCGTGGTGGCCGACCGCGACATGGACTCCGAGGTCTTCGTCGTCAGCGACATGACGATCGAGGTGCACGACCTGCCACACGGCCGCGTCATCGGGTTCAACGGCACCACCGAGTGGGCGCTGGACTCCGTCGTGAGCGACGAAGCAGTGTGGCTGCCGCGCGAAACGCAGTTGCGCGAACTGCTCGCGAACGCCTTCCGCGGGCTCGAGCGCACGGCCGACGGATGGCAGGTCCGGGTCGAGGTCAACGGTATGGCGCACGCCAGCCGGCATCCCGACGCCGAACAGGCGTACGGCCTCGCGGCGCTGCGTGTGCTCTATTCACCCTGACGCGGCAAGCAGATCGCGCTGCCCACCGACCCGTATCGGGCTCGCCTTAACCGATCCTGTTGTGCCGCGTACCGGATCTTCACACATTCGGTTGAGTCTGCATCGTGAGACTCCATTCAGACGACGCAGGGAGAGACATGAAGTGGATTCGGAGATTCGGGCCGGTGTTCGTCACGCTCTCGTTGTTGGGGATGACACTCGTCACCGCGCCGGCGGCCAACGCGCTGACCTTGCCGCCCGGCGGGGGCCCGGCTGAGGCCTGGAGCCATCGCGCGTTCACCACCACGTATGAAGGCGGTAGCGAGACATGCTCGATGTGGCTGAAGAAGCCGACCCACACCACGCCGGCCGGGCCGGTACTCGCCCGTGCCGCCCTGATCTGCCCGATTCGCACGGGCCAGATTGCCGGCGTCTTCGTGTTCCAGGCCGAGGGCCAGTCCGGCCAGTCCACGTCCGGCCCCATCTGGGCAGGGGCCTGCCTGGACCACGGCAGCTGCTGGAAGCCGCTGGCCGGTACCAACGACTGGGTGTACTCGATGTGGCTGAGCTATCCCAACAAGCCCGGGTTGCAGTTGGCCTACGACGCGTTCCAGCTCACCGACCCGTTCAACCAGTGTCCCGGCTCAGGCTGTCTCCTGCTCACCTGGCGGGTACAGCGTTGAGCGACTAATGCTTCACGAACGGCGCGGGCGGTGGGGAAGACTGCGGCCCGTAGGCGGTGAGGAAGCGGTCGCGGAATGCATCCATCGGCCATACCGGCGCATTCGGGCCGGGCCGCATGCCGTCTTGCCATCCCCATCCGGACACCCGGTCCATCACGGCGCGGTCGTGGGCGATGACCGTGATCGGCACATCGCGGCTCGCGAACTCACCGGAGACGATCGTCGCGGGTTGGTGATCACCGAGGACGACGAGCACGAGATTATCGTCCTCGGAGGTCTGCACGAACGAGATGAGTGCGTTCAGCGAGTACTCGATGGAGCGCCCGTACGCGGCCTGCACCTGACTCCGGTCGCGCCACACGGTCGCCGCCGACTGGCCCCGGCCGGGCATGCCGTCGAACACCGATCCGTCACCGACCTGATTCGGGTCGACCATCTGCGGCAAGGGTGCCCATGGCGTGTGACTCGACACCAGATCGATCTCGGCCATGACCGGGGCGTGCCGCTCGGCCAATTCCTGACGCTGGAACGCGGACAGGATGTACTGGTCAGGCATGGTGGCGTAGCTGAACTTCGGACCCTTGTACCCGACGTTGCGGGCGTCATAGACCTTGTCGTAGTGGTAGAAGGCTTTGCCCTGCGGCCAGCTCTTGGTGTTCGACGGCACGTCGTCGACGGTCCGCCAGCCCGCACGGTGGAACGCGCCAGTGAGGGTGAGTCGATCACTCGCGAGCAGGTAGTCATATCGCAGCGGGTTGTCGATCCACAGCCCCGATTGCAGGGTGGAGTGCGCCAACCAGCTGATGCCACCGAACGTGGGCGAGGTGAGAAAGGCGCTCTTGGACGAGAACCCGGCCGCACGAAGCCGCTTCGTCCCGGAATCCAAGACAGCGTCGACCCGTGATGAGAAAGCCGAATCCTGCAGGGCGACGCGCCCGTAGCTCTCGACGAAGGCGACGATGACGTCCTTGCCGCGCAAGCCGGTGAGCAGATTGCCCGGGCTCGTGTCGCGCAGGGCATCGACGCCGGCGGCCTTCGTGAAGGCCCGCTCGTCGCGCAAGCTGGTCTGTACCTGACGTACCTGCGCGGTGGCCAGGCTGAGCGCGCTGCGCGAAACGAGCGGAGTGTGCGCGGCGACCTGCACACCCAGCGCGGCGGACATGCTCCAGACGAGCCCGACCGCAGCGACGGCGCGGATCGACGTGGTGCGGTGCCGGTCGACGACGCGGGTGAGGCGCAGGACCGCCCACGGCGTGCCGACCAGTACCCCGACGACCAGCACGGCGGCGGCGATCAGGATGAGGACGGCGGTGCGCCGGCCCACCGAGTCGCCGAGCAGGCCCGCGGCCGAGCCGAAATAGCCGCGGTCGAACACCGGGTTGAACGGCCTGCCAAGCGCTTCGAAGAACCCCATGTCGAGGACCTTCACGATCGTCACGAGGGCGAGCACTACGCCGGCCAGGGCGGCCACAGCCACCTTCACCCGGCTCGGCAGGACGAGGACGAGCCCGGCGAGGATCAGCCCCTCGACCGGGATCCGGACGAATGCCGTCGGGGTCAGCAGACTCAGCCGGTTCGGCGCAACCAGGGCGAACCACACCAGGACGCAGGCAAGAGCCGTCAGGGCTCCGGCCGCTGCCCTGCGCAACCGTGATCTCGATTCCCCAGTGGTGGGACCGGCCGGCCGGGTCGACCGATCCTGAGCCACCGTCGTCGGATCGTCAGCCACTGCGGAGGCCGGCGGTGAGTGCACCGAACTGCCTGACCCGCGGCTGGCGCTGCGCCAGCGCCGGGACGGCCCTCGTCCAGTCCGACGAGGCCGGCCGGGAGCGCCACAGCCAGCACACCTGGCGGCCGAAGGACTCAGCCAGCAAGGCCAGCGAGACGATCAAGGCGCCAGTGGCCAGGTAAGTCGGCAGCGCGCGGGTCGCCGCGAACGTCAGCACCACGCCCTGCATCGCGGCCACGACCTTGCCCCAGTAGCGCGGCGGGACGGAAGCACGCAGCCACGGCAGCAGCCAGCCCGCGGCGACGAACAGGTAACGCGCGGCGCCGATCGCGAGCACCCAGGGGCCAGCCGACTGGGCGACGTACACGCTCAGCACCATGATCAAGAACGCGTCGACCTCCATGTCGAAGCGCGCACCGAATGCCGACACCGTGCCGGTGCGCCGGGCTACGCACCCGTCGACGCCGTCGAGGATCAGCGCAACAACCGTGAGTGCGACAAGCGTCGTCACCAACGTCGGGCGCCAGAACGAGTCCGCGGTCAGCGCCGCCACTCCCCCGGCGAGGGTGGCGCGAGCGAGCGTCACCCGGTCTGCCGGCCCGAGCGTCTGGACACCGTAGTGGGCCAGGGCCCGCGTCAGCTCGGCGTTGGTGACAATGCCGCACCCGATACCGACAGCCCAGCCGAGTCCGCTGAGACCGACGCTCCAGGTGAGCACCGCGAGCAGTGTCACCTGTGCGCTCAGCCCGATCATCGCGCGGCTCTGGACCCCGTGCACTGTGCCTCCGTCGGAATGCCTCGTCATGGTTGGATACGGGGCGTGCAACGGTCCGGTTCATCTCAGGGTCCGCTGAGGTGTATGTGACGAGCGGCGACGCGCTCGCGTTCTGGTTGTGCGAACCCGGCACCGGCGAGATCCGGTCGGTGCGGCTGGGTGACCCCGGCCCGGACGAGGTCTTGGTGCGCACGCTGCACTCCGGGATCAGCCGCGGCACAGAGACGCTGGTGTTCCGCGGCGGCGTCCCGCCGAGCCAGTACGCCGCGATGCGCGCCCCGTTCCAGGAAGGAGACTTCCCCGGACCGGTCAAGTACGGCTACCTCAACGTGGGCGTCGTCGAACAAGGCCCTGCGCAGTTGCGTGGTCGCACCGTTTTCTGCCTGTACCCGCACCAGACTTCCTACGTCGTGCCGACCGGCGCGGTGGTGCCCGTGCCCCATGACGTGCCGCCGGCGCGGGCGGTGCTCGCGGGGACGGTCGAGACTGCGGTCAATGCGCTCTGGGATGCCGCGCCGCTGGTCGGTGACCGCATCACGGTAGTCGGGGCCGGGATGGTCGGCTGCTGCGTCGCGCGACTGCTCGCTGGGATTCCGGGCGCACGGGTCACCCTGGTCGACATCGACGCCGCCCGGGCCGACGTCGCAGCGGCCCTCGGCGTGGACTTCGCGCTGCCCGCAGCCGCCGCGAGTGGGCGCGACCTCGTCGTGCACACCAGCGCGACGTCGGCCGGGCTGCAGCTGTCCCTGGATCTGCTCGCGCCGGAAGGCACCGTGATCGAGCTCAGTTGGTACGGCGACGCCGAGGTGCGCGTGTCGCTGGGCGGTGCGTTCCACTCCGGGCGCCTCGGCGTCCGGGCCAGCCAGGTCGGCCAGATAGCGCCGGCGCGCCGCGGCCGGCGCAGTGCCACAGACCGGCTCGCGCTGGCCCTGGACCTGCTGCGCGACCCTGCCTTCGACACGCTGATCACGGGCACCTCGCGCTTCGACGAACTGCCCGACGTCATGACCAAGCTGGCCGACGGCAGCCTGCCTGCCTTGTGTCACACCGTCTCCTACGGAACGGCCTGAAGCCATGTTCAGCGTCACCGTCCGCGATCACATGATGATTGCGCACAGCTTCCGCGGCGAGGTGTTCGGACCAGCGCAGCGCCTGCACGGCGCGACCTTCGTCGTAGACGCGACGTTTCGCCGAGCGGCGCTGGATGCCGACAACATCGTGGTCGACATCGGCCGTGCGGCCGAGGTATTGCACGCCATCGTCGGCGAACTGAGCTACCGCAACCTCGACGAGGAAGCGGCGTTTGCCGGAGTCAATACTTCGACGGAGGCACTGGCCCAGGTCATCGCCGACCGTCTCGCCGAGCGTGTGCACGCCGGTGATCTGGGCGAGGGTGCCCGAAGCCTGGCCGGGATCACGGTCACGCTGCACGAGTCGCACATCGCCTGGGCCAGCTACGAACGAGACCTGTGAGCACACTTCACGTCGTCGTACCGGGTGGCATCGACGACCCGGCGCGGCCGAGCGGCGGCAACACCTACGACCGCCGGATCTGCACGGGGCTCGCCGCGCTCGGCTGGCTCGTGCACGAGCACGCTGCGTCAGGAGGCTGGCCCCGGCCCGACCCGGCTTCGCGTGCAGCGCTCAAGCGGCTGATCACCGCCATCCCCGATGGCAGCGTCGTGCTGCTCGACGGGTTGATCGCATCGGCCGCCGCGGACGTGTTGGCGCCCGAGTCGGTACGGCTGCGGCTGGTAGTCCTCGTCCACATGCCCCTGGCTGATGCACGGCCGGGTCTGGACGTGGTCGAGGCAGAACGCGCGGTCCTGGGCGTCGCCGCGGCGGTCGTGACGACAAGCGCGTGGACCCGCGATTGGCTGCTCGGCAGGTACAGCCTGCCCGGCGACCGGCTGCACGTCGTGCCGCCGGGAGTCGACGCCGCGGGGCTGGCGCCGGGGACCCCGGCCGGCGGCGCACTGCTGTGCGTCGCAGCGGTGACGCCGAACAAGGGCCATGACCTGCTGCTCGCCGCCTTGGCCACGCTCACCGACCTGCCGTGGCACCTCACCTGCGTCGGCACCCTGAGCCTGGACCCCGAATTCGCCGAGCGTCTTGGCAGCCAGGCGCAGGCGGACGCACTCTCTGACCGGATCACCTTCGTCGGCGCCCGCACCGGCGCGGACCTCGACGCCGCCTACGCGGCCGCAGACGTCCTGGTGCTCGCCTCGCGCGGCGAGACCTACGGCATGGTCGTCACCGAGGCGCTGGCCCGCGGCTTGCCGGTCGTGGCGACGGCGGTCGGCGGGCTCCCTGAGGCGCTGGGCGAGGTGGCTGACGGCAGCAGGCCAGGCGTGTTGATCACACCGGGCGACTCCGCGGCGCTCGCCGCTGCGCTGCGTCGCTGGCTCTGCGACACCGATCTTCGGCGGCGGTTGCGCAGTGCCGCGGTCGAACGCCGGGACAGGCTGCCCGACTGGTCGCAGAGCGCGCAGTGGATCTCGAACGTCCTGGCCGAGGTGATGAACCGCCCCATCGTGGCTCGCGTATGCCACAGCAGCGACTAGGACGCTGCGCCGACGAGCACCCGGAGCCTTCGGTACACCGTTCCTGAGGACGGCGGATGGCGGGGATGAGCGCGACGTTGACGACGTGGGCCCGCCTACTCGGCGGCGCCGCGATCCTCGCCGTCCTGGGGTGGCGGCTGGGGGCCGCCCCATTCCTCGACGGCCTGGCGCTGGTCGACGGGCGGTCACTGGCCGCCGCGGCCGGCCTCACGGCGTTGAGCACGGTGTGCTGTGCCTGGCGCTGGAGTTTGGTCGCCCGCGGTCTGGGCGTCGGCATGCCGCTGCGCACCGCCGTCGCCGCGTATTACCGATCCCAGTTCCTGAACACCGCATTGCCCGGCGGGGTGTTGGGCGACGTGCATCGGGGGGTGAGTCACGGACGTGGCGCGGGTGATCTCGGCCGGGGCCTGCGTGCCGTGGCCTGGGAACGCTGCGCCGGGCAGGTCGTGCAGGCCGTCCTGACGCTGACCGCGCTGCTCCTGCTGGCCTCCCCGGTCCGCTCGTCCATGCCGGCCGCCACAGCCGCAGTGGCCGCTGGCGCGATTGTCGCCGTGACCCTGGCCCGGTCGCTGCCGCGCGTCGGGCAGTCGCGACGAGCGCGCACCCTGCGCGCCGCGGCCGCCGATATCCGCGATGGGCTGCTGGCCCGCCGCTCGTGGCCCGGGATCGTGCTCGCCTCCGCCCTGGTCGTGGCCTGCCACACGGCGACGTTCCTGGTCGCCGCGCGCACCGCAGGCGCCACGGCATCGACGCGTGCGCTGCTACCGCTCGCGCTGCTCGTGCTGCTGGCCATGGCGCTGCCCACCAACATCGGCGGTTGGGGACCGCGCGAAGGAGCGGCCGCGTGGGCGTTCGGCGCGGCCGGGTTGGGCGCCGCCCAGGGGCTGGCCATTGCGGTGGTTTACGGCGTGATGGTCTTCGTTGCCAGCCTGCCAGGCGCTGCCCTGCTAGCCATGGCGTGGTTTGATCGACACAGCCCGCGCGAGGGCCGGGTGAACCCACCCCGGCTGCGGGCCATGAACCTGGAAGGCGCCAGGCGTGGCTGACCGCCCCTACACCCTCTTGAGCTGCGGCATGTCGATCGACGGCTACCTCGGTAACGCCACCGAGAAGCGCCTCGCGCTGTCCAACGACGCCGACTTCGACCGCGTGGACGCCGTGCGCGCCGAGTGCGACGCCATCCTGGTGGGGGCGGCGACCATCCGCAACGACAACCCACGGCTGCTCGTCCGCTCGCCCACCCGACGCGGCACGAGGGTGGCCAACGGCCTCACCCCGTCCCCGATCAAGGTCACCGTTACCGGGCGTGCCGATCTGAACCCAGATGCGAACTTCTTCACCACCGGAGACAACGAGAAGCTGGTCTACTGTGCAAGCGAGACAACGGCGGATGCCCGCGCCCGGCTCGGCGCCGTAGCGACCGTGATCGACGCCGGCCAGCCGGTGGACATGCGCCGGATCAGCGAGGACCTCGCGGCGCGGGGGGTGCAGCGGCTGATGGTCGAGGGCGGCGGGACGGTCCACACGCAGTTCCTGACCAGCGACCTGGCTGACGAGTTGCACCTGGTCGTCGCACCGTTCTTCGTCGGAGACTCCCGGGCCTGCCGATTCGTCAACGACGGCCGATTCCCCTGGAACCCGGATCGTCGCGCGACGCTCGCGGGCGTCCGCCAGATCGGCGATGTGGTGCTGCTGCGTTACGCACTCTCGCCGCGGTTCTGCGCGGACTGACCGAGGAGTTGTGATGACGCGAGCCATACCCATGGCGACGATCCGCACTCAGGTGACGGTCCCGTTGCAGTTCGTCGACGGATACGAGACAACCGCGCGGGTGTTCAGCTTCGACGGCCTGATCGACGGCCGCGAACACCTGGCGTTCGGACTGGGCGGGCGTTCCGGCGCGGTACACCCGGAACGGCTGGACGGCCCCGCGCCGCTCGTCCGCCCGCACAGCGAATGCCTGACCGGCGACGTTTTCGGCAGTCAACGGTGTGACTGCGGGCCGCAGTTGCGTGAGGCCGTCGAACGCATCGCCGACGCCTCTGGATTCTTGCTGTACCTGCGCCAGGAGGGTCGGGGCATCGGGCTGTACGCCAAACTCGACGCCTACGCCCTGCAGGACGCTGGACTGGACACCTACGAGGCCAACGTCATGCTCGGCTACGCCGCGGACGAGCGCGACTACACCGTCGCCGCGCAGATGCTGCTCGCGCTCGGCGTCACGCGGGTGGCCCTGCTGAGCAACAATCCTGACAAGGCGGCCCAGCTCGACCGGCTGGGAGTGGCGGTGACCGAGCAGGTGCCTACCGGCGTGCATCTGTCACCCGCGAACGCGGGTTACCTGGCGGCCAAGGTGCGGCGCGGCGCCCACACCCTCGATGTGTCACGCGGGGCTACCCGGTCTGGGTGAACCGACCTCGGCCCCGCTTCGTGTTCTGGGGAAAGGAACTCTGCGTTGACGGCGGAGTCAGACCCGAGCCGAGGGATGGTTGAACAAGATGAATGCTCGAGGCAGCTCAGGTGCCCGCACAGTGTTGATCGTGGTGGTGGTGGTGGGTCTGGCGGTGGATGCCTACGTGCATTTCGACCTGGCGTCCGCCTTCAAGCACGTCAAGACCAGCACGCTGAGCGAGGCCGATATGTTCCGCGCCGAGGCGACTGTGGCGGTGGTTGCCGCAATTGCCTTGCTGGCTCGACCCAATCGTTACACCGCGGCGTTTTCGTTCCTGGTCGCTGCGGCGGGTGCGGTGGCGGTGGTGCTCACCCGGTACGTCAACATCGGAAAGATCGGTCCGATCCCCAACGTGTACGACCCCTTCTGGGCTCCAACGGGCAAGTGGTTGAGTGCAGTGGCTGAAGTAGTCGCTGCGGTAGCGGCGCTGGCATTGGTCGCAATGTTCAGTGCCCGGACGCGTCGGCCCGTCGCCGTCTAGGCGCTACAGCCCGGCCACCTGAATCCGGAGCCCGCATTCGCCACGCGTCAGTCACGAGCTCACGCAGTCGCGCTTCGTCCACCGCGTCCAGCCGGAGCATCACCAGCGGCCAGCCCTCGTAACTGGGCGTGGTGAAGAAGACGCCCGGCTCGCCGAGCAGCAGCGCCTGCTTCTCGGCCTCGTCACCGACGTAGAGCACCGCGATGTCGGTACGGATGACCCTGCGCCGACCGGGCGTGCGCTCCGGGTAGGACCAGACGAACCCGCGACCGGCCACCCGGAAGTCGAAGCCGTCGCTCTCGATCTCGGCCACGTCACCCAGGCCGAGCGCGATCTGGCGCACGTCGCCGGCGTCAGCCATCGCGCCTGCCTGGTGAGCGCCTCATCGGTCCAGGCTAAACGCGGACACCGACCGTGGGCATGGACTGAACCTGCCGGCCTGTTCGGCGTCCTCGACGTAGGCGAGGATGGCTGCATGACAGATAGTGGGCCAGCGGGCAGGTTCTGGTTCTGCCTGGAGCATCATCGCGTCGAGACGAGCGAGGAGACACATGGCAGTCATCACCTTGGCCCCTACCCCACCGAAGACGCGGCCGCGCATGCGCTGGAGACCCATGCCGAGCGCAACCGCGCTTACGACGCCGAGGATGACTGACTGAGGAGTACGCGAGGAAACGCTCGCCTATTACTGAGTAATCAGTCGTCCATGAGACGCAGGAGCTTCTTCGGTGCCCGTAGCCGGTAGCTCTCGACGACCAGCTCCGCGAGCTCGTCCCAATCGACGGATGAATCCAGCCGGATCCCCACGTCGCCGCGCCGCCACAGCGGGCCGAAGCTCGCCTCCTGGGCCAGGACTGCGGCAAGCTCGTCGGGCGATGGGCGCAAGATCAGCACGGTCGCGGGCCCTCGGGTCCCGGCGGCGGTGGCGAAGGATGCCGGATAGCCCCCGACGATCTCGAGGAGGTGCGCAAACGTGTTGTTGCGAATCCGCCACCGGGTCCCGACCCAGGCTGGCTCCTCGTAGACCTCTGGCAACGGCAGGCATACCGATCGCGCCCACGTCAGGCCTTGATCGAATTCGTCCATGCGGCGGCATGTTGCCGCACACCGGTGACAACTAGGCGGCAGCCGTCAGGCGGCGCGGTGCAGCGCGGCCGCAGTGAGCTCGGCCCGGGGCGCGTGGGTGCAGTGACCGTCCGGCAGGATCTCGCCGGTGTCATCGAACAGGACGACTCCGTTGCAGAGCAGGCTCCAGCCCTGTTCGGGATGGCAGGAGATCACCCGCGCTGCCCCGTGACCGGTGTCGTACGCGCCCGGGCAGCGCGGGTCGTGGATGCAGTCGATGGCGGTGATGGTGGGAACGCCCGCGCCCGGCGAAGCGCTTCGGTTGTCCTGAGTACTCATGTCGCTTCCTCTTGCCGACAGGCGTCGGCGTCCGCTGTGTGATTCCCCACACACTAACTTAACACGGCTTGCTTTACAAGGACTTAACACGATTAGGCTTGACGTCGTCCGGCGGCCGATGGCATGTTCCCCGCCGTAGCTGTCGAAATCACGCGACCGAGCGAAACCGCTCAGCTGACGCTCGTCGATTCGATCGGCCGATCAGCCCGACCGCGGCGACCGCGATGCCCAAGCGAATATGGAAAGCTGCCAGATGACGGATGTGTCCGGAAGGTTACTTTGCTCCGCCCGACGAGCGAATCTAGTCCAGTAGACGCTTCCGTAACGCTGCCGCGTCGTCGTCGGTCCACCCGTGCGCGCGGAGCCACGTGCCCGCACCGCCGTACTCGGTGGCCAGCCGGTCGAGTAGCTGCTCCATGGTCGCCGCGCGTGGGCGGTGCTTGTCGA
>JALYVG010000183.1 GCA_030853345.1 Actinomycetota bacterium | reverse complement strand
GAGGCAGCGGGAGCCATGTCGTCCGGTCCGCCGCCCATCATGGCGAGCATCTGCCGTCCACCGGTGGTGAAGAACCGCCACAGCAGCACGGCCGCCAGAAGCAGGAAACCGATGTTGAGCACGCTCGTGTAGTTCCAGCTGATGCCGTCCTGGCCGATGCTGGCGTGGCGGGCCCCGGTCGGGACCAGTCGGAGCAGTCCGAAGATGATCTCGATGAAATAGCCGGCGATCACCATGGTGAGGTAGAAGGTGCCGGCCAGGAACCACGCCATCCGAGCTCCGTAGTACTTCCGGTAGATGAGCAGGATCGGGATGATGATCAGGTCGGCGAAAATGAACGACACCACGCCGCCGAAGCTGATCCCGCCGTTCCACAGCACCGCAGCCAGCGGCACGTTGCCGATCGAGCAGACGAACGTGACCACGGCGACGAGTGGGCCGATGATGGGTCCCCAGATCTTGGCCGCCAATGGG
Organism: Actinomycetota bacterium; assembly: GCA_030853345.1. Classification (GTDB taxonomy): domain Bacteria; phylum Actinomycetota; class Actinomycetes; order Mycobacteriales; family Jatrophihabitantaceae; genus QHCC01. The sequence continues at coordinate 27,964 of JALYVG010000183.1, read as the reverse complement.
TGATCGGTGAAGAACAAGTGCTGCCAGAAGGCCTCGGGGATCCAGGCCGCCGCGGCGCCGGCGACGAGCAGCCCGATAGCGAGGTCGCGCAGGATCGCCGCCCACTCCATGACAAAGTTGTGGCTGATGGAGGTGAACCCGGCTCGGCTGGCCAGTCGCCGCCAGAAGCTTCCGGTCGCAGTGACGCTCATGTCCATCGCGGCGTGGCCCTCCATCGAGCCAGGTACCGCGCGTTCCGCCTGACGCCGTGCTTCCTGCACCATGGGCGCGGTCAGGAATCGGCGCAAGATCACCGCGAGGAGCAGGATCATCAGCGGGCCGCCGACGAACTCCGCCGCCGTGAAGCGCCAGCCAAGAAGCAGCGCCATGATCAGGCCGAGCTCGATGACCAGGTTCGTGGAGGAGAACTGGAAGGCCATCGCGGAGGTGAAATTGGCGCCCTTGCGCAACAGCGACCGGGCCAGGGCGACAGCGGCATAGGAGCACGACGACGACGCGGCGCCGAGGGCAGTCGCCGTGGCCAGGCTCTTCGGACCGTCGTCAGGCAGGAGCCTCGCGATCGTTGCCTTGCTGACCACCGCCTCTATGACCGCCGAGAGCGTGAACCCGAGAATCAGCGACCAGGTGACTTGCCACGTCATCGACCCGGCCACCTCGAGCGCATGTACCAAGCCGTGCCCCACGTTCTTCACGAGAGCCACCCCCTAGTTTGTCCCGCATGATACCCCCCTGGGGTATTGCGGACAACTCATGGCTGGGATAGCCGCGCCAATGGCCGCCTGGCCGTCTATCTCTGCGCGCCTAACATCCGCACGCAAGTGTGCCGACGACGTTCTAGCATCCAGCCATGCGACAAGAGGAAGTCTGGGATTTCGCGGCCGCGCAGCGGTATGACACTCCGGGGACCGGCATGTTCGCTGCCGAGGTGTTGGGGCCCACGGTCGAGCGTCTCGCCGAACTCACCGGCGCGGGCCGGGCACTCGAGTTCGCGATCGGTACTGGTCGAGTGGCGATCCCATTGGCCGAGCTCGGGGTGTCCGTCACGGGCATCGAACTCTCTGCTCCCATGCTCGACCGCCTGCGGACCAAGGCGCAGGAAGCGGCGATCCCGGTTGTGGTCGGTGACATGACCACGGTCAGCGCCCCGGGTGAGTACACGCTCGTTTACCTCGTCTACAACACGATCTCCAACCTGCTCACCCAAGCCGAGCAGGTCGCGTGCTTCCGCAATGCCGCGCGGCACCTGACGCCTGGAGGCCGCTTCGTCATCGAGCTCTGGGTGCCCGAGCTGCGCAAGCTTGCGTTGGGACAGCAAGCGATCGTCAGCCAAAGCGTGCCCGGATACATCGGTGTGGACACCTACGACGTCGCGCTCCAGCACGTCGTTTCACACCACTTCCACTTCGGAGAGGGCACCCGGGCCGAGCTCTTCCGCACCCCGCACCGCTACATCTGGCCGGCCGAACTCGACCTCATGGCGCAGCTCGCCGGCTTCGACCTGGAGACCAGGCACGCGGGCTGGACGGGTGCCGAGTTCACCGCCGAGTCCCCGTCACATGTCTCGGTCTACCGCCTCCCGACCGCTCTACCGTGAGCGCCCACCAGGCGGCCGGTAACTGTCGCGTGCGAGCGAGAATCGCGGCCAGCACGCTATCGGCAAAGCTGCCGGGCACACACCCACATTGGGCGGGTATCACCAGCGGGTGGCTGGATCCTGGGCCAGCTCGCGAAGGTACTTGATGGACGGTTGGCGGCCGGCCGGTCCGATGCTGCCTACGGTGACCGCCCAACCGCCGTGCGTCATCGCAAACGCGTAGTCGGTCTCGGTATATCCGTCCGAGATGGCGGACTCGACGGCCTCGTCAGTGGTGGCGCCAGCGCCTCGTCGCTTGACGACGTCGACTACGAGCGTCCTGTCTGCGCCGTCGCGGGCGCGCACCTGCAGGACGCACAGGCCGCTGAACGGATCCAACGTGTAGCCGACGTCGGTGAGGTGAAACCGGGGCAGGGCACGGCGCACTGCGGCTTCGATCCGGTCCTGGGGTGATGTGCCAGGTTGGACGAGCGGGCACCCTCCGGCCGCGCCCGTGGCACGGATGTAGATCGCGAGCTTGCCGGGTTGCAAGGCCAGGTAGCGAACCAACTCCAGATGGGTGTCGCCCGCCGCGGGCACGGTCGAGGACGGCGCTGCCGGCGTAGTAGAAGCCTGTGCGACAGGCCGTGGCCCGGCCTGGCCCTGCACCGCCAACACGACCGCGGCCAGAACGCAGACCAACGCAAGGGCCCACCAGGTGGCCGGCGGCGCCGTCCGGATCCAGGACGGCAGGACCGCAGGAGGACCTTGCCCGGGCAAGTCCTCGTCGGCGCCATCGGCCGCGTCAGACCTGCCGCCCCATTCGACCGTCACGTCTCCAGTGTGCCCGGCAGCCACCGGCCATGCAGACTGGCGAACAGGCAACCGACGGAGGCGATGCTCGTGAGCCTCGCGCACCCCTATCGAGACGGTGAGATGCGAATGACCTTCAGTGACGTGGTCGAATCGGTGGGCAAGGTGGTCGACGGCGCCGGAGTGGCGCTGATCATCGCCGGGGCGCTGCTCGCCTGCCTGGCGGCCGCGCGACGAAGCGTGAGTCGAGATCCGGACACCTATCGTCTCTTTCGGCGTCAACTCGGCCGGTCGATCCTGCTCGGCCTCGAACTACTGGTGGCCGCCGACATCATTCGGACCGTCGCCGTCCGGCCGACTATCCGAACCGTCGTCGTCCTCGGCGCCATCGTCCTGATCCGAACCTTCTTGAGTTTCTCCCTCGAACTGGAGATCACCGGCCGGTGGCCGTGGCAGAAGTCCAGCCCGCCGGCGGCGGACAAACCCGCACTGGCGCAAACCTAGGTCAGTTCGCATGCCGCGGGCGATGGGCGCCCGGTGCAAACTGGGTTGCGCCCCGACGTGGAGCCTGTTCGGCTGACGCCGTGACGTTCACCCCGTTTCCCGAACTCGACGACGTGGTGCGTGAGCTCGCCGACCACGCTGCGGACGTGCTCGGTGACGACCTGGTCGGGGCGTACGTCGAAGGTTCCTTCGCTCTCGGTGCAGGCGACCCGTACAGCGACGTCGACTTCATCGTGGCCATGAAGCGGCCGCTCGATCAGCGTCGCGAGGACCGCCTGCGTGCCTTTCACCGGGCCCTGCCGGCTCGCCCGGAGCACTGGGCCCAGCATGTCGAGGGCTCCTACGCCTTACTCGACGACTTGGGCGATCCCACCCGCACCGGCCGGGAATGGTTGTTCATCGACCACGGTCACCGGGAGATGACCTGGGACACCCACGGCAATGACATGGTCCACCGCTGGGTGCTGCGCGAGCATGGCATCGTCCTGCGCGGAGCGCCGCCAAGTGCCGTTGTTGCCCCCATCGAGCCGGCTGACCTGCAGCTCGAAGCGCGATCCGAGCTGGACGGACTGCCGCAATCCTTGTTCAGTTGGCTGAACTTCGAAATCGCGTGGGCCCAGCGCTACTTCGTCATCACGTACTGCCGGGTTCTGTTCACTCTCGTGAACGCAAGCGTGGCGTCCAAGCCGGCAGCGCTGCGCTGGGCCGCCCGCACCTTGGACCCACGTTGGCGTCGACTGCTCCAGCAGACGCTCGATGACCGGACCCGCGGATTCGGCCTGACCGATCCGCCTCGCCCGGGTTCGCTCGATGCATCGCTCGCCTTCGGGTCCTATGCCCACGAGTGGGCGGTTCGCCACGGCCCCAAATCGTGGCCCCTAACGTGATCCGCTCGTAAACCCCTCTGCCTGCTACTCGACGCGGTCCGGCGCGCAGTGCTCACCGAGGCGGCGTCCCTGCGGCACCACAACGACTGATCTCTAGTGCTGAGTGCTCAGCGCCGCCTTCTCGACGGTCGGCGTCGATGCAGTCACGTCCGTTGCCGACGGCTGCGCGGACCGGTCGGCGTAGGCGCGGCAGTCCTGCACGGCACCGAGGAGAAGCTCGTGCAGCAACACATCGGGGTCCGGCACGCAGGCCCGGGCGATGCCACTGACGGCGCACGTCACGATCGTCGGTGCGCTCTCGCGCCGGAACGCGCGCCGCGACAGACCGATGCCGCAGGTGTAGCGCCGCGCCCAGGCCGCGGCGGCGGGGACCTGATCCAGCGCCGCACGGCTGGCTTCGCTCATCGGCAGAGCAGGCTGGCCGTCCAGATCGGCCAGCAGGCGCTCGCACGTCAGCACCGCGGCAGCCATTGCGTTCTGCTGCTCCTCGGCCACGACCGGCAGGGCGGCGATGGCCGCCCGCAGCGCGATCCGCACGTCGATGCGCAGATCCGAGCCGGTCAGACCGATCACGTCGGGAATCACCGACACCAGGCGCTGGCGTGCCTGATTGCTGATGTGGTCGTTGACCTCGCGGGCCAGCTCGGCCAGCAATGGATGGGTGCAGGCCGGGTGATCGCTCCAGCGTTCACCGGCCAGGAACGACGCGAACTCCATGAAGCACGCGCCCTTGCGTGGGTTGCGATGCTTCCCGCGGGAGAGCACCGGCAGAAACTCGGTCGTCTTCGTCGCGTCACTGGCCATCTCGGCTACCCCTCTCGGCGGACCCGCGTGCCTCCAGTCTGCACCCGACTGACCGCAATGTGCAGGTGCCGGCCACGGCCACCGGTGCCCGAGGGATGAAACACTGGACAGGAGGCTGGGAAAGGAGCTCGGTGCAGGATCCAACCGCTCTGTTCGCGATAGGTGCGCGGCCGGACCTGGGCCGGCCGGTATTGGTTCAGGCCCTGGACGGGTTCGTCGACGCCGGGAGCGGCCGGCGCTTGGCCCGTGACCACCTGCTACACGCCCTGGACTCCGAGCCGCTGGTCAGCTTCGACGTCGACCAGTTACTCGACTACCGGTCCCGTCGGCCCGAGATGACCTTCACCACCGACCACTGGGATGGTTACGCCGAACCGGAGCTGGCCGTCCACGTGGTCCGGGACCTGGCCGACGTGCCCTTCCTGTTGCTGCACGGGCCCGAGCCGGATTCACAATGGGAGCGATTCATCTCAGCGGTCGGCGTGCTCGTGGCTGAGCTCGATGTGCGCCTCGTGATCGGCCTCAACGCGATCCCGATGGCCGTGCCGCACACCCGGCCCCCGCAGGTGATCGCGCATGGCACCCCGCCGGACCTGGTCGCTGACTACCCGAAGTGGCTGCCCACAGTCCAGGTCCCGGCCAGCGTGGGAAACCTGCTGGAGTATCGCCTCGGGCAGGCCGGGACACCGGCCTGCGGCTTCGCGGTCGCCGTTCCCTACTACCTCACTCAGCGCGACTATCCCGACGCCGCACACACCTTGCTCAACTGCCTGGCGCGTGCCGGCGAGCTGTCACTGCCGACCGAGGCGCTGTTGCATGCCGCGCGAGTGGTTCGCGACGAGGTGGACGAGCAAGTAGCGATATCCGACGAGGTCAGCGATCTCGTCCGTGGGCTCGAGCGGCAGTACGACGACATCTCCGCCGGGCGCGGCAGCGGACTGCTCACCGACGGCACTCGGCTGCCCACCGCGGACGAACTCGGCGCGGCGTTCGAGCAGTACCTGTCCGCCCGGACAGACCCGGACGACGACACGGCTCAGTAAACCGGCTCGCGATAGCTACTGCCCCTGGGGTTTGAGGACCACCTTGATGCAGCCGTCGCTCTTCTTCTGGAACATCTCATACCCGCGCGGCGCGTCGGCCAGAGCCAGCCGGTGGGTGGCGAAGTCCCGAACCCCCAGGGGATCCGTGTCGTCGCTGACGATCGGCATGAGGTCGTCGATCCACCGCTTGACGTGCGCCTGGCCCATCCGGATTTGGACTCCGCGGTCGAAGATCTCCATCATCGGCATCGGGTCGACCTCGCCGCCGTACACCCCGCTGATCGACACAGTGCCCCCGCGCCGCACGCCCTTGACCGCGGCGTGCAACGCGTCCAGCCGGTCGACCGCCGCCTTGTCGACGAGCTTGGCCGCCATCGCGTCGGGCAGCAGGCCAGCTGCCTTCTGGGCCAGCTCAGCCATCTTGTTGGTATGGCGCTCCTCGTGGCCGTGCGCCTCCATGCCGACCGCGTCGATGACCGCATCCGGGCCGCGGCCGTCTACCATCTCGATCAACGCGGCGGAGGTGTCGTCGAGCGCCTCCAGGTCGAGCGCCTCGACACCGAAGCGCGCAGCCGCCGCCCGTCGTTCGGGCACCGGGTCGACCCCGATGACACGTTCGACACCCAGGTGCGCGGCGATCCGGGCGGCGAACTGCCCCACCGGCCCCAGCCCCAGCACCGCGAGCGTCCCGCCCTTGGGCACGTCGGCGTAGACCACCGCTTGGTAGGCCGTGGGCAGGATGTCGGACAGATACAGGAACTGCTCGTCGGGCGCACCGTCCGGAACCTTGATCGGCCCGAAGTGTGCCTGCGGGACGCGCAGATATTCGGCCTGACCACCGGGAACCGAACCGTACAAGGACGTGTAGCCGAACAGTGCCGCACCCTTGCCCTGATCGCGCACCTGGGTGGTCTCGCACTGGGCGAACAGGCCGCGGCTGCACATCCAGCAGCGCCCGCAGGAGATGTTGAACGGGATGACGACCCGGTCTCCGACGTGCAGGTCGGGGACCTCGGAGCCCACCTCCTCGACCACGCCCATCGCCTCGTGACCGAGGACGTCGCCGGGCTTGAGGTACGGGCCGAGCACGCCGTACAGATGAAGGTCTGACCCACAGATCGCGGTCGAGGTCACCTTGATGATCGCGTCGGTGGGCTCCTCAATGCGCGGGTCGGGGACCTCGACCACTTGGACGTCCTGGTTGCCTTGCCACGTCAGTGCCTTCATGAGGCATCCTCTGGCTTGGTCATCCGCGCGTGTACCGCAGCCTTCGCCTGGTCGCTCATCAGTTTTGCCCCCGTTGTTTGCAGCTTGTTTTTCGTGGCGCCGGCGATGACGTGGTCCTTTCCCGCCATCAGCGCCTCGAATCCGTCCTTGGCCACCTCGGCCGGGTCGTCCTTCTTCGCCGAGTAGACCGGCGTGTCCGCCATTCCCGCCCGGTCGAAGAACTCGGTGTCGGTGGGGCCGGGCATCAGTGCGGTGACGCTCACCCCGGAGTCCTTGACCTCGTAGCGCAGCGCTTCGGCGAAGGAGAGCACGAACGCCTTCGAGGCGGCGTAGGTCGCGTAATACGGTCCGGGCATCGTGCTGGCCACGGACGCCGTGAACATCACACGGCCTTGGCCGCGCTGCACCATCTGGGGTACGAGAGCTTTGGCCAGATGGACCGTGGCTGCCACGTTGAGCCCGATCAGGCGGCGCTCGTCGTCCAACGGGATGTCCACGAACGCGCCGCCGTTGCCGATGCCGGCGTTGATCGCAATCGCGTCCACCGTGCGTCCCGTTTCCTGGATCGCCGCCAACAGCTGCTCCACGCCGGCCGCGTCCGCCAGGTCGGCGCGTACTGCCTGCACCGTGGCGCGGTCGGCGGTGAGCCGGGCCGCCGCGGAGGACAGCTCGTCGTCCTCGGCAGTGATCAAGACGTCGAAGTCGTGTTCGGCGAACTGCCTGGCGAGCTCGAACCCGATTCCGCTCGAAGCACCTGTCACCACGGCAAATGGTCTCTGTTCACGCATCGCGTGCCTCGCTCCAATTCTGCGTCCGCTCCTTGGTGCGATGCAGGTACCCGCCGTCCGGCCCGACCAAACGCCCGGTGTGCTGGCAAGTTATGCACAAGTTAGGCAGCCAACAAGCAGTTCGCCGAGACGCTTGACGATCGCACCGCGCGGGTAGATGAGCAGGGCAGACCTCAACGGACGGAGCGTGACGTGGCCACGAACTCGGTGCACATCGAGGCGACTCGGCAGCGGGTGTTCGCTGTCCTGTCCGACGGTTGGGCCTACAGCAACTGGGTCGTCGGCGCGTCCCACATGCGTGCGGTGGAGGCCGGCTGGCCGGCGCCGGGAAGTCGGCTGTTCCACGCGGCCGGTGCGTGGCCGATAATGGCGCGCGACGAAACCGTGGTCGAGTCGTGGGAGCCGAACAGCAAGCTCGTGTTGACCGCCAAGGGGCGCCCGCTCGGTGAGGCCAAGGTCGTCCTCGAACTGGAGGACGCGGGCGACGGGTGCCGGGTGACCATGTTCGAGACGCCCACCGCCGGCCCGGGTCAGTGGCTGCACAACCCGGTGTTCGAGGCGCTCCTGGTGCGGCGCAACGCCGAGTCACTTGCCCGGCTGGCCGCTATCGCCGAGGGGCGAACCTCGCCGAGTGAGTGATCAGCGGTAGATCCGCCGGTAGGCGGCGTCGATAGCCGCCCGGTGCACTCGCCCGCCCCGGCCGGTGCGGCGCTGGGCTGCCTTTGCCGCGTTGGAGCCCGGCGCTCCGTGCACGCCACCGCCCGGATGTGCAGAGGCACCGGCGAGGTACAGCCCGTCGACGACCGTCTCGGGCCGAGCGAGCCCGGGGACGGGGCGAAAGATCAACTCCTGATGGATGGACGCGGTGCCGCCGCCCACCGCACCGGCGAACAGGTTCGCGTTCTCGCGTTCGAGGTCGGTCGGCGACTGTATCGCCCGGGCCAGGACGCGCTCGCCGAACCCGGGTGCGTGCCGTTCGATGATCGACTCGATCAGCGAGACGTGCTGCTCGATGTCGTCCTGGCTCAACTCCAGGCCTTCGGGCACGTGCGTGTACGCCCACACTGACTCGGTTCCGGCCGGCGACCTGGACGGGTCGGCCGTGGTCATCTGACCGAGCAGGATGAACGGCTCGGTGGGCATCCGCTGGGCAGCCAGCGACGCCGCGTAGAAGGTGAGACCGTTCAGGTCGACGCCGAGGTGGACCGTGCCTGCATCGCGAGCTCCGGCCGCGGTCCACGGGATCGGGCCGGACAACGCCCAGTTGACCTTCAGCGTGGGGCTGTCCCATTGGAACGATTCGAGGTCAGCCACCAGCCGGTCGGGTAGGTGCTCGGGGCCGACCAGGTCCGTGTAGAGCTGCGGCGCGCCCACGTCGGCCAGGACCGTGCGGGCGGCAATGTGCTCCCCGCTCGCCAGCGTGACGCCCGTGACCCGGCCGCGGCGTACGTCGATCGAGCTCACCTGTTCGCGCAGCCGTAACTGCCCACCGAGCGACACCAGCCGGGCCAGCAGCGCATCGACGATCGCACCCGATCCGCCGCTGGGCACCGGGAAGCCCACCGTCTGGCCCAGCATGCACAGCAGCCAGCCGTAGATCGCGCTGCCGGCGGCCTCCGGCGGCAGGTCGGTGTGCAGCGCGTTGCCTGCCAGCAACGTCGGTGCACCCTCGCCGGTGAACGTCTCGTCGCCGAACCGGCGGACCGGTTGGACCGCGAAGCGCGCGAAGCGCAGCAGGTCCGCGGTACCCATCGTCCGGGCCAGGCGCGCCGCGGCACGCACGGGCGGGAACGGTTCGAGGATCGCCCGCAGGAACGGCTCACGGATCCGCTCGAAGTCCTCGACGAGCTTGATCCAGGCCGCTCCGTCACCCGCGGCGAACGTGTCCAACGACGCCGCGGTCGTCTCGACGTCCTGACCGAGAACTGCGCAGCGGCCGTCGGGGAACACGTGCGCGAGCACGGTGGGGGCGCGGCGCCAGGACAGACCCCAGCGCTCCAACTGCAAGCTCTGCAGCACTGGCGATGCCGCGCCGAGCGGGTAAAAGGCGCTGTACCAGTCCGTGACGAACCCGGGGTGCATGGAATCGTCGGACTTGATCGCCCCACCAGCGCGGTCAGAGGCCTCGAGAACCACCACGTGCCACCCGGCGTCGGCGAGCATGTTGGCGGCAACCAGACCGTTGTGCCCGGCGCCCACCACGACCGCATCGACACGTGTCATGACGAGTCCGTTCCCGGTGAACCGGTGAAATATGCAGCCCTCGGCTGACCGACGTGCGGCCCTGGTAACCACCGGGCCGGCCAGGGTAGGAAACGCCGATGAGCAGCGCCGAGCAACCCCGTGCGGTTCTGGTTGTCGGTGCCTCGAGCGGCATCGGCCTGGCCGCGGCCGTGGCTTTCGCGCAGCGGGGTGAGCGCCTGGTGCTGGTCGCGCGCAGCGAGCAGGCCCTGCGCGACGCACGGGCTGCCTGCCTCACCGCCGGAGCCGACGCGGCCGATATCGCCGTGGCCGACGTCGGTGAGCAGTCGCAGGTCGAGGCGGCGGTCGAGGCCGCGCTAGCGTTGCACGGGCGCATCGATGTCGTCGTACTCACCGCGACGGTGATGGCCTACGGCTCCGTCGAGACCATCCCCGCCGAGGTGTTCCAGCGCGTCGTCCAGACGAGCATCCTGGGGACGGGTCACGTGGCGCGGACCGTGCTGCCGGTTTTCCGCACGCAAGGCGGCGGCACCTTGATCGTGGTGAACTCACTGCTCGGCTCCGTCGCCGTCGCGCACATGAGTGCCTACACCACCGCGAAGTGGGGCCAGCGCGCACTGGTCCGGACCTTGCAGCAGGAGGTCCGCGGCGAGCGCGGGGTGCGCATCTGCCTGGTCAGCCCCGGCAGCGTGAACACGCCGATCTACTACCAGGCGGCGAACTATCTCGGCCGCCAAGTGCGCCCGCCCTGGCCCGTCATCTCACCGCGTCGAGTAGCCCAGACTATCGTCGGCCTGGCTGACCATCCGCGTGAACATGTGTCGATTCCGGTCGGTGCAGGCAATCCGGTGATCATCACCGGCTTCCGCTTGCTGCCGTTCGTGTACGACCGCATCGTCGAGCGACTGTTCCGGCTGCTGTCCATGTCGCGACGTCCGGCCGAGCCGACCAGCGGCAACGTGCTCAGCCCGCGGCCGGACCTGGAGCGCATGCACGGGCACTGGCCAGACCGGGACGACTAGGACGTACCCGATCGAACGGTCGCGCGTCGAGGGTGTGCCCGGCCCAGGCACCCCTGCACATGATCATCAGCTGGCCGGGCCGTTTCACGATCCGTTCACGCGGGCGCCGTAGATTTCGGCGACTTTGTATGATCGGGGGCTGAGTCATGGACGTTTCGCGGCGCACCGCGCTCAAGGTCGGGGTGTTCGGTGGAGCGGCGGTGCTGCTGCCGTTGGAGCGGACCGTCGGCGCCAGCACGGCACTGCCCCCGCGCATGCCGACGAGTTCCCTGCCGGCCCCGTTCACCACTGCGTTCGGCGTGCCGCCCGTGCTTTATCCGGTTCGCACCGACAGCACGACCGACTTCTACCGGATCGTGATGGCACCGTTCCAGGCGGAGGTCATCCCCGGTTTCCCGACGACGTTCTTCGCCTACAACCAGTCCGTCCCCGGCCCGCTGATCCGGGTCCAGCGGGGCCGTCAGACCGTGGTGCGCCAGGTCAACCAGCTACCCGCCAAACATCCGGTCCTGAACTTCACGCCGTGGACGTCGGTGCACCTGCACGGATCACCGTCGGACCCGGAATACGACGGCTACGCCAGCGACGTGACCAATCCCGGCCAGTTCAAGGACTATCACTACCCGAACACCCAGACCGGCCGCACCATCTGGTACCACGATCACGGCGTGTCACACACCGCCGAGAACGTGTACTCGGGTCTGGCTGCGCAGTATCACGTCATCGACCCGGCAGAGGATTCCCTACCGCTGCCGCGCGGTGAGTTCGACGTACCGGTGATAGTCAGCGACGCCATGTTCACCAACCAGGGAGCGCTGCGGTTCGACAACCATGACGGCTCCGGCATCTACGGCGACGTCATCCTGGTCAACGGACGGCCCTGGCCGGCGATGAAGGTCAAGCAGCGCAAGTACCGGTTCCGGGTCCTGAACGGATCGGTGTCGCGGTCCTACAACTGGGTCCTCGGCTCCGGGGACCCGTTCACGGTGATCGCAACGGACGCCGGCCTCATGCCGCACCCGGCGACGGTGACCAGCCTGCGGCACAGCATGGCCGAGCGGTACGAGATCGTGATCGATTTCAGCAAGTACCCGGTCGGGGGTCGGGTGGTGCTCGGCAACCGGAGCCCGAAGAACAACATCGTGTATCCCAACATCGACAAAATCATGGCCTTCGACGTGATCGGTGACACCTTCGATTCGAGCAACAACTCGATCCCGGACTCGTTGAACCCGGGTAACCCGGTCATGGCACTGCAAGTCGCCGATGCGGTGCAGACCCGCACCTTCAACTTCGCGCGCAGCGGTGGCCAGTTCACCATCAACGGGCACACGTGGGAGGACGTCGTCAAGAGCGGCTTCACCCGCATCGAGGCCAATCCGCGGTACGGCGACACGGAGTTGTGGGTGATCAAGAACTCGTCCGGCGGCTGGTTCCATCCCGTCCACATCCACCTGGTCGACTTCAAGATCGTCGATCGCAACGGCAAGGCCCCGTTCGCCTACGAGAACGGGCCGAAGGACGTGGTCTACGTCGGCGAGGGAGAGACGGTCCGGCTGCTGATGCGCTTCGAGGGCCGCGGGAAGTACATGATGCACTGCCACAACACGGTGCACGAGGACCACGACATGATGGCGCAGTTCGAGGTCTTCGACGACGTGACGCCGTCCGTCGACCCGCTGTCCGACCCGTGCTCCAACCTGCCCGACGGCTCGTTGTAGGCCTCTCGTGACGCTGGTCGCTGAGAACCAGGTTCGCGCTGAACCCTCGCGCCCGGACGCACGCCGGGTGGTTCTGCTGACATCGGCAGCACTGTTGGCAATCTCCGCCGCGATCCATGTCGACGTCATGTCCGCCCACGTGCGGGAATGGCTGCCGGCCGCCGTCTTCTTCGGCGTCCTGGCCATGGGACAGGCGTCGTTGGCAGTCGTCCTGGTCCGCCGACCCGCGCCGATCACGCTGCTCGCCGCGATCTGGTCCAGTGTCGGCGTCATCGCCGTCTACGTGTGGAGCCGGACGTCGGGCCTGCCGTTCGCGCCAGTGAACCACGGTGACGCGCACGGGTCCGGCGGCTCTCACCTGGCGCACGCGGTCGGCGGCCACGGCAACGGCGTGCCGATCTTCCCCGGCCAACCCATCGCCACCAGCGCCGAACCGGTCGGCCCCCTCGACCTGACCTCCGTGGTCGCGGAGTTGGCCGTCGTCGCACTCCTGATCTACCTGTTGCCGCCCAGGCACCGGCGCTGGACGGGCAACGGGATCTTTGTCTGCGGACTGGCCATGCTGGCCCTGCGCGCGACGTCGGTGCTCAACTGACGACGGTCGACGTCGCTGCGCGGCTGCGCGATGCGCGACGGCGGCGCAAGGAACGCCGGTCCGCGCGGCGGCCCGGCGTGGTGCGCGCGATCGCGCCGCTGGTGGTCATCACACTGCTCGTGGCGCTCACCCTGATCTTCCTGGCCGAGCCGGTTCGGGTGAGCTCGAGCAGCATGTCGCCGACGTTTCACTCCGGCAATCAGGTTCTCGTCCAGAAATTCGGAGGTCGTGCCCACCACCCGCACCGGCGCGACGTCATCGCGTTCCACGTTCCTGGGACGTCTGGACTGGTGGTCAAGCGCGTGGTCGCCGTCGGGGGCGACTCGGTGGGCATCGCAGACGGCGTCCTCACGGTGAACGGCACGCCCGTGCCCGAATCGTTCGTGGACTACAACCTGATGGACGCGACGTATTTCGGACCCATTGAGGTCGCGACCGGGACCGTATTCGTCATGGGCGACAACCGGTCCGATTCGGTCGACTCCCGGACGTTCGGTGCGATCAGCGTCGACGACATCGTGGGCCGGGTCGTTCTGCGGGTCTGGCCGCCGTGAGCGCCGGCCACCCATGGTCGACACTTGACGGGTGAGCATCGACGCGGCTGAGCGGCAGTTACCGGGTGGTCTCGTGCTGCGTAGTGCCGGGCCCCCTGACCTGGAGCAGATCGGTGCGCTGCTCGTCGAGCGCGGCGAGGAGGCCGACGCGCTCGACCACCGGCTCGTGATGGCCGATCCCGACGCGGGCTGGGAATCCTGCGCCGTCATCACCGACGCCGGCCGGGTCGTGTCGACCGCCACTCTGCTGGACGAGCGGCTGCGGTTGGGCTCGGTCGAACTGCCCGCGGGTCAGGTCGAATTGGTCGCGACGGCCAGGGCTTACGAGGGCCGCGGGCTGGTCCGCGCGCTCATGGCCTGGGCGCACGCCCGCTCGGCCGAGCGTGGACAGGTCGTGCAGGTGATGGTCGGTATCCCGTACTTCTACCGGCTCTTCGGCTACGACTACGCCATCGACATCCCGCAACCGCGAACGGTGGACCGCAAGCGAGATCGGTCCGGACCTCAGGGCAGCGGGCGCGCCAGGCTGCGCCCGGCCACGCTGGCCGACGTCACAGCCCTACGAGCTCTGCAAGAGGCGGCGCAGGCCACCGTGGACGTCGCAATGCCGCACTCGCGAGCCAGGACGCGCTGGCTCGTCCAGCATGAGTCCAGCACCACCTGGGTGCTGGACCGCGGCGACTCGGTTGTTGCCTGCGCCCGCGTGCAGGGCGACCCGGACGGCGAAGTGCTGGCCGCCGAGGTCGCCGCGAGCGACGAGAACGCCGCGAGCGACCTGCTGTCCGGGCTGCTGAGCTTGGCCGGCACCCGGCCGCTGCGCGTCGTGGATCGCCCCGGCACGATGCCCAACTCCTCGTGGGCAGCCCAGCTGCGCGCGGCCGACGAGGAGCAGGCGAATCAGTACTACGTCCGCATTCCCGACCCGGCTATCCTGCTCGACCAGCTTCGGCCCGTCCTCGGCGAGCGGCTGACCCGGGTCGCAACGCCAGACCTGGCCGCCACCGGTGGCGTGCCCGCAGTCGTGCTCTCGACGTTCGGCCGCCACTACCGGCTGCCGATCGGCCAGGACGGGCTGGGTGCGGTGATCACCGGCGGGCCGTTGCAGGCACCGGGCGCGATCGGCGGCGCGGGCGTGGCCCCCGACGCGCTGGGTGCATTGCTGTTCGGCCAGCGCGGCATCGCCGGCCTGGCCCGGCAGCGACCCGACGTCTATCCCGGCCCCAACCGGGCGCTGTTCGAGGCCCTCTTCCCGCCCCAGACCGCGGACCTGCTCACCTATTACCTGCCTTACTAGCCACTCGCCGTCAGGGATCCCGGGCCCGCCGCTCGCCCGATCGCCGGCCGAAGTCGATGCCCGGCGATCGCAGGGGCAGCCGGTAGGCAAGGGGGGCATAGGCCCCTTAGGGTGGCAAAACAGCGTGAATAGCGTCGGCCGGCGCAGTCATGGAAGGACAAAGCTATGAGAACAGCGATTGCGGTGGTGGCCGCGGGTATCGTCGGCGCGTTGGTTGGCAGCGTGGTGACCAGCCACGCCGATCAGCGGCCCGCGCCGCACCAGCAGGCCCAGCTTGCCGGCCTCAGCGTGCTGGCCTCCTCGGCCAATCGTCCGGGCTCACCGCCGTCGGGTGCTTTCCTGAGTGCCACCGACCGGGCCACCGCCCGGGCCAACGGCTTGACCGTGCCCGCCACCGGACCGGTGTTCGCGAACCAGCCCGTCCAAGGGGTCAGCGCCCTCATCCCGGCCGGCCACGGTGCGTGGTGGGCGCTGGCTGACAACGGCTACGGCGCGCGCAACACCTCGGCCGACTGGCAGCTCGCCATGTACAAGATGAACCTCAACTTCGGCCGGGCCTCGGGACCGACGGTGCTCGACACGGTGATCCTCAGTGATCCCGGCAGGAAGGTGCCGTGGCAGACGGTGTGCGACCCCACCCACGGTTCGCCGCTGCCGCCGTTGTCGTTCAACGTGCTGCCGGGCTCACCGCCGCCGGCCTGCGGGACGGACCCGTCGGCCCGGCTGCTCACCGGCTTCGACTTCGACCCTGAGTCGGTGCAGATCGCGCGTGACGGCACATTCTGGATCGGCGACGAGTTCGGCCCGTTCCTGCTCCACGCTGACACCAGGGGCCGGCTGCTCGAGGCCCCGATCTCCTACCCGGGCGTCAAGTCGCCCCAGAACCCCACACTCAACGTCCTGGCCGGTGAGGCACCGAACTTGGCGGGCAGCCGCGGGTTCGAGGACCTCGCCGTCAGCCCGGACCGCAGGCACCTCTACGCCATGACCGAGGGTGCGATCGGCGCCGACGACCCGCAGGATCTGCGCATCGCCACCTTCGACATCGCACACCGCCGTTTCACCGGCGAGGTGCGCAAGCTGCGCCTGGAGTTCCCCGGCGCCAAGGTCGACCTGAGCACGTTGCTGCTGGCCAACGGCGCCAGGGCCTACCCGAATGCGGTCGCCCCGACGGGAACCGGAGGCGAAAGTGCCGCGGATCTGACCGCCCTCGACGACCACCGGTTCCTGGTGGTCGAGCGGGACAGCAACGGCGACGCCATTCCCGCGCCACGGATGAAGAAGGTGTTCATCCTGGACACCAAGGGCGCCCACCGCCGCAGCGGCTACGTCGACAAGCAGCCGCTGGCCGACCTGATGGCGGTTCCGGACCCGAAAAAGCTCGGCGGTGACGGAGATTTCTTCCGCTTCCCGTTCAACACCATCGAGTCGGTACACGTCGTGAACGACCACACCATCGTGGTGGCCAACGACAACAACTACCCCTTCTCCAACGGCCGTTCGCGGAGCAAGACGAACGAGCGCACCGGCCCGCTCGCTCCGGACGACAACGAATTCATCCTCATCGACCTGTCGGCCTCGCTACACCCGGACCCGCGGCTACTCCCACATTTCTGAGTGCACCGGTCCGCACGTGATCGTGGCACGATTGTGGGGTGATCCTGCTGATCGTCCTCGCCGCGGTGATCGTCGTGTTGCTGGTGCTTCTGCGCATCGCCGACCGCCACGACCGGCGGCGTGGTCATCAGCCGCGGCGCATGGCCGACATCCGCTCGGCCACCCGCACCCAGCGGCAAGATCTGCGCACGACTCGCCGGTCGAACTTCCTGCCGACGCCGCGGGCGCTGCGCGACGAGCCTGGCCGGCCACGGATGGCTAAGAAGCAACCGAACGACTAGCCCGGGGCCAGCCAGCATCCGTGCTCTGCAGGCGCCGCAGTGCCTCCTGGATATAGGCGGTAACCCGCGGTAAAGCCTGGGCGGCGAGCCATTCGCTGATCTCGACCGAGCGCTTCCACGGCAGGGTCCGTCTTGTCGACCGAGGCGACGGAGACATGGCCGACGTGGCAGACGTGGCCGGCGTGGCCGGCGTGGCAGACGTGGCTGGTGTGGCCGGCGTGGCCGGCGTGGCAGACGTGGCCGAAGAATCGGATCCCCTGGTTACGCGGATGTCCATCAAGGGAAGCACCACCGGCAGGAAGCCGAAGGCAAATATCGCTTTGGCGCAGTATGGAGGCTGGTCGCGGTGCTCAGACTCGACGTCAACTTCTTCGACTACGTGATCCTGGGGATCTACTTCGCGCTGGTCGTTGCGATCGGGGTGATGGCCAGACGGGCGATCGCGACCAGCGAGGACTTCCTGCTCTCGGGCCGCTCGCTGCCGGCCTGGGTGACCGGGCTGGCCTTCATCTCGGCCAACCTCGGTGCTATCGAGATACTCGGCATGGCCGCGAACGGCGCCCAGTACGGGATGTCGACGCTGCACTTCTACTGGGTCGGTGCGGTGCCCGCGATGGTGTTCCTCGGCATCGTGATGATGCCGTTCTACTACGGTTCCAAGGTCCGCAGCGTCCCGGAATTCCTCCTCCGCCGCTTCAACCCGGCCACCCATCTGTTCAACGCGCTCTCGTTCGCGCTGGCCGCTGTCCTCACTGCCGGTGTGAACCTCTACGCGCTGGCGCTGGTCATCAATGCCCTCATCGGTTGGCCGATCTGGCTGTCGATCGTGATCTCGGCGGTCTTCGTCCTCGTCTACATCACGCTCGGCGGGCTGTCTGGCGCCATCTACAACGAGGTGCTGCAGTTCTTCGTCATCGTCGCGGGTTTGGTGCCGCTGGTGATCATCGGCCTGAACGAGGTCGGTGGGTACAGCGGCCTCAAGGAGAAGGTCACGCATACCGCGCTCGGGTCCGAGTCCTTCTCGACGTGGAGCGGCACCAACGTCGGCCATTGGACCAACCCGCTCGGCGACTGGATCGGCATCGTGATGGGTCTCGGATTCGTCCTGTCGTTCGGGTACTGGACGACGAACTTCGCCGAGGTGCAGAGAGCGCTGTCGGCCAAGGACCTGTCCGCGGCACAGCGCACACCGTTGATCGGCTCGTTCCCCAAGATCTTCATCCCGGCGCTGACGATCATTCCCGGCCTGATCGCGCTGGTGCTGATCCCGAAGCTCGGCCAGACCAAGAACCTCACCTACAATGACGCGATTCCCTTACTGATGAACAAGTTCCTACCGAACGGCACGTTGGGTGTCGCCCTGGCCGGGTTGCTGGCGGCATTCATGGCCGGGATGGCAGCCAACATCAGCTCGTTCAACACCGTGTTCACGTATGACATCTGGCAGACCTACGTCGTGAAGGGTCGACGCGACCGGTACTACCTCAGCGTGGGGCGGGTCATCACCGTCGTCGGCATCGTGATCGGAATATTCACCGCGTTCATCGCCTCGGGCTACAGCAACATCATGAACTACATCCAGTTGCTGTTCTCCTATTTCAACGCGCCACTGTTCGCGACGTTCATCATCGCGATGTTTTGGAAGCGCACCACCCCGTGGGCCGGCCTGGCCGGGTTGGTGGCGGGCACTCTCGGCGCCGGCGTGATGCACTTCGCCGGCTACCACATTGCGTACTTCTATCCGGGCGGCGTGTTCGATCCCGCGCACACCAAGATCAATGCTCAGATGCTCAACTTCTACGGCGCGCTCGTTGCCTTCCTGGCCGACGTCGTCGTCACGGTGGCCGTCACTCTGGTCACCCAACCCAAGCCGGAGTCCGAGTTGCGCGGCCTGGTGTACGGCATCAAGGATCCGGACGCACCGGACCCGGCCCAGGCGCCCAAGCCCGCGTGGTGGGCCTCCCCCAAGATCCTCGGCGCGACGTCGCTCGGGATCGTCGTCGTCCTGTCCGTGATCTTCGCCTAGGAGGTTGACCGATGCCTGACGAGACAACCCCCGCGAACGGGGACACGACCAAGTCCGCGGCGGCGCGGCTGTTCGACATCCGCGTGCTGATCGGTGGGCTCTTCACGGTGTACGGCATCATGCTCATCGTGGCGGGGTTGTTCACTTCGGACTCCCAGCTCAAGAAGGCCAGCGACATCAACATCAATCTGTGGCTGGGCATCGGCATGCTGGTGCTGGGGCTGCTGTTCCTGGTGTGGTGGCGGGTCAACCCGCTGAAGTTGCCTGCCCCAGACGAGGCCGATGACGGGGCGCGCAGCCATGACTAGTTCGTCCGGGAGCTCATCGGTCATCGTGGTCGGAGTCGACGGCTCGGACCCCAGCGCGGACGCCGTACGGTGGGCCGCGGCGCAGGCACAGATGACTGGCGCGCACCTGCGTGCGGTCGCGACGTGGCGCTGGCCCAACTACGTGACCCGGATTCCACCCGGAGTCGACCTGGCATCCGACACGGCACAGACCTTGCGCGAGGTGTTGACCGCCGCGCTCGCCGACTACCCCCACGTCGCCGTCACCGACATCGTCGTCGAGGGGCCACCGGGGCCGGCACTGCTCAGCCATGCCCACGATGCGTCGTTGCTGGTCGTGGGTGCGCACGGCCGCGCCGCGTTTCCCGGCATGCTGCTCGGGTCGGTGGCGGAGTACTGCGTGCGTCACGGCCCGTGCCCGGTAGTCGTCGTCCGCGCGGCCAGAGTCTCCTGAACGTCCCGGTCGTGCTCGAGGCCACCGTTCGCGAGTGCTCAGTCCAAGAACCGGGCCAGCATCGGCAACAGCAACTCAGGGCGCCGCGTCACCTGCATGTGCGTGGTGTCGGGCAGCACAGCGAGCTGCGAGCCCGGGATCAGCGCCAGCATCGCTCCGCCGTGCTCGACGGTCGTGAAGTCGCGGTCGCCCAGCACGAGCAGGACCGGCGCGGTAATGCCGGCCAACTGCTCGTCAGACCATCCCTCGGTGTCCGCGTTGCTCTCGGACAGTCTCGCGAGGAACTCCGTGAACTGTTCCGGATGCGGTGAGAGTCGTTCGTAGGCCTCCTTGAATTCGAGGAAGTCCTGCTGGGTCGGCATCCGGGTTGACGTGGCCATCTTGGCCGGGTCGGTGAGATCCTCGTGCAGCCCGTCCCGGCGCACCGAAACCGACGCCGCCACGATCGAGCGAACCCGGGCCGGATGGCTCACCGCGAGCTCCATGGCTGTCGCGGCGCCCATGCTGTGCCCGAATACATGCGCTCGACCGATCCCGAGTTCGTCGAGCAGCGCTACGACGTCGCTCGCGAGCGCGGCCGGGGTGATCGGGCGGTGGATGTCGGCTGTGCGGCCGTGGCCCTGGGCCTCCACGCCGATGACCTGGTGGTTGGTGGCCAGGGCCGGGATCAGGCCGGCGAAGTTCAGTTCGATTGTCAGCATCCCGCCGTGTAGCAGGACAAGCGGTGAGCCCGCTCCGTAGCTCTGGTAATACATGTGCAGGCCGTTGACGTCGACGTATCCGCTCTGCTGCGGCTCAAGCGCCGCGATCTCGGGGTCCATGACCAGGCACCCTGCCGCTGCCGGGGCGACCACACAAGATTTGATGGGTGCACATAGCGGACTATCGCCCGTTATGTCGGGGCGAGTTACTCCTGCCCTCGGTCATCGACGTCTGACAGCCGCGTAGAACGTGTGAGATCCGGGTAGGTAGGTAGAGCAAGAGAATACGGAGAGCTACCAGCGATCAGAAGCTCGTTCGATCACTGCATCGGGGCCGACGAATGGCAGGACATCGTGGCACGAACATGATCGAGATTCGGCGTCAGGTCGAGACCGACTGGCCGATCGAGCAGGTGGCTAACTATCTTTGCGATTTCACCACAGCCGCAGCATGGGACCCGCGCATGGTCAGGTGTCTACGCCTGGATTTTGGTGCCTTGCGCGTCGGCAGCGAATTCGACATCGTGCAACGACGAGGACGCCTGCGTTCGCCCTCGCGGTACCAGGTGATCGACTTGGATCCGGGCCGATCGATCACGCTGCGTAGCAGCACCCGGGCAATCGAGTGTACCGACACGATGACGTTCGAGGCGGCTTCTTCGGGCGGCACGACAGTCACCTATGAGACCAGCGTCAGGTTCAAGGGGCTGGCCAAGGCCGGCGAGTCGATGATGCGCACCGTCGTGAACAGGATCGGTGACGACATCGCCGCCGGGATGTCCCAGGTTCTCGCCCACCTGGACGCCACGACGCATTCGGTCGCCTGAACGCCATCGGCCGATAACCGGGCAACTCAGCTGGCAGGCGGGACCGCCGAGGCCATCACGTCGGCTGCGCGATCCCACGCGCGGTGCAGGCCGACAGCGGCGAACAACTCCTCCGCGAACGGTCGGGCCGAGGACGCCCCGACCACGACGCCGGGACCGTCGACCGGGATCCCGACTCCCTGCAGGACCGCCGCGCCGTCGGCCCATGCCCCGACGGCCTTGCTGTGCCGGTATGCCTCCTGCAGCAGAACGACGAGCTTGATGTCGTTGCTGGGGGTGGTCCGGCCGGCCACCACCAGGGCGTCGAACTCGATGGACCGCACGGTGAGAAGCGTCCGCTCGACGATCTCAGTCCGCGTGCCGCGGCTCAGCACACCGCCGACCGGTGCGATCACGTGCACGGTCGCGCCGCGCTTGGCCGCCGCAGCGCGCAGCCGGGCGATACCCGCGAGATCCGAGCCGCGATCGGCGATGACACCAATCTTGCGGCCCGCGATGGGGCCAGGCACCGTCACGGTCTGAGACAGCGCAGGCGAGAGCACCACGTCCTGGACGGGGTTGCCCGTCGGCGCCGGGAGACCCAGGCCGGCCGCGACCTGTGCGCAGAGGTCCGCGTCGACCTCGGCCAACACCTGCAACTCGCGCTCCTTGATGGCCTGCTCGTAACACTTGCCCAGCTCGAAAGTGAAGGCCTCGACGATGTGCAACCGTTCGAGCTCGGTCAGGCTCCGGTAGAACATCGTGGCCTGCGAGAAGTGATCTCCGAACGAGACCGGGTTGGCGCGTACCGGCATCCCGTCGATCGGACGCGGAACCTGGACATAGCCGCCTTCTTTGGCGGAGGCAACCTCGGGCTGCCCACCGTCGATGCTGTTGCGGCGGTACGGAGCGAGGCCGGTGTGGATGGCCGTCTGGTGCATTCCGTCGCGCAGCATGTCGTTCACCGGAGCGTGCGGCCGATTGATCGGCAGCTGGGTGAAGTTCGGGCCGCCGAGTCGGGTGAGTTGCGTGTCGAGGTAGGAGAACAGCCGGGCCTGCATCAGCGGGTCGTTGGTGACTTCGATCCCGGGCACCAAGTTGCCGGTGTGGAAGGCGACCTGCTCGGTCTCGGCGAAGTAGTTCGTGGGGTTGCGGTTCAGGCTCAGCTTGCCGATCAGCTGAACCGGGGCCAGTTCCTCGGGCACGATCTTGGTGGGGTCGAGCAGGTCGATGCCTTCGAAGCTGTCGGTGCCGTCGTCGGGCATGACCTGGATACCGAGCTCGTATTCGAGGAAGGCACCGGCCTCGATCCCATCGGCCATGTCCCGCCGGTGGAAGTCCGGGTCGCAGCCGGCCGCGATCTGCGCTTCCTCCCAGACAAGGGAGTGGACGCCGGCCAGCGGCTTCCAGTGGAACTTCACCAGGGTGGTCTTCCCCGCCTCATTGACGAGGCGGAAGGTGTGCACGCCGAAGCCCTCCATCGTCCGGTAGGACCGGGGAATGCCACGGTCGCTCATCGCCCACATGACGTGGTGGGTCGCCTCGGTGTGCAGCGACACGAAGTCCCAGAACGTGTCGTGCGCGGACTGAGCCTGCGGGATTTCCCGATCAGGGTGGGGCTTGACCGCGTGGATGATGTCAGGGAACTTGATGCCGTCCTGGATGAAGAAGACGGGCATGTTGTTGCCGACCAGATCGAAGGTGCCCTCGTCGGTGTAGAACTTCACCGCGAAGCCGCGCACGTCGCGGACCGTGTCCGCCGAGCCCCGGGACCCGACGACCGTCGAGAAGCGCACGAAGACCGGCGTCTGGCGACCCTTATCGGCCAGGAACGCGGCGCGGGTCACTGACTCGGCGCTGCCGTAGGACTGGAAGACGCCGTGGGCCGCGGCACCGCGGGCGTGCACGACCCGCTCGGGGATGCGCTCATGATCGAAATGGGTGATCTTCTCCCGAAGGTGGAAGTCCTCCAGCAGAGTCGGACCGCGTTCGCCCACCTTCAGGGAATGATCGGTGTCGGGCAGGCGTAGGCCCTGCGCCGTGGTCAGAATCCGGCCAGCCTGGGCACGCACGTCGCCGCTAGACAGGTGACCGGTCGCAACGCCGGTGGGGCTGGTCGGCTTGGGGGCACTCTGATCCTTCTTGCGGCGCGGCGGCATGGTCACTCCCAGGTGTGGGTGGGCTAGGCATCCGTTCTTCCCGGTCAGCACGGGTCCTAACCGTCCTGGCGGTCTGGTCCACTCAGCGCGACCGTTCCCCTGCCCGCGGCCATTGGTCGCGCTCGGCGGCTCAGTACGAGCGTGCGCGTCCCTACTCGGCGGCTTGCTGGAGCCACGCGTAGATGTACTGCAGGAAGTCCGCGCCGGCGACCGCGCTGAACATCGCCATCAACAGGCGCGTCTGCCGGGGCGCGAGAACCAGTCCCGCGCTCAGCCCGGTGGCCACCCACTGGGCGAGGCACATGGGGCAGGTCAGCAGCTCACCTACCGAGTGCCGGACGCCGTGACCGCGAATTTCCTCGTCCAGTTCGGCCGGGGCGCTCGTCCCTCGGTAGGTGGTGAACGGCGCGCGCAGCGGGCTGGTCACCGGATCCTTGGCGACGGTACGGCTGATTCGGTGCGTCGCCACACTCATCTGCACGAGGTCGTACGGTGACACCCGCTCCGGCGCACTACGGCGCGTGACTCTGGTCAACAGAGCGGCAGCACCCACCGCCGAGGCGTAGGCGCCCATGACACCGAGGTAGCCACCCAGCGGGCGTTCGGCTTCCCCCTGGTAGGCCTGCGCCTGCCGCTGCGCCCAATGACGGATACCCGACTCGGTCGACACCATGACAGTCCCCCTCACGTCCCTCCAGGCATATCCTGCCGGGCCGATTCTCAAACGACCCGGCACGTCTCCTGTGTCCAGGCCCACCCGCACCGGGGAGATGCTGTCCCGGGGCGAGCGTCCGGTCGGGCGGCCGCTCTTGCCGCCGTCCTGATGCGTGTGCTATAAGAAATCTGTTCCGGTCACCATAGATTCTGAGAACCGGAACGACGCACACGACATCGACGACAGCAGCGACCTACGGAGGTGGAAGCGATGCTGATGCGTACCGACCCGTTCCGCGAACTCGACCGATTGTCCCAGCAGATGCTGGGCAACCTCGGCACGAGCACCCGGCCTGCGGCCATGCCCATGGACGCCTGGCGGGCCGGTGAGGAGTTCGTCGTGGAGTTCGATCTGCCCGGCGTCGATCCCGGCTCGATCGATCTCGACGTCGAACGCAATGTGCTCACCGTCCGGGCCGAACGTCCGGCGCTGTCCGGCGACGACGAGCTGATCGCCGCGGAGCGCCCACGTGGCGTGTTCAGCCGGCAACTGATTCTGGGTGACAACCTCGACGTCGAGCGGGTTCAGGCCGGCTACGAGGCGGGCGTACTCACGCTGCGAATCCCGGTGGCCGAGCGGGCGAAACCGCGCAAGATCGAGATCACCCAGTCCAGCAACGGCCGGCAGACGATCAACGCCTGAGCATGCCGGCAGCCCAGGCCGGGCCAGCCCTAGGCGGAGGGCCGGCCCGGCACGGCCGGCGGAGGGAACACGATCTGGATGCAGCGCACCGCCGAGCCCACGCAGGGCAGGATCCGACTTCACCTGGATCTGCGTCCGGTCGACGGCGACGTCGAGGTCGAGGTGGAGGCGGAGGTCGACCGCCTGCTCGGGTTCGGCGCGCGTCACGCCGACGTCGGGCAGACGATCCGTTCGTGGTGCGCGCCGATCCCGAAGGCAACGAGTTCTGCGTTCTCCGCGGCGAGCCACGCCGGTCCTGACCGACAGCGGCACTCGTGGTCCGCCGCGCGAGGGCAGGAGGGCCTACACCGATGCCCCCCGCCTATAGCAGCGCCGTCGAGCACCGCCCGCTCCGTACGTAGCCTTTGCTCGGCGCTCGTCTAGGGTTGCCACTCGTGGCAGGTACCCCTCGATTGATCAGAGTCGCCGGCGACCCGGTGCTGCACCAGCCGTGCCGCCAGGTGAGCAACTTCGACGCCGAACTCGGCCGGCTCATCGACGACATGTTCGCCTCGATGGCGATCGCCGAGGGCGTCGGCCTGGCAGCTCCGCAAGTCGGCGTCGACCTGGCGGTGTTCGTTTACGACTGCCGTGACGCCGCCGGTGTGCGCCACATCGGGCACGTGGTCAACCCGAGAATCGAGACCAGCGGCGAGCCCGAGGACCACGACGAGGGGTGTCTGTCTGTCCCCGGCCCGTACCACGAGCTGGCGCGCCCGCCGCAGGCGACGGTGCGCGGCGTCGACCGCGTGGGCGAGCCGGTCGAGGTGACCGGCACCGGGTTCTTCGCCCGCTGCCTGCAGCACGAGACCGAGCACCTGCGCGGGGTTCTCTACATCGATCACCTGCCGCGCAACCGTCGCCGGCGGGTGCTGCGCGAGATGGAACCCTTCGAGTGGAACACCCCCGCCCGCTGATCCGGTGCACCGGATCGAGCTAGGAGCCGGCCGCGATCAGCTCGGCGATCTGGACGGCGTTCAGTGCAGCCCCCTTGCGCAGGTTGTCGTTGCTGACGAACAGGGCCAGCCCCCGACCGTCCTCGACGCCGGGATCCTGCCGGACGCGACCGACGTAGCTGGGGTCGGCACCAGCGGCCAGCAGCGGCGTCGGAATGTCGGTGACTTCGACGCCCGGCGCGAGCGACAACAGTTCCAGTGCCCGCGCTACCGACAGCGGCCGGGCGAACTCGGCGTTGATCGACAGCGAGTGACCGGTGAACACCGGCACCCGGACGCAGGTACCCGACACACGCAGGTCCGCGATGCCCAGGATCTTGCGCGACTCGTTGCGCAGCTTCTGTTCCTCGTCGCTCTCGAAGCTGCCGTCGTCGACGATCGAACCGGCCAACGGCAACACGTTGAACGCGATCGGCCGGGCGAACTTCACCGGCTCCGGGAAGGTCACCGCCGAGCCGTCGTGGGTGAGCTCGGCGGCGCGATCGACAACCTGGCGCACCTGCTTGTCGAGCTCGTCGACGCCGGCCAGCCCCGCACCCGAGACGGCCTGGTAGGTCGAGACGACCAGCCGGACCAGTCCGGCCTCGTGATGCAGCGGGGCGAGCACGGGCATCGCCGCCATCGTCGTGCAGTTCGGGTTAGCGATGATCCCCTTACGGGCGTCGGCAATCGCGGCCCCGTTCACCTCGGCCACGATCAGCGGAACATCGGGGTCCATGCGCCAGGCCGAAGAGTTGTCGACGACCACGGCACCGGCGGCGGCGAATCTCGGCGCCAGGTCGCGCGATGTCGCGGCCCCGGCCGAAAACAGCGCGACATCCAGCCCCGACGCATCAGCCGTGTCAGCGTCCTCGACCCGGACATCCACACCCTCCCACTGCAGCGTGGTGCCGGCCGAACGGGCCGAGGCGAAGTAACGCATGTCGGAGAGAGGAAAGGACCGTTCGGCCAGGATGCGACGCATGACCGAGCCCACCTGCCCGGTGGCGCCGACGATCCCGACTCTCATCGGCCCGTTCCCCCGTAGACGACGGCTTGTTCGTCGGCCGAGCCCAGCTCGAAGGCGTCGTGCACCGCCCGTACCGCGACGTCGAGGTCGGTGTCGCGGCACACCACCGAGATGCGGATCTCTGACGTCGAGATCATTTCTACGTTGACCCCGGCGTCGGCCAGCGCCGTGAAGAACTTCGCCGAGACACCAGGGTGCGAGCGCATACCTGCCCCGACGAGCGACAGCTTGCCGACGTGGTCGTCATAGAGCAGGTCCTCGAACCCCACCTTTGCACGGACCTTGTTCAGCGCGGCCAGTGCGGTGGCTCCGTCGGATGCGGGCAACGTGAATGACACGTCGGTACGCCCGGTGCCGCCCGTCGAGATGTTCTGCACGATCATGTCGATGTTGATCTCGGCTGCCGCAAGCTCACTGAAGATGGCGGCTGCTTCGCCGGGCTTGTCGGGAACACCGACGACCGTGACCTTGACCTCGCTGCGGTCATGCGCAACGCCACTGATGATTGCGTCTTCCACGGCAAGGTCCTCCATGTGTCCGGCGACGATGGTGCCGGCGTTGTTCGAAAATGACGAGCGGACGTGGATCGGCACGCCGTAGCGCCGGCCGTACTCGACGCTGCGTAGGTGCAGGATCTTGGCCCCACTCGCGGCGAGTTCGAGCATCTCCTCGTAGCTGACCTTCGCCAACCTGCGCGCGTTGGGCACGATGCGCGGGTCGGCGGTGTACACGCCGTCGACGTCGGTGTAGATCTCGCACACGTCGGCCTCGAGCGCGGCGGCCAGCGCGACCGCTGTGGTGTCGGACCCGCCGCGACCGAGGGTCGTGATGTTCATCGTCTCTTTGGAGAAGCCCTGAAAACCCGCGACGATTGCCACGTTGCCCGCCGTCACCGAGCTGCGCACCCGGCCCGGCGTGATGTTTACGATGCGGGCCTTGCCGTGCACACTCGTGGTGAGCACGCCGGCCTGAGATCCCGTGAATGACTCGGCCTTATAGCCCAGTGAGTTGATGGCCATGGCGAGCAAGGCCATCGAGATGCGCTCGCCGGCCGTCAGCAGCATGTCGAACTCGCGCCCGGACGGGACAGGGACGATCTGCTCGGCCAGGTCGATCAACTCGTCGGTGGTGTCGCCCATCGCGGATACGACAACCACGACGTCGTTGCCGCTGCGCCGGGTGGCAACAATGCGCTCGGCTACCCGCTTGATCCGCTCGGCGTCAGCGACCGACGAACCGCCGTAC
>JALYVG010000162.1 GCA_030853345.1 Actinomycetota bacterium | reverse complement strand
AGCTAAGGCGCGAGCAGCACGCGGGTCCAGGCGTCGGTCAGCCATTCACCGAAGCGCTCCGGAGACCATCCCCTTTGATCGACGAGCAAAACCCAGAACTCGACCGCGTTCATGCTCCAGACAATGTCGGCCACCTCGTCGTCGGACAGGTCCGTGCGAAGCTCGCCCGTCGCCCGCAGGTCCGCGGCGAACAGCCGCATGTTCGCCGCCCGCCGCTCGGCGATCGAGGTCCAGGGCGCGGCGCACTTGGGCTCGGTTCCGGCGGCGTCACTCAGCGCCAGGAAGACCGGCGCCGGCCGTGGGTGGATAGCGGCGACCGGGGCGTTGCTGGGAAAGTGACCATCTACCGTTGCGCGGATGGGACCTGATCTTTGGCCGCTCATCCACGCCGAACGCTCCGCGCTGGCGCGCGACCTGGCCGGGTTGCGGCCCTGGCAGTGGGAATCCCAGTCCATGTGCGTCCGGTGGACGGTCCGTGAGTTGGCCGCCCACCTCACCGCGACGGCGACGATCACGCCCGCGGAGTTCACCAGCCGCCTGATCATGACGGGGCTACGTCTGCACGCTCTGAACGCAAGGGAAGTGCTGGCCCACAACCGTGGCAGCACTGCCGACCTGCTCACCGACTTCCGAGCGCACGTCTCGGCCACGACCGGGCCACCGTGGCCGACTGTGCTCATCTTCGGCGAGATCCTTCTGCATGGGCAGGACATTCGCCAACCCCTCAAGATCGAGCACAGCTACCCGCAGAGTGCCGTCGTGCAGGTAGCGAACTTCTACAAGCGCACCAACGTTCTCGTCGGGGCCCGGCGTCGCATCGCCGGACTGCAGCTGCGCGCCACCGACACCGACTGGTCGCACGGCCGCGGTGCCGAGGTCACCGGACCGCTGCTGTCACTGACGCTTGCCATGGCCGGTCGGGGTGGCGCCATGGACAACTTGTCCGGCGACGGCCTGGACACGCTGCGCTCCCGGTAACGTCCGGGCATGACCCAGACCGCCGCCGAGATCGCCGCCGCCGTGCACAGTGGCACAGTGACCGCCCGGGATGTCACCGAACGTGCCCTCGAACGGATCGAGAGGCTCGACGGTTCCATCGGGGCGTTCCAGGAGGTGCGCGTCTTCAAGTCGCTGCATGAGGCCGACGCTGTCGACGCCCGCGCTGACAAGCGCTCACTGCCCTTGGCCGGCGTCCCCATCCCGATCAAGGACAACACTCCCGTGGCCGGCGAGCCGATGCGCAACGGCTCGTCGGGCAGCGACCCGGCACCGCAGAAGACCGACCACGAGATCGTGCGACGGCTACGAGCCGCCGGAGCCGTGGTCGTCGGGCTCACCCGGGTTCCCGAACTGTGCGTCTGGGGGACCACCGACTCCGACTTCGGCATCACCCGCAATCCGTGGGACCGCTCGCGCACCCCGGGGGGCTCGTCCGGCGGTGCTGCGGCCGCCGTGGCAGCGGGCATGGTGCCCGCCGCACAGGGCAACGACGGCATGGGCTCGATCCGCATCCCGGCGGCCTGCTGCGGACTGGTCGGAATCAAGCCCGGGCTCGGCGTCGTCCCGGACCTCGGTCACGGGTCGTGGTTCGGGATGGCCGAGAACGGCCCGCTGACGACGACTGTCGAAGACGCTGCCCTGTTGCTGTCGGTGCTGGCGGCCCAACCCGAACTGGCCACGATCTCGAACGCCGGCAACGTCCGGATCGCGGTCTCGACCAAAGCGCCGGGACCGGGGATCCCTGTCGACAAGCACTGGGCCGCCGCGGCACAGGAGACCGCCGGCCTGCTGCGCGGGGCCGGTCACACCGTGCGCGACGCCGATCCGCCCTACGGCCAGCTGTCAGCCGGGTCGGAGCTGGTCCGCTGGTTCGCCGGGACCGAGGTCGACGCCCGGCTGGTCATCGACCGCGACCAACTGTCGCCCCGCACTCGCCGGCACGCCGCGATAGGGCGGCGCGCCCTGCGGCTCGGACTGCCGCGTGACGGGGGTCGCGAGCGATGGCAGCGCCGCGTCGGGACGTTCTTCGACCAGCACGACGTGTTGCTCACGCCGACCCTGGCGCAGCCGCCGCCGGCGGCCAAGGCGTGGGCGCGCCAGAGCTGGCGGGCCAACATCTGGTCGAATTCACATTTCGCGCCGTTCGGCGGCCATTGGAACCTGGCCGGCTGGCCCGCGATGGCCGTGCCGGCCGGGCTGCACCCGAACGGCACACCGCTCTCGGTGCAGCTCGTCACCAGGCCGGGCGGCGAGGCGCTACTGCTCGCGCTCGCCGCGCAACTGGAGAAGCTGCGGCCGTGGCAGCGCACGGCCCCTAGCGCGGACTAGTCGCGGCGACGGCGCGGCGCACCGCGTCGACCGAGGCCCGAACATCTGTCTCGTCAGTCGTCCAGTTGCTCACCGAGATCCGCAGGACATCGCGGTCGTGCCAGCGCGACCCCGACATCCACGCCGTGCCGTCGGCCAGCACCTGCGCGGTCACCGCGCGGGTCCGGGCGTCGTCGCCGAATGCGAGGCAGACCTGGGTGAAGTCGATCTCGTTGAGCACCTCGGCCCCGTCGATCTCGGCGACGCCGGCCGCGAGTGCGCGGGCGTGCCGGGCCAGTCCGTCGACGAGGTCCGCGACACCCGAACGGCCCAGCGAGCGCAGCGCGGCCCACACCGGCACGCCGCGGGCCCGTCGCGACATCTCCGGGACCTTCTCCAGCGGGTCGCCCACCCCCGCCTGGTCGGCGATGAGGTAGCTGGTGTGCACCCCGAACGCCGCCCGCAAGGCCGCTGGCCGGGCGACGATCGCGACACCGCAGTCATACGGGACATTGAGCGTCTTGTGCGCGTCCGTCGCCCAGGAGTCCGCGGTTTCGTAGCCGGCCAGCACCGGACGCAGCGCCGGTGAAGCGGCGGCCCACAGCCCGAACGCTCCGTCGACGTGCACCCACGCGCCGTGCTGATGTGCCAACTCCGTGGCCGCCGCGATCGGGTCGAAGGCACCGGAATGCAGGTTGCCGGCCTGCAGGCACACGATGGTGGGACCGGTGCCGCTCTCGAGCGCCTCGGCCAGCGCGTCGAGGCGGATGCGGCCCTGCCCGTCGGCAGCCACCGGCAGCGGTGCGCCCAAGCCCAGGTAACGCAGCGTGAGATCGACGGAGTCGTGGCGCTCGGACCCGACCAGGACCCGCACCCGCGGCGCGCCGCTGAGACCCTGGCGGTCAAGGTCCCACCCCGCGTCGACGAGCACCTGCTGGCGCCCGGCCGCCAGCCCGGTGAAGTTGGCCATCGTCGCGCCGGTGACGAAGCCGACGTCGGCATCGGCGGGCAGGCCGAGCAGGTCCAGCAGCCACGCCGCCGCCGTCTCCTCCACGGCGGCGGCGCCCGGCGTGGCGTAGCGCAGGCCGGTGTTCTGGTCCCACGCACTGAGCAACCAGTCCGCGGCCAGGGCGGCCGGCAGCGTCCCGCCCATCACCCAGCCGAAGAAGCGGCCCGACCCGATGGCCATCAGCCCGGGTTCGACCGCCTGGGCGAGCAGCTCGACGACGTCGGCGGGCTCCGACGGCCCGTTCGGCAACCCTGCGCCCAACGCCACGCGAAGGTCATCGACGCCTGCCTGGGGCGGGACCGGCCGGTGCCCGACCGAGGCCAGCCACGTGCGGGCATGCGCCGACGCGCTGTCCAGAGCCCCCGAATAGGCGTCGCCTTGATCCGTCACTGCACGCCCCCGTGGTCGGCTACGAAGCGAGCTTGTCAGGGACGCGCTTCGTACACCAGGTTGAACGGTGTCTCGCCCGCACGGCGGAAGCGGGTGAAGCCGGCGTCGGTTGCGACCCGGCGGATGGCTGCCTCCCCGGCCTGGGCGCCCAACGCATACCCGCCGCTCTGGGACAGCGCGTTCGGCACGCACAGGAACGTCGAGAACCCGTAGTAGACCCGGCCGACCGGATTGAGGTTGCCCCCGACCGTGTCCTGCGCCGCCGGCTCGACGATCAGCCAGGTGCCGTCCGGGGCCAGCGCCTCGCGGATGTGGCGTGCCGCGCCGATGG
Source organism: Actinomycetota bacterium (assembly GCA_030853345.1). Classification (GTDB taxonomy): domain Bacteria; phylum Actinomycetota; class Actinomycetes; order Mycobacteriales; family Jatrophihabitantaceae; genus QHCC01. The sequence continues at coordinate 25,958 of JALYVG010000162.1, read as the reverse complement.
GGTCCCCCATGTCGTGCAGGCAGTCGAACGTCGCGACCAGGTCGTAGTCGGTGCCGCCGAACATCTGCGCCGACGCGACCTCGAAGCTGACTCGCTCTGCCACGCCCGCGTCCGCCGCGCGCTTGCGGGCGCTCTCGATCGACCCTTCGTGGTAGTCCGAGCCGACCACCGTGGACGCCGGGTAGGCCTGGCCGAGCAGCACGCTCGAGGCGCCGTGTCCGCAGCCGATGTCGGCCACCTTCGCGCCCGACTGCAGTTTGGCCTCGACGCCCTCGAGCGAGGGGATCCAGGACGGGATCAGATTGGCAATGTAGCCCGGCCGGAAAAAGCGCTCGCAGCCCTCGAAGACCAGGTCGTCGTGCTCATGCCAGCCGATGCCCTGGCCGGTCTGAAACGCCTCGACGACACGCGGCTCGGCCCGCAGGGTTCCCAGCGCGAGCTGGAATGCGCCGGGGATGTACACGGCGCCGTCCGGGTTGGTCAGCGCGAACGCCTGCTCCTCGGTCATCGAGTAGCTGTCCGAGGCCGCGTCGTACTCGACGTACCCACCGGCCGCCTGGCCGCGCAGCCACTCGGCCACGTAACGCGGATCGGTGCTGGTGCGCCGGGCCAGTTCGTCGGCGCTGGCCGGCGCCGCCGCGAGTTCGCGGTAGAGCCCGAGCCGGTCGCCGATGACGACGTTGCCGGCCGCCATGGTCGCCCCGAGGTCGCCGACGAAGTGGCCCAGGAACTCACCTAGTTTGTCTTGGTCGATAGCCATGATGTCCTCCTGTGTGGACGAGGTGGTTGATGTCGAGCGCCACCCTCGCGCCGCGCGCTGCAAATTCGTTGCAGCGCCATTGCAAATGCGGGGGGACGACGGTGGCGGCAGCGCAAGAAGGGGCCCCAGATGCTCGCTCTCACGCTCTTTGACCCCGCCAGCGTCGGAAATTGAGGCCCGCAGCGACGCTGGCGGGGTCAAAGTGCGAGGTGCTGTGCCTGGGCTAGTTCGCTGAGGTGCCGCATCCCGTGCTGCGCGGCCAGCGTCTCGGCCTCGCCCGCGGCGGCGCGGGCTTGCGCGGTATCGCCGCGGGCCGATGCGCAGCGGGAGTTGACGAGCAGTGCCTGAGCCAGGGCCGGGACGGAGCCGGTGGAGCGGGCCGCCGCCAGGACCGGTTCGATGACGTGTGCCGCCGCTTCGACCGAGCCGTGGTCGAGGTGCGCGGTGGCAATCGCCACGTAGACGTCGACGCCGTGCAGCCACACGTGTCCGGGCGGCGCGGACACCTTGGCTAGCGTCGCATCGGCGTCAGCGAGGAGTTCGGGTGAGCCGGTCACTTGCGCGAGCAAGGCCAGGCACCGCAGCCGGTAGGCCGGGGTGCCGCCGCGATCGGCGAGGTGCAGCCCCTCCTCGAGCAACGCCGTCACCTCCTCACCGGCGCCGCCAGCCTCGAGGAGAGTGCTGGCGAGCATCGCGCGGCCGAACGTGTTCCACCAGGAGTGCGGATGATCACCCACCCGCACCAGGCTGTGCCGGCCATGCTCGATGGCAGCGGCGTGCCTTCCCTCGAGCCGGGCGATCCAGCCGAGGTGGGCGTGGAACCAGCCCTCGTAGGCTGCGTGGCCGCTGCGTCGGTTGAGCGCCAGCGCCTCCCCGACGAGGTCGACGGCCCGCCTCCAGTCGGCCCGGGCGAACGGGATGAATGAGGACTCGAACACCGTCCACTGCAGGAGAAATAGGTTTCCGGTCTGGCGCAGGAGTGGCTCGAGGGTCGCTACGACAGCTGCCAGCCGGTCGACATCGCCGAGGTAGGCCAGGCTCGCCTTCAGTCCGTCCAGTGCGACTGGCAGGGTGTGGTCGTCGCCGGCGGACTTGGCGGCAGCGACGGCTCGATCCCCGAGGGCGATCGACTCGTCGAAGCGCAGCTGGTTGCAGGCCAGCACCGCGAGCCGCGCGAGTACGTCGGCCTCACTCGCGCGGTCGGCCAGCGAGCTGGCGATGTGCAACGCATCGTCGAGCAGGGTGACGCACTCCTCGATCGGCCGGCCGAGGGCCACGGTGACGTCGCCACCGAGGCCCCGTAGCGCACGCATCTCCAGGCGGGCGTCGCCGGCATCGCGCGCCAGGCGGGCGCCGGCCCACAGATCGCGTTCGGCGTCACGGTAGGCGGCAAGCACTTCTCGGACCTGGGCCCGGGCGACGTGGATCCGAGCCCGCAGTTCGACGTCGTTCGCCGACTCCGCCGCCGCCAGCGCGTTGGTGAGCAGCCGCTCTGCGTCGGCCGCGGCGTAGCGATCCGCGGCCCGCTGGGCGGCGAGCAAACCCGAGCGTGCGGCCCGGGGCCAGTCCTCGCTGGCCGCTGCATGCGCCGCGACCGCCTCCGGTCGATCGACCAGCAGGTCAGCTGCCGCGCGGTGATAGGACAGCCGGGTCGGCTCCGGCGTCGTCGCATAGAGCACCTCGTGGACGAGGTCGTGCGCGAACTCGTACGAGCGCCCCGCGACGACGACCAGCCGGGACTCCAGCAGCTGCTCGCACTGCCGCGCGGCCTCCGGCACCGGCAGCTGCAGCAGGCCGGCCACCAGCGCGGGTTCGAATGATGACCCGAGCACGGCGGCAGCGCGCAGCAGTGCGTCGGCCTGGTCACCCGCGCGCCCGACGCGGTGCAAGATCGCGTCGCGCAGCGTCTTGGGGATCCCGCTCTCGCCGGCCGCGAGCCCACGGATCGTTTCCACGACGAACAGTGGGTGACCGCGGGTGCCGTCCATGATGTGCGTGGCGTGCTCGGCCAGCCCCGCCCGCTCCGCCAGCTGGGCCACCGCGCCTTCGTCGAGCGGACCGAGCTCGACGCGCTGGCCGACTTCGGCCAGCCGCCGCAGCGTCTCCGCCCCCTCGTCCGAGCGCAGCGCCGCGACGACCAGCAGCCGTCCCTCCCGGGTGTGCCGGGCGAGGTAATGCAGCAACTCGACCGTGGCGAGACCGGCATGCTGGACGTCGTCGAGCACCAGCAGCAGCGGCTGCCGGGCGGCCAGCCGGCGCAGCAGTGCGGCCACCGTCTCGAAGGCCAGCCGACGTTCGCTCTCTGCCGTGCCGCGATCGCGCTGGGCACCTCCCAACAGCGGAGTGATCTGGGGGAACAGCATCGAGAGCGGCCCGGCGCGGCCGTCGGCGACGTCGCGCAGCGCCGCCGCGGACATCGCGGCGATGGCTGGCTCGAGCGCTTCGACGACTGGCTGCAGGAACAAGGAGCGTTCGGTCTCGTAGCACCGCGCCCGCAGGACGGTGCCGCCGGTCCTCTCCGCCACCGCCGCGAGCTCGGTGATCAAGCGGGTCTTTCCGATGCCGGCCTCGCCCGTGACGAGCATCAGCGTGGGCATGCCGCCCGCGGCCTGCGACCACGCGCCAGTGAGCGCTGTTACCTCCCGGTGTCGCCCGACCAGCCCGGACCCGCTGGCCGCCGGCCCACCGGCGGGCACCGACGGCTCAGGCCCCGGGTGCACCTGCTCGCGCAACACCGCCAGATGCAGTTGGCGGGTCTCGGCCGCGGGCTCCACGCCCAGCCGGTCGGCCAGCGCGGTCCGCAGCGCGTCGAAGACGACGAGCGCACGCGCGGGTTCACCCATCCGGACGTGGGTCAGCATCAGCTGCCGGCCGGCGACCTCGTCGAACTCGTCGACCGCCAACGCCGCCTCGGCCGCCGCCTGTGCGACGCTGAAGTCGCCGGTGCGCAGGGCTGCCTCGGCCGCGGCGTGTCTGGCCCGGCTGAGCAGGCTGCTGACCTGGGACCGCAGTGGCGCCAACCAGGCAAGATCATCCTCCGCGAGCGGTACACCGTCGCCGAGCAGATCCAGTGCGGCCGCCGCGGCGGCACTGGCCAGCCCAGCTTCGCCCCCGGCCAGGCGTGCCTCCGCCTCGGCGACCAACTTCCCGACGTGCGACACGTCGACGCGCACCAACGGCTCTGCGGCCAGGCTGTAGCCGCTGCGGCCACCGACGACGGTCGCTGCGCCGAGCACCCGACGCAGCCGGCTGATCAGCACAGCGACGTTGTCGGCGGCGCGGCGCGGCGGCGCGTCGTCCCACAGCACGTGGATCACTCGATCGACGCTGACCCGGTGGCCGTGCTCGACGGCCAGGAGTTTGAGCAGCGTGCGCGCGCGGCGGTTGGCCAGGTCCGCGTCGCGCAGCACGGTGCCGTCGACGACGACCGAGAAGCCATCCAGCAGCCGGATCGTGAGCGCAGCCGGTACCGCAGCTGGCTCGGTGTCCGACGTCCTGGTCATGCGGCCTTGCTACGCCCGCTTCACCTTCGTGGCAAGGTCGTACCCATGACAGATCTCCTCAGTGGCATCGCCACCGACGAAGCCCGGGTCCGCGCCGACGACCGGGCGCACGTGTTCCATTCCTGGTCGGCGCAGGCGCTGATCGACCCGATGCCGATTGCCAGCGCGCTCGGCTCGTACTTCACCGATTACGAGGGCAAGCGCTACCTGGACTTCAGTTCGCAGCTCGTCAACGTCAACATCGGTTACCAGCACCCCAAGCTGGTGGCGGCGATCCAGGAGCAGGCGGCCCGGCTCTGCACCATCGCGCCGTCCTTCGCCAACGACGCGCGCAGCGAGGCGGCCCGGCTCATCGCCGAGTTGGCGCCGGGCGACCTCAACCAGGTGTTCTTCACCAACGGCGGGGCGGAGGCGACCGAGAACGCGCTGCGGATGGCCCGCCTGCACACCGGGCGGCACAAGGTCCTGGCCGCCTACCGCAGCTACCACGGCGCGACAGCCGGCGCGATGGCGATGACCGGCGACCCGCGCCGGTGGGGCAGCGAACCGGGCATCCCCGGTGTCGTGCGTTACTGGGGTCCTTATCTCTACCGCTCGGCATTCCACGCCAGCACCCCCGAGGAGGAGACCGAGCGCGCATTGGAGCACCTGCGCGACCTGATCATGGTCGAGGGTCCGCCAACGATCGCCGCGATCATCCTCGAGACCGTTGTCGGCACCAACGGCATCCTCGTGCCCCCGCCGGGTTATCTGGCCGGCGTGCGCGAGATCTGCGACGAGTTCGGGCTCATGATGATCGCCGACGAGGTGATGGCCGGCTTCGGCCGCGCCGGTGAGTGGTTCGCCATCGACCACTGGGGCGTGACGCCCGACCTGATCGCTTTCGCGAAGGGCGTCAACTCCGGCTATGTGCCCCTCGGTGGCGTGCTCATCTCAGACGCGGTGGCCGCGACCTTTCAGAACCGTGCCTACCCGGGCGGGTTGACCTATTCCGGGCATCCGCTTGCCTGCGGCAGCGCGGTGGCCTCGATCAACATCTTCAAGGAGGAGGGCATCGTCGAGCACGCCCGCTCGCTCGGCGCCGACGTCATCGGGCCGGAGTTGGCCAAGCTCGCCGACAAGCACCCCTCGGTCGGCGAGGTTCGCGGTCTCGGCGTCTTCTGGGCCCTTGAGCTCGTCCGCGACCGCGCGACCCGGCAGCCGCTCGTCCCGTTCAACGCCGCCGGCCCGGACGCCAAGCCGATGGCCGAGTTCGCCACGGCCTGCCGACAGCGCGGGCTGTGGCCATTCGTGCACTTCAACCGCACGCACGTCGTGCCGCCGTGTACGACGAGCGCCGCGGAGATCCGGGCGGGCATCGCCGTCCTCGACGAGGCACTCGAGGTCGCGGACGGGTACTACACCGGGCGCTAGGTGAGGGTGGGAATGTCGGTATGCCCGGACCGCGCGGCGATCACGCCGGCCTGGAAACGGCTGGTCGCACCGACCTGCGCCATGTAGTCGGCGATGTGCCGCCGGCAGGTGCGCACCGAGATCGACAGCCGCCGCGAGATGGCTTCGTCCTTCTCACCCTCGGCCATCAGCCGCAGGATGGCCGCGCGAGTGTGGTCGAGTTCGGTCTCGTCGCGCTCGTGGTGGATGACCTCTTCGATGGGCGAGGCCTCGGACCACAGCTGCTCGAAGGTGGCGACGACCCAGGCGATGACGTTCGGTTCCCGCACCACGACGAGTCCGTGCGTGCCGGCATCGTTCGTAGGGATAGGCAGCAGCGCGACGTCACGGTCGACGACGAGGCTGCGGCCAGGCACCGACGACGCGAATCGAATTTTCGCGCCGTTTTCGGCCAGTTCGTACAGGTATGACCGACTGGCCCGGTCACGCAGGGCCGTGTGCTGATAGAGCGCGCGCGTCTTGACGCCGCGACGCAACGAGTAAAGGTTCGCAATGCGGGTCCTGCTGTCGACCCGCGTAGTCGGTAACCTGCCGGGCGCCACCGACAACAGTTCGTTCTGGGATCGATCGGCATAATGCATGAGGACATTAGCCATTGCGGTCTGGTCGGAAATGACGTCGACTGCCACGTCCCGGGCCGGGCCGCTCAGGATGGCGTTCCAATCGGGCACCAGGCCCCGGATCGCGTTGCGCCGCGCCTCGGCCGCGGCCCGCCGGGCGCCGAGCTCCAGGTCCTCAGCGCCGAGGACAATCGCCTCGGCCAGCATCGGGCTTATTGCCACGAAGCGGTCAGCGGCATCGGCGCGCACCAGGCCCATATCGGCCAACGCAGCAGCAGGTTTGTCCAGATCACCGGCCGTGCTGCCCATATTCTCGGCGATCTGGGACAGGGTGCTGCCGGGCTGCGTGAGCAGGGCGCGGTACAGTCCGACCTCGAGCTCGCTCAGTTGTCCGGTTTCGCTCATCTCGTCTTCCGCAGTTCGTGCCAGGCAACTTGCTGCCAGTTGGAGAATTTGAATTGCACGTGGTATCTCTGAATCCTATTCATAGCGCATGATTTCTGGGGGCCGGCCCCAGAAACGGCGTGTCATAAGGCTCGTATCTCACTTAAGGGGACAAAGTGGCTGGTTCATTCCGACGTCGCGTCGCAAGCGTTATCGCTGTGGCGGTGGGGTTCGGCGTGATCTTCAGTTCCGCGCCCGCCTCAGCCGCTCCGACTCACCGATCCTCTGTCACCACCACGGTGCCTGCGTCGCATCTCGCGTCCCACCCGCGCGTCACGCTCCAAGACTGGTGGTTCTAAGAGCAGAACCCGATCGTTGCGGCCGTAGTCCTGGCGGCCGTAACAGGGAGGAACCGATCCCGCCTTCAGCACTGAGCAGTCGCACCGTCTGCCGACGTGGTGGCCGCGGCGGAGGCGGGATTGGTGCGTTGGGGTGACCCGTCGCCGTTCTGCGAGGATGGCGCGCGTGACTGAGCCCGCGTTTCCCGACGGCCTCAGCCATGTGCACAGCGGCAAGGTCCGCGATCTCTACCGAGTACCCGACGGCCGCCTGCTCGTCGTGGCCAGCGACCGCATCTCGGCCTTCGACCACGTCCTGAGCCCGATCATCCCCGACAAGGGCGCCATCCTCACGGCGATGACGGTGTGGTGGTTCGCTCGGCTGGACGGGCTGGTGCGCAGCCACCTGCAAAGCGTCGACGATCCCCTGATCCCGTCACAGTGGCGCGGCCGGGCGATGGTGTGCACCGAACTGGCCATGGTTCCCGTCGAAGCAGTCGCTCGCGGCTACCTGGCCGGCTCCGGTCTGCTCGACTACCGCGCGACGGGCGGCATCTGCGGCGTGGCGCTGCCGGCCGGCCTCACCGACGGCGACCGGTTGCCTGAGCCGATCTTCACGCCGGCGACGAAGGCTGACCTGGGCGAGCACGACGAGAACGTCACCTACGAGACCGTGGTCGCCACCGTGGGTGCCGAGACCGCCTCGTGGATCAAGACACGCACGCTCGCGATCTACGCCCATGCCTCGGCCATCGCGGCGCAGCGCGGCATCATCCTGGCCGACACGAAGTTCGAGTTCGGGCGCGACCGGGCCAACGGCGAGCTGGTGTTGGGCGACGAGGTGCTGACGCCGGACTCCTCGCGGTTCTGGCCGGCCGACAGCTGGCAGCCGGGGCACCCCCAGCCGAGTTTTGACAAGCAGTACGTGCGTGACTGGCTGCTCTCGTCGGCGTCGGGCTGGGACCGTGCCGGGGACGATCCGCCGCCGCCACTGCCGGCCGACGTCGTCGCCGCCACCCGGGCGCGCTACATCGAAGCCTATGAGCGGCTGACCGCTCTGCGCTTCGACGACTGGCTGAGCGCGTAGTAGGTCTCCGGCTCGACCAACCGGGACGTCCAGCTCGATCTTGACCGCGTCGTTCATTATGGTGCGATGACCACCACGGCAGACGACAACGCGACCACAGAGGTTGCCCCTGAGACCGACGTCGCCCCGGAGGCACGTACCCCCCTTCCGGAGATCCTGCGGTCAGGTCGGGGTGCTCGGCTGACCGACGCGGTTCGCACGAGCTCTGGCGAGATCCTGGCCACCTACGCGCCCTACAACGGCGCGCTGCTCGCGGAGTTGCCGCAGTGCGGCGTGGCCGACGTGCAGGACGCGTTCGGCCGGGCCCGGGCCGCTCAGCGCAACTGGGCGCAGCGGCCGGTCCGGCAACGGAGCGCGGTGTTCCTGCGGCTGCACGACCTGGTGCTCAAGCGGCAGGACGAGATCATGGATCTCATCCAGGCCGAGAACGGCAAGTCGCGCCGTGACGCCTTCCTCGAGGTCGCCGACATCGCCAACACTGCGCGCTACTACGCCCGCACGGCGCCCGGCCTGCTCAAGAACCGGCGCCGCACCGGATTGCTGCCCGGCCTCACGGCAGCGCGAGAGGTGCGTCAGCCCAAGGGCGTCGTCACGGTCATCTCACCGTGGAACTATCCCCTGGCGCTGTCGGCCGGTGACTCGATTCCGGCCCTGATCGCCGGCAACGCGGTGGTGCAGAAGCCGGACAACCAGACGGCGCTGACCGCGCTCTGGGCTCTGGCGCTGGCCCGCGAAGCCGGCCTGCCCGAGAACGTGTGGCAGATGGTGCTCGGCCGCGGCTCCACGATCGGCTCCGCGCTGATAGAGAACGCCGACTACCTCATGTTCACCGGATCGACGCCGAGCGGGAAACGCATTGCCGAGCAGGCCGGCGCCCGGCTGCTCGGCTGCTCGCTGGAACTCGGCGGCAAGAACGCGATGCTCGTGCTCGATGACGCAGACCTCGAACGGACCCTCGAAGGTTCGCTGCGCGCATGCTTCTCCCCGACTGGCCAACTCTGCATCTCGATCGAGCGGATGTACGTACAGGACGGTATCTACGACACGTTCGTGCCGAGGTTCGTCGATGCGGTGCAGGGCATGAAGCTCGGCGCGGGCTATGACTACGGCTACGACATGGGCTCGCTGACCTCGGCCGACCAGCTGGAGATCGTCACCGCCCACGTCGAGGACGCACGCTCCAGCGGAGCCACCGTGGTGACTGGCGGCCAACCGCGCCCGGACCTCGGGCCGCTGTTCTACGAGCCGACCGTGCTCACGGGCGTCACTCCGGCCGCGAAGTGCTTCGGCGAGGAGACGTTCGGACCGCTGGTGTCGGTCTACCGCTTCTCCGACGTGGACGATGCGGTCGAGCAGGCCAACGCCAGCGCGTACGGGCTCAATGCGAGCGTGTGGTCGAAGAACGCCCGCCGCGGCCAGGCGCTTGCGGCCCGGCTGCACGCCGGGACCGTGAACATCAACGAGGCCTACGGAGCCGCGTGGGGCAGCATCGACGCGCCGATGGGCGGCATGGGCGACTCCGGCCTGGGCCGGCGGCACGGCTCCGAGGGGCTGCTCAAGTACACCGAGGCGCAGACCCTGGCTCGCCAGCGGCTGATGAACCTCGCCCCGCCCGGCAGGATGAGCTACGGCGGCTTCGCGAGGCTGATGACCCGCTCGCTGAAGCTGCTGCGCCGCATCGGCTGGCGCTAGCGCCCCGCGTTCCCTGCGCGTGGCCGGTTCGCGTGTCGACGGCCGCAGCGAGCCAACGCCCTAGGCTAGGTCCACTGTCCCCAGACCGATCAGGAGATGCCGTGGCCCGCGTGGTCGTCGACGTCGTACTCAAACCCGAGATACTCGACCCCCAAGGTCAGGCCATCGTCGGCGCCCTGGGTCGGCTCGGGGTCCATGGCGTTTCCGACGTCCGGCAGGGCAAGCACTTCGAACTCGACGTCGACGACAGCGTCGATGACGAGGCGCTCGCCCGGCTGGCCGACACCCTGCTCGCCAACCCGGTGATCGAGAACTTCACCGTTCGCCGGGACTGAGGCCACCAGCCGGTAACCTGAGCCCGTGGCGATGCGTATAGGTGTGGTCACCTTCCCGGGCAGTCTCGATGATCGTGACGCAGCCCGGGCCGTCCGAATCGCCGGCGCCGAGTCCGTCGCCCTCTGGCACGCCGATCCCACCCTGCATGACGTGGACGCTGTCGTGCTGCCGGGCGGGTTCTCCTACGGCGACTATCTGCGCTGCGGTGCGATCGCCCGCTTCTCGCCCGTGATGGAGTCCGTCATCGCCGCCGCCGCCGACGGCCTCCCGGTGCTCGGTATCTGCAACGGCTTCCAGGTGCTCTGCGAATCGCACCTGCTGCCCGGTGCGCTGATTCGCAACGACCACCGCAAGTTCGTCTGCAAGGAACAGCTGTTGCGGATCGAGAACAACGCCACGCCCTGGACGTCGGAGTACCGCGACGGACAGGAGATCCTCATCCCGCTCAAGAACGGAGAGGGCGGGTACGTCGCCGACGAGCACACCCTCGACAAGCTCGAAGCGGAGGGTCGGGTGGTGGTGCGCTACCTCGGCGGCAACCCGAACGGCAGCCAGCGCGACATCGCCGGCATCTGCAACGCGGCCGGCAACGTCGTCGGGCTGATGCCGCACCCCGAGCACGCCGTCGAGGCGCTTACCGGACCGGGCACCGACGGCCTCGGCTTCTTCTTGTCTCTGCCCGGCGTGCCGGCATGACAACCGCGGGCAGGCTGCTCAGCTCCCTGCGAGCCAGGGTGCTTGTTCCGCGGGCGCTGGCATGATCGACACCGTCGAGAACGCGGGCAACACGCCCGACCAGCCGCAGCCCTTCGCCGAGTTGGGCATGCAGGAGTCCGAGTACACCCGCGTCCGCGAGATCCTCGGCCGGCGCCCCACGAGCTCCGAGCTGGCGATCTACTCGGTCATGTGGAGCGAGCACTGCTCCTACAAGTCCTCGCGCGCGCACCTGAGGCAGTTCGGCGACAAGGCGCCGCAGACGGCCGCGCTGCTCGTCGGCCCTGGCGAGAACGCCGGCGTGGTCGACGTCGGCGAGGGCTGGGCGGTCACGTTCAAGATCGAGTCGCACAACCACCCGTCCTACGTCGAGCCGCACCAGGGCGCGGCCACCGGCGTGGGCGGCATCGTCCGCGACATCCTGACGATGGGTGCGCGGCCGGTCGCGGTCATGGACTCGCTTCGCTTCGGCCGCATCGACGCTGCCGACACTGCGCGCGTGCTGCCCGGTGTGGTCACCGGCATCGGCAGCTACGGCAACTGCCTGGGCCTGCCCAACGTCGGCGGCGAGGTCTACTTCGACGAGTCCTACGCCGGCAATCCGCTGGTCAACGCGCTGTGCGTCGGCGTCATGCGCACGGACGGCATCAAGTTGGCCAAGGCTGACGGGCCAGGCAACCACGTTGTGCTGTTCGGCGCCCGCACCGGCGGCGACGGCATCGGCGGCGCCTCTGTCCTGGCCAGCGCCACCTTCGAGGCCGAGGGCAAGACCAAACGGCCCAGCGTGCAGGTCGGTGATCCGTTCGCCGAGAAGGTGCTGATCGAGTGCTGCCTGGAGATCTTCGCCGCCGATCTGGTCGTCGGCATCCAGGACCTGGGCGCGGCCGGATTATCCTGCGCCACCACCGAACTGGCTGCGGCCGGAACCGGCGGCATGGACGTCGACCTCGATCTGGCCCCGCTGCGCGATCCCACCCTGGTGCCCGAAGAGATCCTGATGAGTGAGTCGCAGGAACGCATGATGGCGGTGGTCACGCCGGATCACCTCGACGACTTCCTTGCCGTCTGCGCGAAGTGGGACGTCAACGCCACGGTGATCGGGGCCGTCACCGACACCGGCCGGCTGCGGATGCGCTGGCACGGCGAGCAGATCGTCGACCTGCCGCCGGGCACTGCCGCGCACGAGGGCCCGGTGTACGAGCGGCCGGTCGAGAAGCCGTACGACCAGGACGCGCTGAACGAGCACGACGGCCACGACCTTCCCCGGCCGCGCAACGGATCGGCCATGCGCGCCACCGTGGTGCGGCTGGCCGCGGCCCCGAACCTGGCTGACAAGTCCTGGATCACCGACCAGTACGACCGCTTCGTGATGGGCAATACCGTGTTGGCCCAGCCCGAGGACGCCGGCGTCGTCCGCCTGGACGAGTCGACCTGCCGCGGGCTCGCCTTGTCGACCGACGGCAACGCCCGGTACACCCGCCTGGACCCCTACGCCGGCGCCCAGCTTGCTCTGGCTGAGGCCTACCGCAACGTCGCCACCACCGGTGCCCGTCCCCTTGCCGTCACCAACTGCCTGAACTTCGGCTCACCGGAGGACCCCGCCGTCATGTGGCAGTTCACCGAGGCGGTGCGCGGGCTGGCTGACGGTTGCCTGACCCTGGGTGTACCAGTCACCGGCGGCAATGTCAGCTTCTACAACCAGACCGGTTCGACGCCGATCCTGCCCACGCCGGTCGTCGGGATGCTGGGCGTGATCGAGGACGTCGCCAAGCGCACCCCGCACGCGTTTCGTACCGACGGCGCCGTGGTCTACCTCCTCGGTGACACCCGAGACGAGTTCGGCGGCTCGGAGTGGGCGCACGTCGTGCACGGTTACCTCGGCGGCCTGCCCCCGGCTGTGGACCTCGCGCGCGAGCAGTTGCTGGCCGACGTGCTGATCGACGCGTCCCGCGACGGCCTGCTCGACTCGGCGCACGACCTGGCCGAGGGCGGTCTCGCGCAGGCGCTGGTCGAGTCCTGCCTGCGCCGTGACGCCGGTGCGCGGATCGTCCTGCCCGCCGACGCCGACCCGTTCGTCGCTCTGTTCAGCGAATCGACGGGCCGGGCGATCGTCAGCGTCGCCCGCAGCCACGACGCCCGGTTCACCGCCCTGTGCAGCGAACGCGGCCTGCCCTTCGCGCGAGTGGGCGTCGTCGACCTGTTGACACCCACCCTCGAGGTGCACGACCAATTCAACCTGCCGCTGCGCGAGCTTCGGGCGGCCTGGGCGTCGACAATCCCGCGACAGTTCGGCTGATCGCCGGCATGAAGGATCCCGGTTCCGGCGCCGCGTTTCTCGAGCAGTCCGCGGCCCTGGCGGACTGGCTGGGCGCCGTGCCTGACGAGGACTTCGCTCGCCCCTCCGCGCTGGCCGATTGGGACGTGCGCACGCTGGTCGGTCACGTTCTGCTCGTGCACGTCGGCCTGCTGCGGGCGCTCGACCGCCCCGCCGACGACCGGCCGGCTCCACCCCACGAGTTCGTCCGGCGCTACCGCCGCGACGTCGTGATCATCGCCCAGTCCACTCGGGAGATGACCGCCGAACGGTCGCCGGGGGAGTTGCGGGCCAAGCTCGCGGAGGCCGCGTCACTGATCGAGGCGAAGCTGCGCCAGCTGCAGCCGCGCGCGGTAGACACTCCGCGCGGGGTCACCACGGTGGCCGACTTCCTCAAGACCAGGCTCATCGAGATCGTGGTGCATTCCGATGACCTGTCCCGGTCCCTGCCCGAGCGCGAGCCGGTCCCGTTGCTGCGGGCGCCGCTGGCGGGGGCTGTCCGGGTGCTGGCCGAGATCCTCGCCGCGCAGTCGCCGGGCCGCACCGTCGAAGTGCGCGTGCCGCCGTTCGTCGCCGTACAGGTGATCGACGGTCCACGGCACACGCGTGGCACCCCGCCCAACGTCGTCGAAACCGACCCGGTGACGTGGTTGCGAGTGGCTACCGGCCGCATGGAATTCGGCGACGCACTGGCGCAGGGCAACGCAACCGCCAGCGGCTCGCGCGCCGACCTGACCCGCTACCTACCCGTCCTCTCCTAGCGACTTTGACCCCGCCAGCGTCGTTGTGGAGGGGTGCTGACGACGCTGGCGGGGTCAAAGACGGAACAGTGACGAGATGCACGGCGCGGGTGACGGAAGCGCCCCGGCGCCCCCCGTACACTCGGAGCGTGGCGCGCGGTGACGGCAAGCTGACGCACGACCTCCTTCCCGACGACAAAGGCCCGCAGGACGCCTGCGGGGTGTTCGGTGTCTGGGCGCCCGGCGAGCAGGTCAGCAAGCTCACCTACTTCGGCCTCTACGCGCTGCAGCACCGCGGCCAGGAAGCGGCCGGTATGGCGGTCAGCGACGGCAGTTCGGTCCTGGTCTACAAGGATCTCGGCCTGGTCTCGCAGGTCTTCGACGAATCCACCCTGGCCACCCTGCAGGGCCACCTCGCCGTGGGGCACACCCGTTACTCCACCACCGGGTCGACCACGTGGGAGAACGCGCAACCCAGCTTCCGCACCACGTCGGCCGGCACCGGATTGGCCCTGGGGCACAACGGCAACCTGGTCAACACCGACGAACTGGCCAGGGAAGCCCGCGCGGCCGGCGTGATCGGCGACGACCGCGGCCAGGGCGCCACCAGCGACTCCGACCTGCTCACCGCCATGCTCGCCGCCCGGCCGGACGTCTCGGTCGAAGAGGCCGCCATGGAGGTGTTGCCCAAGCTGCGCGGTGCCTTCTCGCTGGTGTTCATGGACGAGAACACGCTCTACGCCGCCCGCGACCCGCAGGGCGTGCGCCCGCTGGTGCTCGGCCGGCTCGAACGCGGCTGGGTGGTCACCTCCGAGACCGCCGCCCTGGACATCACCAGCGCCAGCTTCGTCCGTGAGATCGAGCCGGGCGAGCTCATTGCGATCGACGAGAACGGCCTGCGCTCGCAGCACTTCGCCTCCGCCGCACCCAAGGGCTGCCTGTTTGAGTACGTCTACCTGGCCCGCCCCGACACCACGATCGCCGGCCGCAGCGTGCACTCAGCGCGCGTCGAGGTCGGCCGTCGATTGGCCAAGGAACATCCCGCTGACGCCGACCTGGTCATCCCGGTGCCCGAGTCCGGCACCCCCGCCGCGATCGGCTTCGCCGAGGCGTCGGGCATCCCCTACGGCTTGGGGCTGGTGAAGAATTCCTACGTCGGACGAACATTCATCCAGCCGTCGCAGACCATCCGCCAGCTCGGCATCCGGCTCAAGCTCAACCCGCTGCGCGACGTCATCCGCGGCAAGCGCCTGGTCGTGGTCGACGACTCGATCGTGCGCGGCAACACCCAGCGCGCCCTGGTCCGGATGCTGCGCGAGGCCGGCGCGGTCGAGGTGCACGTGCGGATCTCCTCGCCGCCGGTCAAGTGGCCCTGCTTCTACGGCATCGACTTCGCCTCGGTCGCCGAACTCATCGCCAGCGGTTCGGACGTCGAGGGCATCCGGCACTCCATCGGCGCTGATTCGCTCGGTTACGTCTCCCTCGAGGGCCTGATCGCGGCCAGCGATCAGCCCAAGACGCGGCTGTGCCGGGCCTGCTTCGACGGCGTCTACCCGATTGCGATCCCCGAGACGGTGGGCAAGCACGTGCTGGAGGGCATCGAGAAGTCAGTCGGGCGCGAGCCTGAGCACATGGAGGGTTACGCCGCCCAAGACGCCCTGACGAGGCCGTGACCAGTTACGCGGCTGCCGGTGTCGACATCGCCGCCGGTGACCGGGCCGTCGAGCTGATGAAGGCGGCAGTCAACCGCACCACCAGGCCCGAGGTGGTCGGTGGGCTCGGCGGGTTCGCCGGACTGTTCAACCTCGACCTGGTCAGGTACCCGCAGCCCGTCCTGGCCAGCTCGACCGACGGCGTCGGCACCAAGCTGGCGATCGCCCAGGCATTGGACCGGCACGACACCATCGGCCTCGACCTGGTCGCCATGGTGGTGGACGACCTGGTCGTCGTCGGTGCCGAGCCGCTCTTCCTGTCTGACTACATCGCCACCGGCAAAGTCGTACCAGAAAAGATCGCCGCGATCGTCGGCGGGATCGCCGAGGGGTGTGTCCAGGCCGGCTGCGCGCTGATCGGCGGCGAGACCGCCGAGCACCCGGGCGTCATGCGACCCGATGAGTACGACGTCTCGGGCACCGGGGTCGGTGTGGTCAATGCCGACGCGGTGCTCGGCCCGCACCGCGTGCAGGCCGGTGACGTGCTAATCGCACTTGGCTCGTCCGGGCTGCATTCCAACGGGTACTCACTCGTGCGCCAGGTGCTGCTCGAACAGGCCGGCCTGGCCCTGGACGCGACACCGCAACTGCTGGGCGGGCGCACTCTGGGTGACGAACTGCTGGTGCCCACCCGTATCTATGCCCAGGACTGCCTGTCACTGGCTGCCGACTGCGGGGCGCACGCGTTCGCGCACGTCACCGGCGGCGGGCTGGCCGGCAACCTGGTCCGGGTGTTGCCTCCGACGCTCGACGCGCAGGTCGACCGCTCGACCTGGGCACCGCAGCCAATCTTCGAGCTGGTCGCCCGATCGGCAGCCGTGCGTCGTGAGCAGCTGGAGCTGACGTTCAACCTCGGCGTAGGCATGATCGCAGTCGTCCCGCCAGGCCAAGCCACCGACGCGTTGCCCCTGCTGGCCGCCCGGGGCGTCCCGGCTTGGCAGATCGGGGAGCTGGTGGCCGGCTCCGGCACGGTCGCATTGCACGGCAACTACCAAGGAAACGCCGCCAACTGGATATAGCGTGCCGTGACGCTGTCTGCGACATCGGCGCGGATTAGTCGGAACTGAGATCGGTGTTAAAGACCGACCTACTGACCAGTGCGTGCCCAGCCCGCGTCGTCGTCCTCGTCGTCGTCATCATCGACGGTGTGCGTCGTGGCCGGCGCGGATCCGCCGAGTTCACGTTGAAGAGCATCCAGGTCCGTGAACTGGTTGTTGTACTTCAGTTCCCGGGCAACCTTTTGCTGCTTTGCCTTGGCACGGCCGCGCCCCATGGCTCGACCCCCTCGCTCACACGGTCATCCAGCGGTAGCGGCTCAGGCAGTACCGCCGGGAAAGTTGGCATCGTCGTGCCCCAAGAGTACCGCGCAGGTGATCTAGTTGGCACCTGGCCGGTCGGTGTCCTAAAGTGACCCGATTCCGCCCGAAAAGCGGCGCGACTATCCGGACACGGACTTCCTGCATGGCACAGAGTGGACAGTTATCGCTTCCGGGTAGGCAGTTGACTGCTCAGCTATGCATACTGTGTGTCGTACGCGGAAACAGGACTCCGCGTGCCATATCACCAGGAAGAGGGCAAAACGATGACGACACCACGTCAGCGTCCGGAATCGGAACCACTGTTGACCCCGTCAGAGGTTGCGACGCTGTTCCGCGTCGACCCCAAGACCGTCACCCGCTGGGCCAAGGCCGGCAAGCTGACCTCGATCCGCACTCTCGGCGGGCACCGCCGCTACCGCGAGTCCGAGGTCCGCTCCCTGCTCGAGGGCAACACCAACGCGACGGTGAACGCCTGACCGCAGCACACATCGACGCAGTCACGCCGCTCCGATCCCCCCGCGGGATCCGGGTGGCGTTTCTGTTTGCCGGATCTGGTCGCGACGGTCCCATCCGTGTTAGCTGGGACGCATGCTCTCCTACGTCAGCGGCACCTCCGACAATCCTTTGCTGGGCGAGACGATCGACGCGAACCTAGGTCGGGCCATTGCGAACTTCCCGGATCGCGAGGCGGTCGTCGATCTCGCCACCGGGCGGCGGCGCAGCTACCGCGAGCTCGACGAGGAGGTCGATGAGCTCGCCCGCGGGCTGCTTGCCAGGGGCATCGCCAGGGGTGACCGGGTGGGGATCTGGGCGCCGAACTGCCTGGAATGGTTTCTGATCCAGTACGCCAGCGCCCGCGTCGGCGCGATCCTGGTCAACATCAACCCCTCCTACCGCACCCACGAGCTCGACTTCGTGCTGCGTCAGGCCGAGGTCGGCACGCTCGTTGCGGCCGTCGCGTTCAAGTCCAGCGACTACCGCGGCATGGTGGACGAGGTCCGCGACGGGTTGCCCGGGCTGAGCGACGTTGTGTACATCGGTGACCCGACGTGGTCCGCGCTATTGGCCGATGCGTCGACGGTCACCGCCGAGGCTGTGGTCGAGAGGTCGGCTCAGCTCACCTTCGACGACCCGATCAACATCCAGTACACGTCCGGGACGACGGGTTTTCCCAAGGGTGCAACGCTGAGCCATCACAACATCCTTAACAACGGCTACTTCGTCGGTGAGGTCTGCGGCTACACCGAGGCCGACCGGATCTGCGTGCCGGTGCCGTTCTACCACTGCTTCGGCATGGTGATGGGCAACCTGGCCTCAACCAGTCACGGTGCCTGCGTCGTCATTCCGGCGCCCGGCTTCGATCCGGTCGCCACCCTGCAGGCGGTCGCCGACGAGCAGTGCACCTCTCTCTACGGGGTACCCACGATGTTCATCGCGGAGCTCGCGGTGCCCGACTTCGCCGACTACGACCTGTCCTCGCTACGTACCGGCATCATGGCCGGGTCGCCGTGCCCAGTCGAGGTCATGAAACGGGTCATCTCTGAGATGCACATGGCCGACGTGACAATCTGTTACGGGATGACCGAGACGTCGCCGGTGTCGACGCAGACTCGTGCCGACGACTCGCTGGACCGCCGGGTCTCGACCGTGGGCCGGGTACACCCGCACCTCGAGGTGAAGGTGGTCGACCCGGACACCGACCAGCTGGTGCCGATCGGCCAGCCGGGGGAGTTCTGCACCCGCGGCTACTCGGTCATGCGCGGCTACTGGAACGAGCAGGACAAGACCGCCGAAGTCCTGCGCGACGGCTGGATGCACACCGGTGACCTGGCCACCATGGACGACGAGGGCTACCTCAGCATCGTCGGCCGGATCAAGGACATGGTGATCCGCGGCGGCGAGAACGTGTATCCGCGCGAGATCGAGGAGTTCCTTTACACCCATCCGGACATCGTCGACGCCCAGGTGATCGGCGTCCCCGACGAGCGCTACGGCGAAGAGCTGATGGCGTGGGTGCGGCTGCGCGCCGGCGCGCCGGCATTGACCGCCGAGGCGCTGCGTGAGTTCTGCAGCGGCAAGCTCGCCCACTACAAGGTGCCCCGCTATCTGCACGTCGTCGAGGAGTTCCCGATGACCGTCACCGGCAAGATCCGCAAGGTGCAGATGCGTGAAGAGGCCCTGGACATCCTGGGCCTGCCCGGCGACAAGAGCACCTCCCACGCCTGACGGGAGCACGTGCAGAACCGGCCCCCCAGGATCTTGTGACCTGCGTCTCACCTGAAACCAGTCACGCCTCCATCCCGAATACCTGACTAGGAAGTTACTTCCAAGTCAGGTATAGTGATATTTGGCATCCGTCCTAGCGGGACCGATGACCGTGCTCTTCGGGGGGAACCGGTCGCCTGTAGGCGAGCGATTCGGCGTGAGGGCTACTGCGCAACGGCAGTTGCTGACGGTTGCCCGCCGTCCGGCGAACTCGTGTTCGCCGGGCGTCGGGCGGGCCGCGGCGTCCTCGCAAGTCAGTCATGGCAAGCAATCAACGAGCCCTGTGCCGTCCGGCCAGGCTTACGGGAGGGAACGAAAATGAGGCTCACAAAGCTTCTCTGTACGGCCGGGGTCATCACCCTTGGAGCAATTGGCATACAGCTGATCGGCGCTCAGACCGCCTCGGCGCATACGCCGGGCGTCGCGTTGACGTGCAGTGCCTGGTCGTTCGGAGCGACCAATTACCAGAGCGACCAGAACAACACGTATTCCTATTCACTCGACGGTGCGGCGCCCGTCGCCGCGTCGTTCGGCGCGCAGTTCTCGAACTACGGCACCTTTGCGGACGGCTCGGGCAACCACTCCCTGGTGGGTCACATTTACCAGGACGACAACCCGACTGCGACGTACTCACAGGCGTTCGACCTGTCGGCCACGGGCTGTTCGACTTTCATCCCCGTCCCGGCGGCTCCGTTTCCGACCGCGCCGACGTGCACAGCGAGCGGTGTAGCCACCGTCCCGGCTGACACCGACACGGTGCACTGGTCGCTCAACGCCAATGTGGCGATCGCGACCGCGCAAGGCGCGAACAGGTTCACCGATGGCACGACTGAGAAGTCGTTCACCGAGAACGTGCAGGACAGACTGGACCCGAACACTGATGGCTGCCGCACTGCCGCCAGCCCGATCACCCCCGCGGTGTCACAGGCGACCTGTGATCACTCGACCGGTCTCGACAGCGGATTCACCATCACACTGGTCGACACCGAAAGCATCACCTACACACGCTCTGGGCTGCTCGTGACCGCGACCGCCACTGATGGTCACAAGATCGGGACCCTGCCGAGCGGCTGGAAGTCAGTCAGCACCACCGTGGCCACCTACCTCGCGACACAGTCCGATCCGGTGTGCCTCATCGACGTGAGCCCGACGGCACCAGCCGTCGTGCAGTCGGTCTGTACCGGGCCGGGCACGGCGGGCACCCCGACGGTGACACCTGCCGTCACTGCCGGAATCAGCTACATCGTCTCCGCCGACCTGAGCACCGTGACGGCCTCGCCGGGCGCGGGCTACCAGTTCGGCGCGCTACCGACCGATTGGGTTCTGCAGGACGGCAGCGCGGTATTCGCGACCAGCCTGCTCAGTCCTGGTGGCTGCACCGCGGCGGTCGTCGCGATCGCCGCGACGTTTACCGACGACCGGTGCGCGTCCAACCAGCCCACGGGTGCAACGTTCACGGTGCCCGAGATCACGGGTGCGGACTTCCTCATTGACGGCGTCAGGACGGCTGCTGGTAGCTATCCGGCAACGGCTGGGTCGACGCTCGCAGTCACCCTCCAGGCCCGGCCGGGCTACACGCTGACTGGCCCGACCTCGTGGTCGCACACGTTCACCGCAGTTGCGACCTGCGCTGGCGTCTCGGGGGAGAGCGTCCTCGCGCTTCCGACGCCGCCGGCGAACGTCGGGTTGGCCTCGACCGGTGTTGCGACGACGAGCCTGCTGCTCCTTGCCGGTCTGTCGATTCTGGCAGGCGCCGCGATGTGCTTCGGCGGCATCAGCCGTCGGCGGTTGCGGGCGTAATTCGGCGTTGAACCAAGGCGGTGGCGTCTCGGCTTGTCCGGGGCGCCACCGCTTTGGTCGTGCCCGAGTTGTCATTTCGCAGGATCAGGGTGAATACTTGTATAGAGCAACTAACTGTACGAGCTACCAGCAAGGGATCCGATGTCAGCAAGCGCGCCCGCGCGGGCCCGAACGGACGTCGCGGCCGTGGCCGACAGCTTCCTCACCCTGATGCGCTCGTTCACCCGGGCCCGGGCCAAGCTGCTCGCCGCCGCGGCACACGACGTGGAATGGTCGGCGCACGTGGTGCTCAAGCAGCTCGCTGCCGGCGGCCCGATGCGCTCCAGCGAACTGGCCGAGCGGATCGAATCGGACCCGTCCACCGTCAGCCGACAGGTAGCCGCTCTCGTGAAGGACGGCCTGATCGAGCGCCGCGCCGACCCAGCCGACGGCCGGGCCTGCCTGCTGGTGCCGACCGGCAAAGGCCAATCGGTGCTGAACGAGCACAACGCCATCCGAATGCAGCACTTCACCGGGATGCTCGGCGAGTGGAGTGACGCTGACCTGCGTACCTTCGCCGCCCTGCTGCACCGTTTCACCGACGACTTCGACAACGCCAATCACGACTGGCTGTCCGAGCAGTTCGCGGCCGCCCGCGACTCGGCAGAGAGGAACTGATGTCCGCGACCGCGGCTACCCCCACACCGGCCCGATCCTCCGGTGAATTGACCCACAAGCAGATCGTCACCATCCTGTCCGGGCTGATGCTCGGCATGTTCCTGGCCGCGCTCGACCAGATGATCGTGGCGACGGCGATCCGCACGATCGGCGACGATCTCCGGGGCCTGTCGGTTCAGGCGTGGGTCACCACCGCCTTCCTGATCACCTCGACGATCGCCACCCCGCTGTACGGCAAGCTGTCCGACATCTACGGCCGCAAGCCGCTGTTCCTGTTCGCGATCACCGTCTTCATCGTCGGCTCGGCGCTGTGTGGGCTGGCCTCGTCGATGTACATGCTGGCCGCATTCCGTGCCCTGCAAGGGATCGGCGCCGGCGGGCTGATGTCGATGGCTCTGGCCATCATCGGCGACATCATCCCGCCCCGTGAACGGGCTCGCTACCAGGGCTACTTCATGGCGGTCTTCGCCACCTCCAGCGTGCTCGGCCCGGTGGTCGGCGGCTTCTTGGCCGGTCAGGACAGCATCTTCGGGATCACCGGCTGGCGGTGGATCTTCTACGTCAACGTCCCGATCGGCATCCTGGCCCTGATCGTGGTGAACAAGGTGCTGCAGGTCAATCACCACCGGCGCCCACACCGCATCGACTGGTGGGGTGCGCTCGCGCTGGTGGTCGGCCTGGTCCCACTGCTGATCATCGCTGAGCAGGGCCGCACCTGGGGCTGGGGTTCGCCTGGCGCTTTCACCTGCTACGCCGTCGGCATTGTGGGCCTGATCGCCTTCGTGCGGGTCGAGCACCTCATGGGAGACGAGGCGTTGTTGCCCCTACGGTTGTTCCGCGACGGCGTGTTCGCCGTCGGGTCGGCCCAGTCGTTCATCATCGGTATCGGCATGTTCGGTGGGATGGCCTCGATCCCGCTGTATCTTCAGATCGTCAAGGGTGCCTCGCCTACCAAGGCCGGCCTGCTGATCCTGCCGATGGTCGCCGGGATCATGGGCGCGTCGCTGACAGCCGGCCAGATCACGTCGCGCACCGGGCGATACCGCAAGTTCCCCATCCTCGGTAGCGCACTGCTTGTGGTCGGGCTGGCCCTGATGTCGCGGATCGGTGCCGGCACGCCGTTGTGGCAGACCGACATCTACATGCTGATCTTCGGCGCCGGGCTCGGCCTGAACATGCAGACCATCGTGCTGGCCATGCAGAACGCCGTGCAGCCGAAGGACATGGGCGTGGCCACCGCGGCCGTGACGTTCTTCCGCCAGGTCGGCGGCACGCTGGGTACCGCGGTCTTCCTGTCCATCCTGTTCTCCTCGGCAGGCAGCAACATCAAGTCCGAGTACGCGGACGCGGCCGGTACCCCCGCGTTCGAGCAGGCTGCCCGCGCCCATCCTGACCAGGTCGCCCTGCTCGGCAAGGGCGCCAGCCTGAACGACACTTCGTTCCTCGCCCACCTCGACCCGCATCTGGCCCACCCGTACCTGGTCGGGTTCTCCCGCGCGATGGATCTGGTGTTCACCGTGGGCGCCGCCGTGCTCGTCATCGCGTTCCTGCTGTCGTTGATGCTCAAGGAGGTGCCCCTGCGCACGCAATCCGGACTCCAGGCTGCCCGAGCCGAAGCCTTGGCCGAGGACGGCGACATGCCCGACGCGGGCGGGGCGTCGCACGAGCCCGAGTCTCAACCCTCCCTGGTCAAGCATCACAATCCTGGCTGATGGCCGCTTGGGGTCTCACGCGGAACCCGCACTCAACCGTCACCGTCCGGTGACCTGAGGGAGCAGACGCTCAGTACAGTTCGGCCGTGACGTCCGACTCTGCCGCCCGCGGGCTGATCTTGGTGATCGAGGACGAGCCGGCGATCGCCGAGGTCATCCGCATGAACCTGGTCAACGCCGGCTACGGCGCGCACGTCGAGCGCGACGGTGAGGGCGGACTGGCCGCGGCCGGCAGCATGCGCCCGGCCGCGGTGATCCTCGACGTCGGTCTGCCCGGCATCGACGGGATCGAGGTGTGCCGGCGGATGCGGGCCGCGCAGGACTGGACGCCGGTCCTGTTCGTTACCGCCCGCGATGACGAGGTCGACCGGATCGTCGGCCTCGAACTCGGCGCCGACGACTATGTGACCAAGCCGTTCTCGCCGCGCGAACTGGTGGCCCGGGTGACGAGCGTGCTGCGCCGGACCCGTGGTGTAGCCGCGGTATCCAACGGGATGCAGGTCGGTGGCGTCCGCCTGGAGCCCGCCGAGCGGCGGGCATTCGTGGCTGACACAGAGGTCAAGTTCACCGCCACCGAGTTCGATTTGCTTGCCTATCTGATGAAGCGGCCCGGTCGGGTGTTCAGCCGCGAGCAGCTGATCAGCGAGGTGTGGGGCTATTCATCCTTCGCCGCGAATCGGACCGTGGACGTGCACATCGCCCAGGTGCGGGCCAAGCTCGGCGACGCCAGCCCGATCCGCACGGTACGTGGCGTCGGTTACGCCGTCGACGAACCGCGCGACGCCGGCCGGTGAGTCGACCGCGGGGCACGCTGGCACAGCGCATCTCGCTGCTGGCGGTCGCGGTCGCGGTCATCACCGCACTGGTCGCTGGCGCGCTGTCGTTCACGCTGGTGCGCAATTCCGGTGCCCGCAGCGCCCGACAGACGCTGGCGGCGCTGGCCGACGCGGCCAAGTTCACCGGTGAGTCGGCGCTGAGCGCCCAAGCCGGCCAGACGCGCGCGCGGCGCATGCTGAACGCACTGCACGTCCAGTTCGCGAGCATCCAGCCGGCCGGTGGCGTGTCCGGCAGCCGGCTGGCGACGAGCACGCTGCGGGCCGGCGACATCCCCAAGGTGCTGGGCGGGTCCTCGATCTCCGACAGCCGGACGGTCGGCGGCAGGGTGGTCCTGATCGAGGCCCGCCCGACCCCGAACGGCGGCATCGTGCTGGTGCAGCCGAGATCGGACGCGCTCGCCAGCGGGGACGCGGCGGTACGGCGCACGCTGCTCGCACTGCTGATCGCCGCCGGCATCGCAGTCGTGCTTGGCCTCGCGGTGGCCTGGCGGCTGGGCCGCCCGCTGCGGCGAACCGCTCAGGCGGCCCGCGAACTGGCCAGCGGCCGCCGCGACGTCGTCGTCGCGCCGCAAGGCCCCGCCGAGGTGGCCGAGGTCGGCGCAGCGCTCAATACGTTGGCGGCGGCGCTGGCGCACTCCGAATCGCGTCAGCGCGACTTCCTGCTCTCGGTGTCGCACGACCTGCGCACGCCGCTCACGGCCATCACCGGCTTCGCCGAGTCCCTGGCCGAAGGGGTCGTGGCGCCGGACCAGGCCGCGCAGGTGGGCGCGGTGATGCTCGACGAGTCGCGCCGGTTGGGCCGTCTGGTCACGGACCTACTTGATCTGGCCCGGCTCGATGCACAGGATTTCCGCATCGAGTTCGCCGCCGTCAACCTGACCGAGGTCGCCCAGGCGGCAGCGGCGGTGTGGGCGGCGCGGTGTGGCGCGGCAGGCGTGGGATTCGCACTCGAGTCACCGCCGCACCCGTTCGTCGTGACCACCGACGGGGACAGGGTGCGGCAAGTACTCGACGGCCTGCTCGACAACGCGCTTCGGGTAACACCTGCGAATCGTCCGATCGTATTGGCGTTGCGGGCTGAGGCGGGGGCGGCGGTGGTCGAGGTTCGCGATGGCGGACCCGGCCTGAGCGAGGCGGATCTGGCGGTGGCCTTCGAACGCTCGGTGTTGCACGAGCGCTATCGCGGCGTGCGCCAAGTCGGGACCGGGCTCGGGCTGGCCATCGTGGGTCGACTGGTGGCGCGTTTGGGCGGGAACGCCGAAGCCGGGCACGCCCCGGAGGGTGGAGCCCGCTTCACGATTCGGCTGCCCACCTGAGCCATGCGGCTGAATACCTGAGCCATGCGGCTGCCCACCTGAGCCGGCGCGATCCGTAAGGCGCGTCCGAACGGGGCGACGTGGTCACGATGCACGCTGCCTGATGAGCATGAAACGGGCCGCCCCCTCAGGGTGCGGCCCGCTTCATGCGCGACTGAGAGCTACTTACCGGCGTCGAGGATCCCCTTGGCGGTCATCGCGGTGGTCCCGGTGCCCACCACGACCGCCTTGTCCCCGCTGTGGAGCTGGCTGGCGGTGCCCTTGGCGCCCTTGCCGTTCGTGCGAACACGGATCTTGGTGTCCGCGTTGACCGTGAAGGTCTCGCTCTTCTTGTCCTCGGCCAGGACGGTGATCGAGGTGGCCGACACGGCGGTGACCGTCCCGCGAATCGCGTCATGCGTGACGAACTTTCCGTCCTTGTCCTTGGTGACCCACTGAGCGTGCAGCGCATGCTTCAGCAA
>JALYVG010000155.1 GCA_030853345.1 Actinomycetota bacterium | reverse complement strand
GTTGACGCGTGCTGGGCCGGTGTTGGGGTTCCTGGCCGCGATCACTGTGCTGGCCGAGCTGGCCGACCGGGCTGGGGTGTTCGACGCCGCGGCGGGGGCGTGCGCCCGGCTGGCCCGCGGGTCGACCGTACGGCTGTTCCTGCTCGTGGCGGTGTTGGGGACGGCCACCACGGTCGGGATGAGCCTGGACACCACGGCGGTGCTGCTGACCCCGGTGGTGTTGACGCTCACCGACCGGCTCGGGCTGCGACCGCTGCCGTTAGCGCTGCTGGCGGTGTGGCTGGCCAATACGACCAGCTGTTGACCGTCGGTCTGGATGACGACGTGGGGTTGGTGTCTGGGCGTTGAGCTTGCAGACGCCGGCTGGGGCCCCGGTGCAGGTGTTGATCTTTGTGGTCGGCGTCGTCACCGTGCCGGGGTTGGGAACAATGCTTCCCAGGTAGACGACAACGGCCCTCCCGCCTTGATGTCGTGGAAGACGCTGCGGGAGGGCCGTGCTGGATGCGCGGAGGCATCGTTGGTCACGGTAGAGGCTGAACAGGTTCGGGTCGAGTCGCGGCTGGCGGCCGGGCAGGTCGGCTGCCCGGGCTGCCCGGGCGTGCTGCGCCCGTGGGGTTGGGCGCGTCCGCGCGGTGTGCATGGGATGGCGGGGGTGTTGCGGCCGCGGCGGGCCCGCTGTCCGGCGTGTTTGGTCACCCATGTGCTGCTGCCGCTGACTGTGCTGGCGCGGCGGGCGTATGCGACTGAGGTGATCGGCGCGGCGCTGCTGGCCCGCGCCGGCGGGTCGGGTCACCGGGCGATCGGGACGGAGTTGGGTGTTCCGGCGGCGACGGTGCGGGGCTGGCTACGGGTGATGGCCGCCCGGTTGGAGGCGGTGCGGCTTCATCTGCTGCAGGTGGCCCGCCGAGCCGGGGTGGACCAGCCGGTGCCCAAGGCGCTGGGCTCGCCGTGGCGTGACGTCCTCGCCGCGCTGGGGGTGGCGACCGCGGCGGTGGCCGGCAGGTTCGGCGTGTTCGGGGTCCTCGGGCCGGTGACGGCCTGGCAGGTCGCCGCGGCCTGTTCGGCTGGTCGGCTCCTGTCCCCGGGCTGGCCGCCGCAGCGGCCGGGTGCCGGCCGCAACACGACTCGCCCCTGACGCGCCCAGATATTGCCCGGAATCCTCGCGAGGGTTGCTGCCCGCCCGGGCCACGGTGCGGGTATTCCCCTGATGGATAGAGGTTTCGTGGTGAGCACACACGACCAGGACGGAATCAAGCGCCGGGCGCGGGCGCAGCAGGTGGCGTTGTTCCGCTACCAGTTGATCTGCCCGGCGCTAGATCCAGACCTGTCGACCAAGGCACGCGGCCCGATCGTGCGCGCGATCGCCGCCGGCTGGCATGCCGGCCCGTTCGGCGGGCAGCACCGCTACTCCCGCGACACCCTGGACCGGTGGGTCCGCCGGTACCGCGCCGGCGGTTTCGATGCCCTGACCCCGTCGATCCGCCAGCCCGGGACCCGGATCGACACCGGGGTGCTGGAGCTGGCGGTGGCGCTGAAGCGGGAGAACCCGGAGCGCACCGCCGCGCAGGTCGCGCGGATCCTGCGGGCCTCCGGCGGATACTCGCCTTCGGAGTCGACGCTGCTGCGCCTGTTCCACCGCCGCGAGCTGATGGGCCCCCCGGCCGCCGCCGGCGGGGTGGTGTTCGGCCGGTTCGAGGCCGAGACACCGAACGAGCGTTGGGTCGGTGACGCGTTGCACGGCCCGCGAGTCGGGGGCCGCAAGACCTACCTGTTCGCCTTCCTCGACGATCATGCCCGCCTCGCGGTGGGCTACCGGTTCGGGTTCGCCGAGGACACCGTGCGGCTGGCCGCCGCGCTGGAACCGGCGCTGGCGTCCCGCGGCGTGCCCGCCAGCGTGTATGTCGACAACGGCTCGGCGTTCGTCGACGCGTGGCTGCTGCGGGCCTGCGGCAAGCTCGGGATCCGGCTGACCCATTCCACCCCGCACCGACCCCAGGGCCGCGGCAAAATCGAACGCTACTTTCGGACCGTGCGCGACCAGTTCCTGGTCGAGGTGTCCGACACCAGCGCCGCGGAGCTGGCCGGCAAGCAGCTCACCCCGGCCGCGGCGCTGCTCGAGCTCAACGCCCTGTTCACCGCCTGGGTCGAGGCCGTCTACCACCACCAGGTGCACTCCGAGACCGGGCAGGCGCCGCTGGCCCGGTGGAACGACGGCTGGCAGCGGGCCGGGCACGGCCCGATCATGCCCGCGACCGACGCGTTGACCGAGGCGTTCCTGTGGTCGGCGCTGCGCACGGTCACCAAGACCGCGACCGTGTCGCTGCACGGCAACACCTACCAGGTCGAGGCCGCGCTGGCCGGGCGGAAAGTCGAGCTGGTGTTCTCCCCGTTCAACCTGGAGATCATCGAAGTCCGCCACGGCGAACGCAGCTTCGGACACGCCGTGCCGCACCTGATCACCCGCCACGCTCACCCCAAAGCCCGGCCCGAGACCCCCGAGCCCGCGCCGGCGCCACAGACCGGCATCGCCTACCTGCAGCTGGTCGCCGCCGCCCACCAGCAGCAGGTGATCGGCGACGAACGCATCGGCTTCCACGCGCTCTACTCAGCCGCCCCCGAGCAGACCCCCGGGCAGCTGTCCCTCGACGACCTCACCGACGACGACACGGCCGGCGGCGACCAGGGACAGGTCAGCCGGTGAGCATCCAGCGCCTGCAGTCGCACTACGGCTTCACGAAAATGCCCTTCGGCCGCAGCCTCGCACCGTCCATGCTGCACCGCCACGGCGCCCACGCCGAGGCCGTCGCCCGGATCAGCTGGTGCGTCGACCAGCACGCCCTCGGGGTGATCACCGGCGAGGTCGGCGCCGGCAAGACCGTCGCCGTCCGCGCCGCCACCTCAGCCCTGGACGCCTCCCGGCACGTGGTCATCTACCTGCCCAACCCCTCGGTCGGGGTCCGCGGCATGCTGCACCACATCGTCAGCGCGCTCGGGCAGGTCCCCAGCTTCTACACAGCCACCCTCGTCCCGCAGGCCGCCGACGCCCTGGCCGCCGAACACGCCGAACGCGGACGCAGCCCGGTCGTGATCATCGACGAGGCACACCTGCTCGACAACGCCCAGATGGAAGCCGTCCGGATGCTCACCAACCACGACATGGACTCAGGCGCCCCCTTCGCGGCCGTGCTGATCGGGCAACCCACCCTGCGCCAACGGCTCCGCCTCGGGGTGCTCGCCGCCCTGGACCAGCGGATCTCCGTCCGCTACGCCATCACCGGGATGAGCGCGACCGAGACCACCGACTACATCACCCACCACCTCAAGATCGCCGGCCGCGCCGACACCCTGTTCAGCGCCGACGCGACCACCCTGATCCACAACGCCTCACGCGGCTACCCCCGCGCCGTGAACAACCTCGCCGTCAACGCCCTCACCGCCGCGTTCGCCCGCAACAACCCGATCGTCGACGAGAAAGCAGCCCGCATCGCCATCTCCGAAACCGGCGCCGACTGACCCGCCGGCTGCGTCACCCCGCCGAGCACCCCGTCACCGAGCCGACCAAGGCCCCGCCCACCACCTCGTGGGCGGGGTCTTCTCACACCCCGATCCTCGGCAACCCCGATGACGCCGTCATCTGCAACATGAACGACGGACAACACCGGCCAGGCGAGGATCGAGCGCAGCGTCCGCGTACCGGTCGAGGACCGACTCGACCTCGACGAGTCGGTCCGCCCGCGTCGAATTGGCGGGGAGCTCGCGTTCGGGCTGCCGCCGACGCTCCTGCCGGCCCTGCCGCACCACCGGGGTGACCGCCGCACCGGTAACTTCTCCGCCACGTTCATGGCGCCCCCCGCGACGAGCCGGCGCCGACCGGAGGTCCCGGTCGGCCATCCCAGCCTCAGGGC
>JALYVG010000131.1 GCA_030853345.1 Actinomycetota bacterium | reverse complement strand
CATGGCTGGTGCGCGAGCTGATGCTGGTCTGGCCGACGGTCCGTGCGGTGGTGGTCCTGGGTGGGTTCGGCTGGGCGGCGCTGTGGCCGGCGCTGCGCGGCGCAGGTGTGCCGCTACCGGCTCGAGTGCCCGTCTTCGGCCACGGCGCCGAGGCGCAGGTCGACGGCCGCACCGTGTTGGGTTGCTATCACGTCAGCCAGCAGAACACCTTCACCGGACGGCTCACCGAACCGATGCTGGACGACGTGCTGCGGCGGGCGGCACGGCTGGCCGGGCCAGAGGACGGCTGACGGGCGCAACGCCCCAGGCGGCGTCGCCTGGCCCGGACGTGACGGGGGTCGCGCCGCGCCGAACCGGGATGCCTGGGGGGCGCCTTGTTCGCTAGCGTCGAAGGTATGGCCGCGCTGAAGCATCCCGTCCGGATCTTGATCGTCGGGGGCGGTTACGTGGGCATGTACACCGCCTTCCGGCTGCAGAAGCGGCTCTCTCGCGGGGCGGCCGAGATCACGGTGGTCGATCCGCAGTCGAACATGACCTACCAGCCGTTCCTGCCGGAGGCCGCAGCCGGAAACCTCGAACCACGCCATGTCGTCGTCCCGCTGCGCAAGGTGCTGCGCAAATGCCGTGTGATCACCGCCGCGGTCAGCGGCATCGAGCATGCCCGCAAGGTGGCCACTATCCAGCCAGCCGACGGCCACTCCTACGAGCTCGGCTACGACCTGCTGCTGGTATGCCCCGGGTCGGTGTCGCGGTTGCTGCCGATCCCTGGCCTGGCCGAGCACGGCATCGGCTTCAAGACGATTGGCGAAGCGATCTACCTGCGTAACCACGTCCTGTCCTGCTTGGACCTGGCTGCGTCCACGGATGATGCCGAACGCCGCCGCCGGGCGTTGAGCTTCGTATTCGTCGGTGGGGGGTACGCCGGCGTGGAGGCGCTGGCCGAATTGGAGGACATGGCTCGCTACGCGCTGCGCTACACGCCCAGCCTCAAGCCTGAGGACATGCGCTGGGTGCTGGTCGAGGCGGCGAGCCGGATCATGCCCGAAGTGTCGGTGCGGCTGTCGGCCTACACCGTCGACCGGTTGGTCGAGCGGCACATCGACGTGCGGCTCAACACCAGGCTCGACTCGGCCGAGGGCGGCCGGGTCAGGCTGTCCGACGGGGACGAGTTCGGCGCCGACACCCTGGTCTGGACGGCGGGCGTCAAGGCGAACCCCATGTTGCGCCAGACCGACCTGCCCCTCGACGAGGCCGGCCGCCTGGTGTGTGCGGCGAACCTGACCGTCAAGGGCGTCACTGGCGTGTTCGCCGCCGGTGACTGCGCCGCCGTGCCCGACCTCAGCAGCGACGACCCCAACAAGCTGCTCGGGCCGAGCGCACAGCACGCTGTGCGCCAGGCCAAGACGCTGGCCGAGAACATCGCCTCGACGATCCACGGCGGCGGGCTGCGCGACTACCGGCACAAGTACGTCGGGTCAGTGGCCTCGCTCGGGCTGTACCGGGGAGTGGCCGAGACGTACGGGATCAGGCTGCGCGGTGTCGTGGCCTGGTTCATGCACCGCACCTATCACCTGTCGCGGATGCCGACGTTCAACCGCAAGGTGCGGGTGCTCGCCGACTGGACGGGGGCGCTGCTCTTCCGTCGCGAGGTCGTCTCCCTGGGCCAGTTGCAGCAGCCGCGCTCGGAGTTCGAGCAGGCCGCCGGAAGGCGCGAGCTGCCCGAGATCTCCTGAGCCGTGGGCGACTAGCCACTCTCGCGTGGTGCGGGCGGCACAATGGGCGTGCCGACCCCCGTGGCCCAATCGGCAGAGGCAGACCCCTTAAAAGGGTTTCAGTGTCGGTTCGAATCCGACCGGGGGTACCCCAGCCGGCGTCCCTGTCCGGACCACCGCACAGCGCGCGAGAACAGGAACAGCGCGCCGGTGCTGCAGAGAAAGAACCCGGCCATGATGCTCGCCATGCCCGTGACCGTCGAGGCGCCGGTGAGCCCGGTGAGCGGCGTGGCGGCTGCGCCGGCGCCGAACGTCAGGCCGCCCTGCAGCGCGGACGCCGTGCCCCCCGCCCGCCGGCCAGCCTCTTGGGCGAGGGCCGTCGTGGCTGGGATGCACAATCCCATGCCGGCCACTGAGACCCCGAGCAGCGCCGAGGTGGGCGCCAACGCGATCCGGGACCCCGCGGTGATCGCGTAGCCGGCGAGCACGGTAACGGCGCACGTCGAGGCGAGCAGCCCGATCGTGCGCAGCCGAGACGGCCCGACGCGGGCCACCGTCAGCCGGAAACACACGCTGGCCGCGACCATGCCGGCCGCATTGCAGGCGAACAGCACCGTATAGCCGATCCGGCTCAGTCCCATCTCGCCCTGCAGGACGAACGACGATCCCCCGATGTAGGTGAAGAACCCGGCGGTGGCCAGGCATTGGACGACGACGGGTGCGGCGAACGCCCGCGCACGCAGCAGGGCACCCATCCGGTGCAGGTTGGCTGCGAGCCCGGGTGGATGGCGCGCCTCGGCCGGGAGAGTTTCGGGCATCCCCACCAGGACGGCGGCGGCCATGAGGATGCCGACGGCGGTGAGAAAGCCGAACACGGTGCGCCAGTCGCCTACCAGCAGGATGACGCCGCCCATCGCTGGCGCCAGGACCGGCGCGAGCAGGGTGACCGACGCGAGCGTCCCGAACCGCTGGGCGGCCGCGCTGCCCGAGTGCTGATCGCTCACCACGGCGCGGCCGACGGCGACCCCGCAGCCGCCGGCGAAACCCTGCAGCGTCCGGGCCGCGACGAGCAAGGCGATGTCGGGCGCAACGGCGCACAGCGCCGAGAGCGTCGCGAACGCGGCGGAGGAGACGAGCAGCATTCGGCGGCGGCCCAGGCTGTCGCTCAGCGGACCGCACAGCAGCTGTCCGACGGCCAGACCGACGATGAACGCCGTCATCGTCAGCTGCGCGTTGGCGGCCGAGGTCTGCAGCGAGCGCTGCACCTGCGGCAGCGCCGCGATGTAGGTGTCCGTGGCGAGCGGACTGACGCCGGTGACCAGTACCAGCGCGAGGAAACTCGGTTTGCGCGACCCTCTGGACAGTGGCGGACTGGCGGCGTGCTGGGTAGGGACCGCCATGCGCCCATTATCCCCGCGACGCCGCGCCCGGAACGCGGGGCATGAGCGAAGACCACTCAGTCAGATACGGCCTCGTAGACGTCGGCCGCGTCCAGGCTGCGTAACCGCTCACTCATCTCCAGCTTGAGCTTGCGCAAGCGCTCGGCCTGCGCCGCGTCGAGGTCCTCGGCCCGGGCGAGGTCGATGAACTCCTGGCTCACGTGGCCGGGACGCAGCCGAAGCTGCACTGTGTTTGCTCGGTAACTCAGGCGGAACACGAAGTTGGCCATCGTCGGGCCCCGTTCGGGCGCCTCCAGGCGTGGGTCGACGGTGTACCGGTCGCCGGTCACCGCGCGGGTCACCGCCTCGAACGCGTCCCGTGCGCCGGGGCCGGCGAACGCGGTGGCGATCACGATTTCGCGGCGTTCGAGTGGGCCGGCCGGATCCAACAGTGGGAAGGCGCGCTGCATGACTTTCAGCGCATGCGCGACTCCGCCGGGCGATCCACGGCCGTGGTAATCCAGGATTGCCTGATAGGAGAACTCGATCGGCTCACCGTGCTCGAGCACCCGCAGCACCGGCGTCATACGCGCATCGAGCCCTTCGGTCAGCGGCCGCGCAGCGGGCTCAGCCGCCGCTCTTGCGGCGAAACATTCGGTTGTTGCCCGCCGCGCCGTGCTCGCCGTGGATCTTCGACGCTGCCTGTGCCTCGCTGTCGGCGGCCCGGTCAGCCTGGTGGCTACGCTTGCGCTCCAGTGCCTCGCGGAATTTGGCCTTCGCGTCGCCGCCGGACTGGGCGTCCTTCTTCTCCGCGTTCGTCATACCGGCCAGCCTTGCATGCCCGCGGCGATGCGACCAAGTGGGTTCTCAGGCACGTTCCAGCACGACAACGGGGATCTCGCGATCGGTCTTGTGCTGGTAGTCGGCGTAGGCCGGCCAGACCTCGAGCATCTCCTGCCACAGCTGCGGCTTCTCCTCCGGCGTCGCGGTTCGGGCCCGAGCGGCGAACTTGTCCGCCTTGATCTGCACACGTACGTCCGGGTTGTCCTGCAGGTTGCGGTACCAGTCCGGCGCGTCCGGTGCGCCGCCCTTGGAGGCGACGATCAGGTAGTCATCACCGCGCGGACGGTAGATCAGGGCGTTCTTGCGGGACTCGCCGGAGCGCCGCCCGGTCGTCGTGAGGATCAGGATGGTCGTGCCGTTGCGCCACTCGTACCCCTCGGTGCCGTCGGTCGCCTCGTACTTCTCGATGTGTTCCTGGCCGTACAGGGTCATATCAGTCTCCAATTGGCCTGCGGGTTCCGCCGCCGGGCTTCAGCCGCCCGGCCGCAAGCGGCGGGGCGGGCAGCGGGTCCCCGGCATAACCCCGCACGACCCCGAAGCGATTCCCGGCAGCCCAGTCATCGCGTGCCATCGCGATCTCCTCACTCGTCCGGCCGACGAAGTTCCACCACATGACGATCTGCTCGTCGAACGGTTCGCCGCCCAGCAGCAGCGCGCGCGCACCGCCGCCCGAGCGCAGCCGCAGGTCGCGGCGCCCACAGCCGAGGTAGAGCATCGAGCCGGGGGCAACGTCGACCCCGTCGACGTCGAAGGAGCCGGACATGGCCAGCACCGCATGCTCGAAGTCCGGCTCCAGAGGCAGCAGCGCCTGTGCCCCCGCGTCGAGCGCGAGGTCCGCCCCGACCAGCGGCGAGTGCGCCTGCCCGGGCGACACCGCACCGGCCAGTGAACCCATGATCACCGTTGCGGTGAGTCCCGTGTCGGTGAGCGCCGGGAGGTCGGGGTGGTGCG
Source organism: Actinomycetota bacterium (assembly GCA_030853345.1). Taxonomy (GTDB): domain Bacteria; phylum Actinomycetota; class Actinomycetes; order Mycobacteriales; family Jatrophihabitantaceae; genus QHCC01. Next base: position 42,374 of record JALYVG010000131.1, on the reverse strand, counting down.
CCCACGCCGGAGCCATGCTGCGCACGTCATCAGGCAGCGCCACCCACAGCTGCACGCCGTGCAGCAGAGCCGGATGGCTGGCCGGCGACTGCTCAGCGTGGGCGATCGCGTGGCCGGCCGTCATCAGCCCCAGTTCACCCGCCCGGACGAGCTGATCGTTGCCCAGGCTGTCGCGATGGTGGATCTCCCCGGCCAGCAGCCAACTCACCGTCTGCAGCCCCATGTGCGGGTGCGGGGGCACCTGCATGCCAGGCCCGGCGGCGATGTCGTCCGGGCCGTAATGATCGGCGAAACACCAGGCGCCGACCAGGCGGCGGCCCAGGTTCGGCAGCAGCCGCCGCACCTTGGTGCTCTCGCCGAGCACGACCTGGCGACCGGCGAACATCTCGTACACCGCCCGGTCCGCCACGCCGGAGCGCCCGCCCACCTGCGTCAGCCCCGGGTTACGGTCGAGATTGCTCACTGATCGACCCTACGACAGCATTTCGACGACGACACCGGAGGGGAACGAGGTCACCGATGGAGACGACAATCACCGAGAGTCCCGAACGCCACCGTTATGAGATCTACGTTGACGGCGAACTGGCCGGCTTCACGATGTTCACCCTCGACGGCGACGTCGCGATCATGCCGCACACCAAGATTCTCCCCGAGTACCGGCAACACGGTCTGGCATCCGCACTGATCGGCGACGCTCTTGACGACCTGCGCGAACGCCAGGTGACTGTCGTGCCCCGATGCCCCTTTGTGCGCAAGTTCATCGACGAGCACCCGGAGTACCAGGACATCGTCAAGGCCTAGCCTCCGCCGGCCCGCTCGGTTCTGCTCGGCGCCGATGTGCAGCATGATCACGTCATGATCGCGGTGCGACCGGCGTCCGGCGAGGACTCCGAATTCGTGCGAGCCACCATCGTGCAGAGCTGGCAGTCTGCGCTGGTCGCGGTGCATGAAGAACTGATCGATGCCACCACCCTGCCCGCGCTGATCGCCTGGCGGGGTGCCGAACCGGTCGGGCTGGCCACCTACCGTCCGTGCCCCGGAGATTCGTCGTGGGAGGTCGTCACACTGCATGCGGTGCTCAGCGGCATCGGGGCCGGCACTGCCCTGCTCGATGAGGTGGCGCGCCTGGCCCGTGCGGCCGGGGCCCGCCGGATCTGGCTGGTGACGACGAACGACAACGTGGCGGCGCTGCGGTTCTATCAACGCCGCGGCATGGACCTCGTCGCCCTGCACCGCGACGCGGTGACGCAGGGACGCAAGCTCAAGCCGTCCATCCCACTCGCGCTCGACGGCATCCGGATGCGGCACGAGCTTGAACTGGAGTGGCTGCTGTAGGGCAGCGTCACCTCAGTTCGGTGGAGGACTTGTTCAGCAACCGCCGGGCCACGATCAGCTGCTGGATCTGCTGGGTGCCCTCGAAGATGTCGAGGATCTTGGCGTCGCGCGCCCACTTCTCCAGCAGTGAGCCTTCGCTGTAGCCGAGCGAGCCGGCCAGCTCGACGCAGCGCAGCGTGATGTCGACGCCGACCCGGCCGGCCTTGGCCTTGGCCATCGACGCCTCCAGTGAGTTGGGCTGGTTGTTGTCGGCCATCCAGGTCGCGGTGAGCGTCAGCAGATACGCCGCCTCCCAGTCGGCCTCCATCTGCAGCAAGGTGGCCGCAGCACTGTGCTGGGCGTACGCCGGGCGGTCGTAGTCGACGCTGACGCCGGCCTCGGCCAGCCGGTCGGTGATCTCGTCCAGTGCTGCGCGGGCGCAGCCCACCGCCATCCCGGCCACCAGCGGCCGGGTGTTGTCGAACGTCTGCATCGCACCGGCAAAGCCCTGCTCGTCAGCCACGTCGGCCGAACCGAGCAGGTTCACGGCCGGGATGCGGCAGTCGGTGAACCGGATCGTCGCCGTGTCCGACGCGCGGATGCCGAGCTTGCGCTCGAGCCGCTCCACGACCATGCCGGGGGTGCCCTTCTCGACGACGAAGGACTTGATCGCCGCCCGCCCCTTGGTCTTGTCGAGCGACGCCCAGACCACGACGGCGTCGCTGCGCTCGCCAGCGGTCACGAAGATTTTCTCGCCGTTGAGCACGTACTCGTCACCGTCGCGAATGGCGGTGGTCTGCACCGCGGCGGAGTCCGAGCCGAACGACGGCTCGGTGATCGCCATCGACGCCCAGATCTTGTCGAAGCGGGCATGCTGGTCATCGTCGGCCACCGAGGCGATAGCGGCGTTGCCCAACCCTTGCCGGGGCATGGAGAGCACCATGGCGACGTCGCCCCAGCAGGCCTCCATGATCGACAGCACACCGGACATGTTGGTGCCGTTGCGGTTGCCCTGCTCGGTCTCGCTGCTGGTGCGGCGCACCCCACGAGCCCCGGTGCTGGTCTGCCCCGAGGCGTTCATACCGTCGATCAGGGCGGCGAGCATGTCGAGTTCCTTGGGGTAGGAGTGCTCTGCCTCGTCGTACTTGCGCGAAATCGGCCGGAAGATCTCGGTGGCGACCTGGTGGGCCTGGTTGACGATCATCGCGAACTTCTTCGGCACTTCCAGGTTGATGGTCATGCCGAACCCGCCGCGACCATCGTCGCGGCCCGCCCGGGGATGAGCAGCGTGCCTTCGGTTGTCATACCAGCACCACGCCCTCCATGACGGCGATCGCGCGCAGGTCGCGATACCACCGTTCGACCGGATGTTCCTTGACGTAGCCGTGCCCGCCGAGCAGCTGTACGCCGTCGCTGCCGATCTGCATGCCGTAGTCGGCGGTGAGCCGGCGCGACAGCGCTGTCTCGCGGGCGAAGGACTTGCCCTGCTCTGCGCGGCTCGCGGCGCGCAGGGTGACTAGCCGCGCACCCTCGAGCTCGATGCCGATGTCGGCGATCATGAACGCGACAGCCTGGCGATGACTCAACGGCTCGCCGAACGCCTCACGCTCGTTGACGTAAGGGATGACGTAGTCGAGCACCGCCTTGGCCGTGCCCAGGGCCAATGCCGACCAGCCCAGCCGAGCCAGCCGGATGCAGTCGGCGTAGCTGCCGGCATCGCCACCGCCGAGAAGCGCGCTGCCGGGGACCTGCACAGCATCGAGCGTGAGACGGGCCATCGACGCGGCGCGCAGCCCCATCGCCGGCTGCGCCTGCACCGTGATGCCGGCGGTCCCGGACTCGAGCAGGAACAGCGCGGGGGAGCCCTCGAGGTCAGCGGCGACGATGAACACCTCGGCTGCGTCGGCGCGGGGCACGAGGGACTTCACGCCGTCCAAGATGAACCCGCCGGGGGTGCGCCGGGCCGCGGTGTGCAACGCGAACGGATCGAAGAGCGGGTGCGGTTCCAGTACGGTCAGGGCGGCGGCAGGGACGTCGTCGCCGACGAAGGCGGGCAGGTAGGTGGCCTGCTGGGTGGCATCGCCCCAGCGCACGAGCGCGTTGCTGACCGCGGCGGGTGCGAGGCAGGCCACCGCGAGCCCCATGTCGCCGTGGGCGAGCGCCTCCGCGACCAGCACGCTGGTGAGCGTCGCGCTGCCCGAGCCCATGCCCCCGAGCGATTCCGGTACGCCGAGAAGGGTGACGCCCAGCTCGGTCACGGACCGCTTGAGCAGCACCTCCGGTGCGGCGCAGGCGTCGTCGGCGGCCGCAGCGGCCGGGCGCAGTTGCTCGGCGGCGAAGTCGGCGGTGGCCGCCACGATCATGAGCTGCTCGTCGGTGGGATTCAGATCGAACAGGCCGCGCTCGCCGGAGTTCGGCGGGCGTGCGGGCTTGCCCCGCCGGTCGAGGCTCGCGAACGTCCGGCTGGCCACGCCCTGCGTCGTGAAGCCGGTGCGGCTGGCCTGGTAGACGACCTTCTCGGCCGGCGTCCGCAGCCGGAGCCGGTCGAGCAGGCCGGTGCCGGCCAGCTTGTTCAGCGCGGCCAGGGCAGCGCCCATGAGGTCGCGCCCGCGGGTGTTGCGCCCTGACATGCATTCTCCCGAAACTCGGTGGGACACACTGTTGCAGGTACAAGTTACCCGTCGGTATTCCAGATGGCGCGACCGGAGTGACCGCCGCCGCAGCCGCCGAGAATCGCCTATCGGCAGGAACCTGGCGCCGGTCCGTATCGTTCACCGGGTAGAACGAACCGTCCATCCGCGGGCGGACGCTGCGGAACCGCGGCGTGCAGGCGACTCAGGAGGCTCGACCACGATGGCCCAGAATCCCGTCATCACCAAGTTCGGCCAGGCATCGGGTGGTAACCGACTGCCCACGCCGTCGGTGGGCGACCTGAACGACATGTTCAACAAGCCCGCCTACGCGGGCCCGACCGGCTCCGGCCGGTACATGACCCTCGACGACGTGGTGCAGCGCACCGGCGCGATGCTCGGCGTGCTCCTCGTCGCGGGCGGCGCCGCATGGGTGCTCACCCCCGATCGGCTCGCTCTGCCGGTGCTGCTCATCTCGCTGATGGGCGGCCTTGCGCTGGGTCTGTACATGTCGTTCTCGATGAAGGTCAACGCCGTCAACGCGGTGATCTACTCGGCCTTCGAAGGTGTGCTGCTCGGCACGATCAGCAAGCTGTTCAACAACGCCTATCCCGGAATCGTCATCCAGGCCATCACCGGCACCGTGATGGTCGCCGGTGGGATGCTGTTCGTCTACAAGATCGGTGCGATCCGGGTCACGCCCAAGTTCACCCGCGTCGTTCTCGGTGCCACGCTCGGCCTGCTCGGCCTGATGGTCGTGAACATGCTCGCCTATCTGTTCCACCCGGGCGGCCTCGGGCTGCGCGACGGTGGCACCCTGGCGATCGTCTTCAGCCTGGTGTGCATCGTGATCGCCTCGATGAACCTGGTCGTCGATTTCGACATGATCGAGCAGGGCATCCGCAACGGAGCCGACGAGAAGTTCGCCTGGTACGCCTCGTTCGCGCTGATGGTCACCCTGATCTGGCTCTACATCGAGATCCTGCGGCTGCTGAGCTACTTCGCCCGCCGGTAACCCGCCCGGACTGCAGCAAGGGGTCACCTGGCGGCCGCGGGTCGGCTTGGGCAGGCAATGGGCGAGGGCAGACCTGGATTCCCGGGGGAGACCAGGGCCGCCCTCGCTGTGGCGCGGCCAGCCATTCCCTCTCGGATGCCCGGTCGCGCTCGACTAGTCAACGACGCGAATCGGCACGAAGATACGCGACCGGTCAGGAAACCCAGTAGGGCCCGGTCGCGCTGGGCTGCCGGTCGATCTGCACGCGGCTGTTAGGGCTGCGCCCGGCCTCCTGAGACGAATCGGCTAGGACAGCCGTTCAAGCACCATCGCCATGCCCTGGCCGCCGCCGACGCACATCGTCTCCAGACCGAACTGCAGGTCGCGAGTCTGCAACGAGTTGATCAACGTGGTCGTGATCCGCGCGCCCGTCATTCCGAATGGATGCCCCACCGCGATCGCCCCACCGTTCACGTTGAGCTTGTCCATGTCGATGCCCAGGTCGCGCTGCGAGGGCAGCACCTGCGCCGCGAACGCCTCATTGATCTCGACCAGGTCCATGTCGCCGATACTCATGTTTGCGTTGGCCAGCGCGCGCTGAGTCGCCCCTACGGGCCCGAGCCCCATGATCTCCGGCGACAGGCCGGAGACGCCGGTGGCCACGATGCGGGCCAATGGTGTGAGCCCCAACGCGGCAGCCTTCGTGTCGCTCATGATCACCAGCGCGGCCGCCCCGTCGTTGAGCGGGCAGCAATTGCCGGCGGTCACCCGGCCGTCGGGACGGAAGACGGGCTTCAGCCCGGCTACCGCCTCGTAGGTGACGCCTGCGCGGGGTCCGTCGTCCAGGGCCACCACGCTGCCGTCGGGCAGTGTCACCGGCGTGATATCGCGGGCCCAGAAGCCGCTCTCGATCGCCTGCTCGGCCAGGTTCTGCGAGCGCACCCCGAAGTGGTCCATGTCCTCGCGGCTCACGTTCTTGAGCAGGGCCAGGTTCTCTGCGGTCTGGCCCATCGCGATGTACATGTCGGGCAGCAGGCCGTCCTCGCGCGGGTCGTGCCACTCGTCCGCACCCGACTCGGCCGCCTTCGCAGTGCGGGCCTCGGCGTCGGAGTAGGTCGGGTTGTGCGTGTTGGGCCAGCCGTCGGCGCTGCCGCGGGCGAAGCTCGAGACCACTTCGACGCCGGCCGAGATGAACACATCGCCCTCGCCGGCCCTGATTGCGTGTAACGCCATGCGCGTGGTCTGCAGCGACGAGGAGCAGTAGCGGTTGACCGTCGTGCCGGGCAGGAAGTCGTAGCCGAGCGCGACCGCCGTGACCCGGGCGATGTTGAAGCCACCCTCGCCGGCCGGCTGACCGCAGCCCATCATCAGGTCGTCGATGTCGTGCGGGTCGAGCGAGGGCACCTTGTCCAGGGCGGCACGCACCATCTGGGCGGCTAGGTCGTCGGGCCGGATGCTGGCCAGCGAACCCTTCACGGCGCGGCCGATAGGGGAGCGGACAGCGGACACGATCACGGCTTCGGGCATGCGAACTCCTCGTCACGGTGGCGGGCAGGCTCCCGGCCATGGGGCTCCTGCCAGGGTGCCATCCCAGAGGATGAGGTGTCAGGGCGCGGTGGTTGCCGTCACCGTCTCGGGCACGGGGACGGCCAGCTCCGGGGACGTGGTCACGGGGCGGCGCGGACGGCGACGGCGTAGCTGCGCCCACGGTCCTCGCCGCCCGGACGGTTCGCCGTACTTGTCGGTAGCCGCAACCTCGGTGCCAGGGCGGGCCGCAGCCTGCGCTGCCGCCCTGGCCACCGGCTTGGGCAAGCGGGTGGTAAACGCGCTGGCCGAGCGAACACGGGTGCTCAGCCCCAGTTCGTCCAGCGCGGATGGCACCAGGGCGTCGGCGGCCGCGGCGTATCCGGCCGCGCTCGGGTGGAAGCGGTCGTCGCTGAACATGTCCACGCTCGAGGCGAACAGTGGCCCCAGGAGATCGCCCAATGACACCGTTCGCCCGCCCGCACCGACCACGGCGACGGTCTGGGCTCTGGCCAACGAGCGGGACAGCCGTCGCGCGTAGGCGCGCAGCGGCTGGGCCAGCGGCCGGATGGTGCCGAGATCAGGGCAGGTACCGACCACGACCTCGATGTCGCGCATCCGCAGCCGCCGCACCGCGGTTTCGAGGTAGCGCACCGCTTCGGCGTTCTTGACCCGATGGGTGACGTCGTTCGCGCCGATCATGATGACCGCGAGTTCGGGGCGTGCGTCGCCCAGTTCGTCGATCTGCGCGGCCAGGCCCTGCGATTCCGCCCCCACCACGGCCACATTCGTGACGTGGACCGGGCGGCGCGCGACGTCGGAGATCATGATGGCCAGCTGGGCGGCGAGGGTGTCGCGGTCGCGATACACGCCGTAACCGGCAGCCGAGGAGTCGCCGAGCATCGCGATGGGGATCGGTGCGGCAGCCACCGATACGCCCTCCGCGGCCCAGGTCGTGTCATGCGAGACCGGTGGTGCGGTCTCGGCTGCCGGAATCCGGCGGCGGGCGAGTTTGGTCTCCCCGATCAGCACGCCGAACAGTGCCGCGCCGAGCGCGCTGAGCACGCCGATCCCGCCGCCGCCGTACGCGGCGGCCACAGCAAACCTCCTGCCCCGACTCACCCGTTCTCCTTCCGTCCGACCATCGAGGCTAACGTGCCGGTCATGCGCTATTCGGAATCACTCGTCGACCTGATCGGCAACACCCCGCTCGTCAGGCTGAACCGGGTCACAGCAGGGCTGGCGCCGACCGTGCTGGCCAAGGTGGAGTACTTCAACCCAGGCGGGTCGGTAAAGGACCGGATCGCCATGCGGATGATCGATGCGGCCGAGGAGTCCGGTGAACTGAAATCCGGCGGAACGATCGTCGAACCGACCTCGGGCAATACCGGCGTCGGGCTCGCCCTGATCGCGCAGCAGCGGGGCTACCACTGCATCTTCGTCTGCCCGGACAAGGTCAGCGGCGACAAGGTGAACGCGCTGCGGGCCTACGGCGCCGACGTCGTGGTCTGCCCGACGGCCGTCGCACCCGAGGATCCACGCTCGTACTACTCGGTGTCAGATCGTCTGGCCCGCGAGACTCCCGGCGGCTGGAAGCCCGATCAGTACGCCAACATGAACAATCCGCGTTCGCACTACGAAACGACCGGCCCCGAACTGTGGGAGCAGACCGAGGGCCGGATCACCCACTTCGTCGCCGGCATGGGTACCGGCGGCACCATCAGCGGCGCCGGGCGCTACCTGAAGGAGAAGTCCGGTGGCACCGTACAGGTGATCGGCGCCGATCCCGAGGGCTCGGTGTACTCGGGTGGCACCGGCCGGCCCTACCTCGTCGAAGGTGTGGGCGAGGACTTCTGGCCCAGCACCTACGACCCCACCATCTGCGACGAGATCATCGCCATATCCGATGGTGACTCGTTCGCGATGACCCGCCGCCTGGCCCGCGAGGAGGGGATGCTCGTCGGCGGTTCGTGCGGGATGGCGGCCGCAGCGGCCCTACGCGTCGCAGAGCGGCTGGGCCCGGAGGACGTGGTGGTGGTGCTGCTGCCCGACGGCGGCCGCGGTTACCTGTCCAAGATCTTCTCGGACAAGTGGATGGCCGATTACGGCTTCATCAGCGTCCCCGGGCAGACGACCGTGCTGGACGTGCTGCTGGCTAAGTCGGGACAGACGCCGACACTCGTGCACGCCCATCCGAACGAAACGGTGCGCGAGGCCATCGACATCCTGCGCGAGTACGGCGTATCCCAGCTTCCGGTCGTGCGCGCCGAGCCACCGGTGACCGCGGGTGAGGTCGTCGGATCGGTGTCGGAGCGAGCCCTGCTGGACGCGCTTTTCCACGGCGACGCCGCACTGGCTGATGCCCTCGAACCACACATGTCCCCCCCGTTGCCGATCATCGGCTCCGGTGAGCCGGTGGTGGCGGCGATCGCCGCGCTCACCGACGAGGGCGCGCTGCTGGTCCACGTCGACGGCAAGCCGGCCGGGGTGATCACCCGGCAGGACCTCTTGGGGTACCTCGCAGCGACCTGACGTGGCCGGGCCGACGGTGATGTTCATCCGCACCGCCGCGCTCGGGCCCCTGCGGTTCATGCGGCTGGCTGCGACCCAACCGTGAACGGTCCGACCCGGAACCCGCCGGTGGCACGTGCCGCTGCTCTACGGGATTGGAGCGCGAGCCGCCCCGGCCCCCCGGTAGCGTGACCGGAATGAGTGACGCAGCGCCGCGGCTCGGTTTCGACACGCTGGCCATCCATGCCGGGCAGGATCCCGACCCGCTCACCGGAGCGGTCACCGTGCCGATCTACCAGACCTCCACTTACAAGCAGGACGGCGTGGGCGGCCTGCGCGGCGGCTTCGAGTACAGCCGAAGCGCGAATCCCACCCGCACCGCGCTGGAGGAATCGCTGGCCGCGATCGAGGGCGGCGCCCGGGGGCTGGCGTTCGCCAGCGGCCTGGCCGCCGAGGACACCTTGCTGCGTACGGTATGCCGCCCCGGCGATCACGTCATCCTGCCCGGTGACGCCTACGGTGGGACGTACCGGCTCGTCGCGCGCGTTCTCACCAACTGGGGCCTGGAATACACGCCGGTCCCGCTGGCCGATCTCGGTGCCGTTCGTGCCGCAGTGCGCGAGAACACCAAGGTGATCTGGTGCGAGACTCCCACCAACCCCCTGCTCGGGATCGCCGACATCGCCGCGCTGGCCGACATCGCCCATGACGCGCAGGCGCTGCTCGCCGTGGACAACACCTTCGCCACGCCCTATCTGCAGCAGCCACTCGACCTCGGCGCCGATGTCGTCGTGCACTCCACCACGAAGTACCTGGGCGGGCACTCCGACGTGGTCGGCGGAGCGCTCATCGCCGGCGATGCCGCGCTCGGCCAGGAACTGACGTTCCACCAGAACGCGATGGGCGCGGTACCCGGACCGTTCGACTCGTGGCTGGTGCTGCGCGGGATCAAGACGCTCGGCGTCCGGATGGACCGGCACTGCCACAATGCCGAGCGCATCGCCGCGTTCCTGCTCGATCACCCCGCCGTCGATGAGGTGTTCTTCCCGGGCCTACTCGAACACCCCGGCCACGACGTGGCCGCGCGGCAGATGACCAACTTCGGCGGGATGGTCTCGTTCACGATGCGGGGCGGTGAAGAGGCCGCGCTGAAGGTCTGCGAGCTGGTGCAGCTGTTCATCCTGGGCGAGTCCCTCGGCGGGGTCGAGTCCCTGATCGAACACCCAGGGCGGATGACGCACGCGAGCGTTGCGGGCTCGCCGCTCGAGGTCCCGCCCAACCTCGTGCGGTTGTCCGTAGGCATCGAGAACATCGAGGACCTGATGGCGGATCTGGCTCAGGCGCTGGCGTGATCGGCGAACGGTAGCCGGTCCCGACCGGACGCTTCGACCAGGTCCTATCCCTGCCGCCGTGCGACCGGCCGGCCGGCCGAGCTACCGGGCCCGCCACTCTTCGTCGAGCAGGGCATACACCCGCTCGTCGGTCCACTCGCCCTTGAGGAACTCGTTGCTGACGAAGTGCGCCTCGGGTCGCATGCCCAGCTTCACGCAGACGCGCGCGGACGCGGTGTTGCGGGCGTCGAGCCGGGCCACGATCCGGTGCAGGCCGAGGCCGTCGAAGCCGAGTGCCAGCATGGCCCCGGCCGCCTCCACGGCATAGCCACGGCCCTGGGCCGCCGGGTCGACGACGTAGCCGACCTCCCCGGCCCGGTGTTCGCGGCTGCGCCAGAACAGGATCACATCGCCGACGAGAGCTCCTGACTCGCGCTCGGTCACGGCCAGGGTGAGGCCCTGCCCCTCCTCGAGGGTCGTGTTGGCGTAGAGCGTGGAGCTCCGCTCGATGATCTGCTCGAGACTCAGCACGTCATGCGGCAGGTAGCGACACACGTCCGCGCGGGACTTGTACGCGTGCATCGCGGTCGCGTCCGACGGCAGGACGGGCCGCAGCAGCAGGCGTTCGGTGATGATCGGGTAGTCCGGGCGCAGCATGGGGCCATCCTGACACCAGCCGCGGCGGCTACGGTCTAGAGATGGCTTGCTCGGCGGCGGCAATATGGGACGAGGGCTACCTCGCCTACGACTTCGGCGAGCACCCGCTCAACCCGATCCGGTTGGACCTCACCATCCGGCTGGCCCGCGAATTGGGCGTCCTCGATCGCCTGGATGTGCTGGCGCCCCGCCCGGCCGAGGAAGCGCAGCTGCTCACCGCGCATACCGCCGAGTACCTGGCTGCGGTCCGCGCCGCCAGTGACGACCCGTCCTTCGCCGGCTTCGGGTTGGGCACCGACGACGACCCGGTGTTCCCCGGCATGTACCACGCGTCGGCGCTCATCGCGGGCGGTTCGGCCATCGCGGCACAGCACGTCTGGGACGGCCACAGCGAGCACGCCGTGAATATCGCCGGCGGCCTGCACCACGCGATGCCCGGTCTCGCATCCGGGTTCTGCGTCTTCAACGACATCGTCGTCGCGATCCGGACCCTCCTGGCGGCCGGCGCGCGCAAGGTCGCCTACGTCGACATCGACGTGCACCACGGCGACGGCGTGCAGGCCGCGTTCTACGACGATCCCCGGGTGTTGACGATCAGCCTGCACCAGGACCCACGCACCCTGTTCCCGGGCACCGGCCTGCCTATCGAACTGGGCACCGGCGCGGCGGAGGGGACCAGCGTCAACGTCGCGCTGCCGCCGGGCACCGACGACGCGGGCTGGCTTCGCGCGTTCAACGCAGTCGTCCCGGGCGCAGTCCGCGCGTTCGGACCGGACGTGCTCGTCACGCAGGACGGCTGCGACACCCATCACGAGGACCCGCTGGCCAACCTCGAGTTGTCCGTGGACGGGCAGCGCACCGCGATCGCCGCACTGCACGCGCTCGCGCACGAGGCCGCGAACGGCAAGTGGGTCGCGCTCGGCGGGGGCGGCTACGGCGTGATCCGTTGTGTCCCGCGCACGTGGACGCACCTGCTGGCCGAGGCAAGCGGTCACCCGGTGCCGCCCGAGACAGCCGTCCCGGCCGCATGGGGGGAGCAACTGCGTCAACGCGGCGTGCGCACCGAACTGCCGCGCACGATGGGTGAAGGTCACACGCCGCGGGCCGACGCGTGGGCGCCGGGCGGGGACAGCTGGCTGGACCGTTCGATCGGCGCCACCCGCCGCGCGGCCTTCCCGCTGCTGGGCCTGGACCCGGATGACCCACGTGACTGAGGGGTTGCCGGAGCCCGAGCCGCCACCGCACTGGGAAGCCGACGTCGTGGTTGCGGACGGCGGCACCATGCACCTGCGCCCGATCCGGGCTTCGGACGCCGAGGGGCTCGTGAGCTTCCATTCCGGACTGTCCGCGCGCACCCGCTATCTGCGGTACTTCTCGGCCTACCCCCGCATGTCGGAACGCGACGTGTACCGCTTCACCCACGTCGATCACCACGACCGGGTGGCGCTGATCGCGTTGCTGGGCGGCGAGATCATCGCGGTCGGGCGTTACGAGCGGGCACCGCACACTGACGAGGCTGAGGTCGCGTTTGTCGTCGCCGACGCCCACCAGGGCCGGGGTATCGGTTCGGTGCTGCTCGAACACCTCGCCGCGGCGGCTCGCGAGAACGGTGTCAAGCGATTCCAGGCCATCGTCCTGGCCGAGAACACGGCGATGATCCGGGTGTTCCGCCAGGCGGGTTACGAGACGACCCGGCACCTTGAATATGGCGAGGTCACCCTCGAGTTCGCTGTCGACGAGACCGCGGTGACCGAGGCAGTCATGCGGGAACGCGAGCAGCGGGCCGACGCTCGCTCGATCCGCCGGGTGCTGTCCCCGAAGTCGGTGGCCGTGGTCGGAGCGAGCAATGACCTCGGCAAGGTCGGGCATGCGGTCTTCGACAATCTGCAGCGGATGGGGTTCCACGGCCCGGTGTACCCCGTCAACGCTCAGGCCGACGTGGTCGGCGGCGTCCCGGCCTACCCGTCCGTGCTCGACCTACCCGAGAACGTCGATCTCGTGGTGGTCGCGGTGCCCGCCGCGTCCGTGCCCGCCGTTGTCGAGCAGTGTGCCGCGCGGGGAGTGCGTGGCCTGGTGGTGTTGTCCGGAGGCTTCGGTGAACGCGGCGACGAGGCCGAACGCGCTCAGGGCCGCGCCGCCCAGCGGGCGCTGGTGGGCGCGGCCCGCGCCAACGGTATGCGCGTCGTCGGACCGAACTGTCTCGGCATCGTGAACACCGACCCCGAGGTCCGGCTGAACGCCTCGCTGGCGCCGTTGTCACCGCTGGCCGGACGGGCCGGGTTCTTCGCCCAGTCAGGGGCGCTGGGCGTCGCCGTGCTGGGCGAGGCCGCCCGTCGTGGCCTCGGTGTCTCGACGTTCGTGTCAGCGGGCAATCGCGCCGATGTCTCCGGCAACGATCTGCTTCAGTACTGGGAGACCGACGAGGCCACCGACATCGCGCTGCTCTACCTCGAGAGTTTCGGCAACCCGCGCAAGTTCGCCCGCGTGGCCCGTCGGCTCGGGCGCAGCAAGCCCATTGTCGCGGTGAAGAGCGGCGCCGGCCCGGTGGTGGCCGGGCTGGCGAGCACCTCGGTGGATGTACCCGACGTCAGCCTGCAGGCGCTTTTCGAGGCCTCTGGCGTGATCCGCGTCGACACGCTCGGCGACCTTTTCGATGTCGCGCTGCTGCTCACCTCGCAGCCCCTGCCGCCCGGCAACCGGGTGGTGGTGGTCGGCAACTCGACCGCGCTGGGCGTGCTCGTCAGCAACGCGTGCGCGGCGGAGGGTCTGGCGCTGATCCGGCTGGTCGATGTGGGCGTCGACGCCACACCCGCTGCGTTCGAGCACGCCTTGGCCGACGCCGTGGCCGCTGCGGACGTCGACGCCGTGGTGGTGGTCTTCGTCCCGCCTCTGCAACGCACGTCCAACGACGATGTGGGGTTGGCGGTGCGTACGGCGGCCGCCGGCAGTGCCAAGCCAGTTCTGTCGACGTTCCTCGGCTTCGACGGCGTCCCTGGCGCGCTGGCCGCACGGGGGGACTCCTCGCCGGCGCCTGGGTCGGTGCCGTCCTATCCGTCTCCCGAACGGGCGGTGCGCGCACTGGCCCGCGCGGTCCGCTATTCCGCCTGGCGGCAGCGCCCGCCGAGCGAGATACCCGAGGTGCTCGGGGCGGATGTCGCCATCGCCTGCGCCATGGTGACGGCGGTGCTCGCCGACGTCCCCGACGGGCGAGCGCTCACTGCTGCCGAAGCCGCTGCCCTGCTCGCCTGCGTGGGAATCGCGGTTGCCTCGGCCGACGGGCCGGGCGTCGAGGTCGTCTTCTGCGTGCACGACGACCGTTCGTTTGGCGCGCTGGTGTCCTTCGGGCTGGGTGGGGTCGCTACCGATCTGCTGGGCGACCGCGCGTACGCCGCCGTGCCGCTGAGCACGGCAGATGCCGCTGAGCTGATTGCCGCGCCGCGCGCCGCGCCCCTGCTGAGCGGCTACGCCGGTGCGCCGCGGGCCGACCTGGATGCGCTGGCCGACCTGGCCCTGCGGTTGTCGGCGCTCGGCGATGCGTTGCCCGAACTGGCCGACTGCACGCTGCGGGCGCTCGCCTTGCCGAGCGGGACGCGGGTCACCTCGGCGCAGATCCGCGTCGCGCCGCCGACGGCCCGAGGCGACAGCGGTCCGCGCCGGCTGAGCGGGCTCTGAGTGCGTTCAGGACCGGATGGGCGAACCGGTGACTTTCCCCGACGGAGGAAGCGTGTACGGACCGCCGGTCGGGTTGGGCTGGACGCCTTGGTTGATCAAGTTGGTGAGGTTCGTCGGCGGCGTCCAGTTGTAACGCAGCGCAGTCCCGTTCGTCACCCGCGTCGGACACCCCAGCGTCACGACGACCGGCTTCATCGGCGCGCCGTTCTGGTCCGAGCCGATGATCACCAATGAGCTGCGATCCGTGGGGGCCGGTCCGCCGGGGCACTTGATCGAGATCGACGTCGTCGTGGCCGCGTCCTCGATGCTCGTGGTCAGGTCGGTGGCGTTCTGGCCGACCAACACGGTAGACGGCGCGACACCGGAGACGCCACCGGCGTAGGCGCAGACCTTCACCGACTCGACCGGCGCGCTGAACAACGCTCCGCGGGTGCCGAACTGGCTGGTCCCACCACCGCCGGGCAGCGCGAGCTTCGGCGGGGAGTCAGGGCACGAGATGGCCGCGGCGCGTGCCATCGGCCCAGGTGCTATCGCTGGGCGCGCCTGACCGTTCGAGCTGCTGTTGGGCGCCGCCTGCGCGCCGTTCGCGCCCTTGTCGCTGCTGGTCGAACGGCCTGCGTTGTTGGCCGACGATGTCGTGTCGCCGCCTCCGCCTCCGCCGAGGACGACACCGCCGACGACGCCGATCCCGCCGACGACCGCCACGACGGCGGCCACCGAGCCGTAGCGCACCCGCCGGTCATGCTGGGCCTGCTGCATCCCGCGGGCCCGGGCGATGACGGTGTCGGGGTTGACGGGCTCACCCTCGCCGTCGTGCAGGGCCGATCGCAGTTGGAACTCGTTCGGGCTCATGAATGGCCTCCCATCGAAGCTGCGGCTTCCACGCGCAATCGCGCCAGTGCGCGCGCACAGGTGCTCTTGACGGTGCCGACCGGGATACCCAGCGCGGCGGCGGTCTCGTGTTCGGACTGGTCGCAGTAGTAGCGCAGCACCACCACGGCGCGCTCGCGCGGATTGAGCTCACCGAGCAGGCGGCGCAGTTCGTCGCGTTCGTCGGAAGCGGCGAGTCCGTCCGCCCGGCCGGGCTGGTCGGGCAGCACGTCGGTGGGCCGTTCGCCCCACCACTTTCGCCGAGTCGAGTCGATATGGCCGGTGACCAGCGCCTTGCGGGCGTAGGCCAGCGGAGTGTCGATGCGGTCCCACTTCAGGTACACCTTGGTGAGCGCTCCTTGTACCAGGTCCTCGCCGCGGTGGTGGTCGCCGGTGAGCAGCCGGGCAGCGTGCAGCAGGGTTGCCCCGTTCGCCTCGACGAATGAGCGAAAGCCGGCTTCGTCGCGCACTGGTCACCTCACCGGTGTCGGTTGTGCGGTGTTCTACCTGGTCAGACGTGCAAGGTCATGCCGAAAGTTCTCGCCACATGCGCTGATGCGGAATCTGGTGGTGCTCGTCGATGAAGATGTCGCCGTAGGTGCGCAGCCCGTGCCGGCCGTAGAACGGCACGGCCCGCTCGCGGGCGTTGCACCACACCAGTGCGGCGCCCTGTTCGCGGACGTACGCTATGGCCGCCTCGAGGACCGCTGCGCCGATACCGCGGCCGCGCTGGCCCTCTGCGGTAGCCATCTGACGAAGGCGCCACGCGCCGTCGCGATCGGGCAGCCAGGGGCACGGGTCGGGGTAGACGAAGCAGGTTCCGAGCACGGTGCCGTCGTCGTCGAACGCGCCCAGGTGAACTCCGCCGGCCAGATCGTCGCCGGGCATGGGCGCACCAGGCGCCAGGTGGGGCCGCAGCACCGCGCGCCGCAACTCGCGCGTCTGCGCCTCGTCCACGACCCGCACCGTTTCACTCACCCGCCACTCAGCCCGACCCGTGGATGCGGCGTTGCAACATCGGCACCCAGTAACCGCGGTACCGCCGCTGCAGTTCGGGGATCTGCCAGTCGTCGCCGGCCACCATCCCGCGGCAGCGCGGCGAACTGCAGTGACACCGCAACAGGAACCCCGGATCAGCGGTGCTCGTCGCATAGTCGTTGGTGAGTTCCTCGCCCGCCGCGATGTCGCGCAGTGCGCACAAGGTGAAGGAATCGGACCAGCCCAAATTCGGGTCGCAGCTGTGATTGCCGAACCGGTTCGCCTCATGCTGCGGCAGCACGAGGTGCACGTCCTCATCGACGACGATGGTGTCGACGTAGCCGAGCGGTTCGCTGCGGGCGATCAGTTCCTGCAGTTCGGCGGCGCTGACCAGGCGGCCGCCGACCCGCGACACGGCTGTGTGCGCTGCGATCGGCTCGGTGGCGAACAGCCCGGTGCCGGCGATCACCGACTGCCCAACGCGCACGGCGGGATGCAGCCAGCCCTCGGCCTCGGGGTCGCGGGGCACCTACCAGCTCACGATGCCGCGCCGGTGCGGCGGCGCCCGCGGCGGGAGCGGAGATAGTCGGCCACGACGTACTCGCCCAGCGCGCCGGGCTTGGGCAGAAACACCCGGCCGCCGTTGCGCCGGCCCAGTTCGTGCATGAAGTCCACCAGCCGCGGGTCGTCGTCGAGCATGAAGACGTTGATCCTCGCCCCACGGCGGGTGCAGCGTTCGACCTCGGCCAACGTCGCGGCCAGCGTCTCGCGGGTGGGCGGCCAGGCGAACTCGGCGAAGCCGTCGCGGGCCAAGTGTGCCGTCGGCTCGCCGTCAGTGATGACGAGGATGACGGGCTCAGCGCCGCGGTGCTTGTCCAGGTGACGCCGGGCGAGCATCAGCCCGTGCTGCAGGTTGGTGCCCTGCACCCGGTCCCAGTCGTGGTCGACGAGAGCCCCGGTGCTCATCACGCGGGCGTAGTCGCTGAAACCGATGATCTCGATGGCGTCCTGCGGGTACTTAGTGGTGACGAGAGCGTGCAGCGCGAGCGCCGTCGTCTTGGCCTCGCCCCACGTGCCGCGCAACTCCATCGAGTACGACATGTCCACGAGCAGCGCGATCGCCGCCGACGAGCGCCGTTCGGTCTCGACCACCTCGAAGTCCTCGGCGTCGAGCCCCATCCCGGCGCCGCTGCTCGACGTGCGTAGCACCGCGTTGCGGACGGTGCGCACGACGTCCAAGGGCGCCTCGTCGCCGAAACGCCACTCGCGGCTGGCACCGGTGACCTCTCCGGACGCGCCCGCGTCGTGCACGTCGTGGCTGCCGCGCCCGCGGGACTCCAGGACGGCGAACACCCGGCGCAGGGCCGTCGCCCCGAGCCGGCGCAAAGCTCTGGGCGTCAGCTTGAGCCCGTCGCCGCCGGGTTCGACGTAACCCTGTCTGCGCAGTTCGCGTTCGAGCTGACGCAGCCGGGCCAGGTCGTCGACGGCGCTGCGCCCGAGAGCGCGCTCGATCAGCTCCTCGTCGATGTCATCCATGCTCGCGCCGGGGTAGTCCTGGCCGAGCAGCTCCTCCAGCTGGTCGAGATCGGCCAGCTCGGCCAGCGCACCGGTCGCGTCGGCGTACCCGAGCGGCTGATCGCCGTCCATCTGCTCGCGGCCGCCCCACTGCAGGTCCGGACGGGCCGAGCGCAGTCCTTGCTGCAGGCGGCTCATCTCACCGGCCAGGCCGGCGTCGCCCAGCGCCTGCGCCATGAGGTCACCGAGCTCGGCGCGTTGCTCGGCGGTCAGGGAATCCATCAGCCGCTGCGCGGCCGCCGCCCGCCGGGCCAGGGAGTCGATCAGCTCGTCGAGATTGGCCGGCTGTTCGGGAAAGAAGTCGCCGTACTGATCCATGAACCGGTCGAACTGGTCCTGGGTGTGCTCGCCGCGGGCGTCGGCATCGAGCATGCCGTTGAGAGCCGCCATCATCTCGCGGACCCGCGCCAGATCCTCGGGCGTGGCGCTCTGCAGTGCGTCGCGCATGCCGGCGAACTGTGCGTCGAGCACCTCGGAGCGAAGCAGCTCCTGGATCTGCTCATACGTCGCGCGGGCCTCGGCCGCGCGCCATTGATAGTCGGCCAGTTGCCGGACGGCACGAGCGGTGTCGCTCGGCAGCGAGTCCAGTTCGAGCTCAGCCATGCGAGCGGAGTCCGCCGGGTCGGGAAACAGAGCCTGGCGCTCTTCGTCGACGGCCGCGTCCAGCAGCTCGCGGACCTGCTGCAGCGTGCCGTCGAGCTGACCACCGCGCCGCAGCTCGCGGGCCCGTTTGCGCGCCTCCCGGCGCAACGCGTCCAGGCCTGCGCGACCGTCGGACCCGCGGTGCAGCAGCCGGTTCAACGCCGTCCGGGGCGACGTCCCGGCCAGGACGTCGTCGCCGATCTCGTCGAGCGCCTCGCGGATGTCGTAGGGCGGCGCCAGCGGGTCCGGCCCGCCGTGCCACGCTCCGTACCGCGCCACCAGGCCTCCAACCACAGCAATCGCCGTTTCTCGACAAGGGTAGTCGCCGCGCCGCGTGCGTGTCGGGAGGCAATGTGAGCCCAGCGCATCGCGGGTGAGACGCGCGGTCATGGCTAGGCTTCGCGCCATGCGGATCACGATCGTCGGCCCCGGGCATCCCTTCAAAGGGGGCGTGGCGCAGCACACCGCCACGCTGGCCAAGTGGTTGGCCGGCGCGGGTCACGATGTCGAGATCGTGTCGTGGCTGCGGCAGTATCCCGAGCGGTTCTATCCCGGCCAGCAAGAGGTGAGCGCACCGGAGTTCGAGGTGTTCGAACCGACCCGGCGGCTGTTGTCCTGGAACCGGCCGGACAGTTGGGTGCGGGTGGGCAGATCCCTGCGTCATCGGGATCTTGTGCTGATTGCCCATGTCTCGCCGGTTCAGGTGATCCCGTACCGCATCCTGCTCGCCGCTCTGCGCGGAGGGAGCGCAGGCACAGCGATCATCAGCCACAACGTGCTCCCGCACGAACGCAGCCGCATCGACAAGCCGGCCGTGTCCCTGCTGTTCAACGCTGCCGACCGCATCATCGTGCACTCGGCCGCCGAAGGAGATATCGCACGCGCCTTGACCCGCAAGCCCGTGATCGTGGCGCCGATCGCACCGTTCATGCCGGACAGCTTCGTGACCAGGTCGCCACTGCCGGGAGAGCATCGACGGTTGATCTTCTTTGGGATGGTCCGGCCCTACAAAGGACTCGATGTGCTGCTGCGGGCATTAGTGCAGGCGCCATCAGACATTCGGTTACGGGTCGTTGGCGAGTTCTGGGGTGGGACCGGCGCCACCGAGGAGCTCTGCCGCGGCCTGGGCATTGCCGAGCGAGTCGAGATTCGCGACGGCTATCTTCCTGCGCACGACGTTCCGGCTCAGTTCTCCGACGTCGATGCGCTCGTGCTCCCGTATCGGACCGCGACCGGGTCGCAGGGGGTGTGGACCGCCTTCGAGTTCGGGGTTCCGGCCATCGCGAGCCGGGCGGGTCATCTGGCAGACGACGTCACGGACGGGGTCGATGGCTTCGTTGTTGACCCCGGTGACGTCGAGGAACTTTCCGCAGCCCTGGTCCGGTTCTACCAGCCGGGGGTGCCCGAACGCATGCGCGCAGCGGTGCACCCGGTCGATCCCGCCCCGTACTGGCAGCGATATCTCGAGGCTCTGCTGCCATCGTGACCCCGCCGGGGAGCCGCGTCCACCGTGACGCACGCTGGGTGCTCGGGCCGTGCTTGGTAGCATTGGCCCACATTCTTCGGCCAGGTAAATAGACCGTGGCCGGCCGCCTTCGGTCCATCCGACCGTGACAGTCCGAGGAGTCCTACCGCCAGTGAGTGCCCATGCCCCCACGCGTGATGTCGTCGTTGTCGGCGGCTGCGGTCACGTAGGCCTTCCACTCGCCATCGCTCTGGCCGACCAGGGTCTGAATGTCGCGGTCTATGACCTCAGTGACAGCGCCGTCAAGCTCGTGAACGACGGAAACATGCCATTCCAGGAAGCCGGGGCCGAAGTGGCGTTGCGCGGTGCAATCGCCGCGGGGCGCTTTCTGGCGACCACGGACCCAGCCGTCGTCGCCACCGCCGAATCGGTCATTGTCGTGATCGGCACGCCCGTCGACGAGCACCTCAACCCAGATCCCAACACGCTGCCCCACGCGCTGTCCGCGTGCAACGAATACTTCCGCGACGGCCAGCTCGTTGTGCTCCGCAGCACCGTGTATCCCGGAGTCACCGCCCTGATCGAGAAACGACTGGGCGAACTCGGCCTCGATGTCGACGTCGCGTTCTGTCCCGAGCGAATTCTCGAGGGCCACGCGATGGTCGAGCTGTACTCGCTGCCGCAGATCATCGGGACCCGTACCGAGCGGGCCCGTGATCGCGCGTCCGCGCTGTTCGGCACACTCACCAGCAAGCTCGTCCACGTGGACCCTGAGGAGGCCGAGCTAGCCAAGCTGTTCACGAATGTCTGGCGTTATATCAAGTTCGCCGCGGTCAATCAGTTCTACATGATCGCGAACAGTCAAGGTCTGGACTTCGAACGTATTCGCACGGCGATCTCGCAGGATTACGAACGAGCGGCGGACATGCCGCGCGCGGGATTCGCGGCCGGGCCGTGCCTGTTCAAGGACACGATGCAACTGGGCGCCTTCAACGACAACAATTTTGCTCTCGGGCATGCGGCCATGCTGGTCAACGAGGGGCTGCCGCTCTACATCGTCAGCCGACTCGAGGCCGCCTATGACCTCTCGACGATGACCGTCGGGATTCTCGGGATGGCCTTCAAGGGTGGTTCAGACGACATTCGATCGAGCCTGTCCTACAAGATCAAGCGGATCTTGACCTTCAAGGCCAAGCGAGTGCTCACCAGCGACCCGCACGTCAGCGTCGATCCTGATCTCGTTCCACTGGACCAGGTGATCGCCGAAGCCGACATCTACATCCTGGCCACGCCGCACGCCGAGTACCGGGAGCTCAAGCTGACCAAACCGGTCGCCGACATCTGGGACGTGTACGGCAACGGCGTAGTCATCTAACGTCCGCGCCGCATCAGAAGAGAGTGGGACCATGCAGAAAGTTCTCGTGACCGGCTCGGCCGGCTTCATCGGTGGTTACCTGGTGGAGGATCTGCTCAGCCGGGGCTGGTCGGTGGTCGGCCTCGACAACTTCTCGAAGTACGGGCCGGTCCAGCGCTCCTACGACGATCATCCCAACTACCACTTCGTCGAGGGCGACGCGCGCGACACCGACCTGGTGGCGAACCTGCTCGAGGGCTGCCACCACTTCGTCGCGGGTGCGGCGATGATTGGCGGGATCTCGTACTTCCACGCGCACGCCTACGACCTGTTGTCGATCAACGAGCGGATCATCGCGTCGTCCTGCGATGCGGCGATCAAGGTCGCGAGCACGGGCGACCTGCAGAAGGTCACCTACCTGTCGAGCTCGATGGCATACGGGTCCACGGACCGCTGGCCGTCGGTGGAGGGTGACCAGCTCGAGATCCCGCCGCCCAGCTCGAGCTATGGCTTCCAGAAGCTCGCGGTCGAGTACTTTGCGCGTGCCGCCTGGGACCAGTACCAGCTCCCGTACACGATCGTGCGGCCGTTCAACGCGGTCGGCGTCGGCGAGACGCGCGCGCTCGGCGATGTCGAGGTCGAATCCGGCAACGTCAAGTTGGCGCTGAGCCACGTGGTGCCGGACCTGATCCAGAAGGTGCTCAAGGGCCAGGACCCGCTTCGTATCCTCGGCGACGGCAGCCAGGTCCGCTGTTACACCTACGGTGGCGACCTGGCCAAGGGCGTCATCGAGTGCATGATCAACCCGGCTGCGCGCAACGAAGACTTCAACATCTCGGTGCCCACGGCAACCACGGTGCTCGAGCTCGCCGAACTCATCTGGACGAAGATCAACGGCCCCGACGTGCCATTCCGCACCGTCAGCGACCCTGCCTTCGAGCACGACATCCAGAAGCGCATCCCGAGCGTGGCCAAAGCCGAGCGATTGCTAGGTTTCCGGGCTGACACCACGCTGGATCAGATGCTCGACGAGCTGATTCCGTGGATCGAGCAGGCCCTGGCCGACGGGGTGCTCTAAGCGCCGCATCAGGAGCCGTACACGGTCCGTGCGCCGTCGGAGTCCTTGGCCAGCCGCTTGTTCAAATGCAGCCCTTCCATCGCGAACTCCAAGACGGCCGCGGCGATGCCGACTGCGGCCGGGCCCTCGCCGATTCCGCCGGGCTCCAGTCGTTCCAGCAGCGCTGACAGCACCGGGACGGGCCCGAGCTGGGCGAGCAGGCCGTCGGCGCTGACTGTGTCTCCGGTGACCACGACCAGTCCGTTGTCGAACTTCTCCTGCAGCGGGCGCAGGTCAAGGCCGGCCAGCCGGGCCCGGTAGGTCTCGGCGATGGCCCGGCGCAGCAAGTGCTCGAGTACCTCGAACTCGCGCCCCTCGTCGGCGTCGTCGAACTCGACCTTCCCGCGGGAGGCCGGGATCACGCTCGGCAGGTCGGCGATGCGCGCCACGGCGAGCGACTCACCGGTGATCGCCGCCCGGCGGACTGCCGATGCCGCTAGCGTCTCGACCGCCGCGATCGCGAACCGCGCGGACACCCCGGAGCGCTGGTCGACCTGTGGCGCATCACGCACATTGCGGGCGAAACGGCCGATCACCTCGAGCAGGTGAGCCGGCACCACCGGTGCCGCGTGCGAGGTGTCGGTCCACAGCACGGCCGCCTCCTGCGCCACCAGCGCGAGCTCGTCGGCCAGCTCGAGCGGGTAGTGGGTGCGTACCTCGGCGCCGAAGCGGTCCTTGAGCGGTGTGATGATCCGGCCGCGGTTGGTGTAGTCCTCGGGGTTGGCGCTGGCCACGAGCAGCAGGTCCAGCGGCAGCCTGAGCTGGTAGCCGCGCACCTGGATGTCGCGCTCCTCCAGGACGTTGAGCAGCGCCACCTGGATGCGCTCGGCCAGGTCGGGCAGTTCGTTGACGGCGATGATGCCGCGGTTGGTGCGCGGCACCAAGCCGTAATGGATCGTCTCGGGGTCGCCGAGGGTGCGGCCCTGGGCCACCTTGATCGGGTCGACGTCGCCGATCAGGTCGCCGACGGAGGTGTCCGGTGTGGCCAGCTTCTCGCCGTAGCGTTCGCTGCGGTGCTTCCAGGCAACCGGCGTCAGCTCGCCGTCGGTGTCGACGAGTGCCCGGCAGCGCCCGCAGGACGGCGAGTAGGGATGATCGTTGATCTCGCAGCCGGCGATGACGGGCGTCCACTCGTCGAGCAGCCCGACCAGGGTGCGGATCAGGCGGGTCTTGCCCTGGCCGCGCTCGCCGAGCAGCACGATGTCGTGGCCGGCGAGCAGCGCGCGCTCGACCTCCGGGATAACGGTCTCGTCGAAACCGACGATCCCGGGCAGGGAGGGCTCACCGGCGGACAGGCGTTCGATCAGGTTCTGCCGGATCTCGGTCTTCACGCCGCGATGGACGTGGCCGGACGAGCGCAGTTCACCCAAGGTGGTACTAGCGGGGGAGGTCACCCATCCGACGCTACGTCGCGATCGGGCGCATCGCCAGGCCGCCTAATACTGAAGGAAGATGTCGTGCGCCATCTGGGTCAGCGCCCGATCGGTCGCTTTCGTCGGGCCGTCGAGGTACCAGGCGTCGACGATGGTGATCCCGGCATCCTGACCCAACACGCTGAATACCTCCCCGGCTGGCAGAGCCGTCGGCCCGCTGGGCAGCCGACGGCCTTCTCGCAGCAGGTCGTTGACGCTGCCGGTGCTGTCCTGGCCGAGCAGCGTGATGAAGTCAGCGGCCGTCTGGTAAACCTGCGGGGCCGTCCCGGTGAACCCGAGCCGCGACTGAGCGATGCCCACCGGATGGCCGCCGACCTCGGTCGTGGCCAGTAGCCGGGTCAGGCCGGTGCAGGGGTGCGCCCTGAGGTAGGAGATGACGGGTGTCCCATAGGCGTGACGGGGGCAGTCGGTGTCCGTGGTCTCGGACCACACCTTGATCGCGTACGTACGAGCCTGGGCGTGCACGGATGCGGTGCGTACCGGCTGGCTGGGCGCCGGTTGCCCGGACCCGCTCGCCGAAGGCGGTCCGGCGGATCCCGTGCGGCTCGGCGCTGCTGCCGTCGAACCCGCTGCCGAGGACGGCGCAGCCTTCGGGGCGGGCACCGTCGCTCGCGTCCCGGTGCCGGTTTTCGTCGTCGAGCACGCAGCCAGGGCCGCGAGCACCGCGACGACCGCGACAATCCGATGACCAGACATGCCCTGATAATGGCAGCGACCGGGCCGTCGGGCTGTGTTTGGCCTGACCTGAATCCAGCGGCGAGCCGGACCGGCGGGCAGGCTCAGCCGCTGAACGGCCTGGCGGAGACGAGCGTCACCTTCATGGTCTTGCCGGTCGGGGTGTCATAGCTCACCGTGTCGCCCTCGCGAGCACCGGTGAGCGACTTACCGAGTGGCGAGGCGGCGGAGTACACCTGCACCCCTGCTGTCTCGGCCTCCTCGCGCGACCCGATGAGGAACGTCTCGACGTCGTCGTCGCCCGCAAAGCGCACCTCGACGACCATGCCGGGGCCGGCCATCCCGTCGCTGACCGGCGCATTGCCGACCGTGGCGCCGCGTAGCAGGTCCTGCAATTGCAGGATTCGCAACTCCTGCTTGCCTTGCTCTTCCTTGGCCGCGTGGTAGCCGCCGTTCTCCTTGAGATCGCCTTCCTCGCGCCGGTCGTTGATCTCCTTCGAGACCGCTCCGCGGTTGGCGATCAGCTCATCCAGCTCGCGCGACAGGCGGTCGTGTGCCTCCTGGGTGAGCCAGGTGACAGTGGCGTCGTCGGTGGTGGACACGCATGGCTCCAGTGTTCGAACGGACGGGGACGAAGCATCGAACGTAACATCGCCGGTGGCTATAAGGCGAAGTCAAGCCTGTCTCGGAGCGGCGCCGAGCGCCCCGAGCCACCCTTCGCACCAGGCAGTGGCGTGCCGTTCGAAGGACAGCCCGCGGCGGCAGCGTCGCGTGTGCGCTGAACTCCATCGGGGGTCCGCGGCCGGTTGATCTGACCGCGGCGTACCGCTCGCCCGCGCATCAGCCACAATGGAGCGTGTGAGCACCGAACCACTGCGCCTGATGGCCGTCCATGCGCACCCTGACGACGAATCCAGCAAGGGCGCGGCGACGATGGCCCGCTACGTCGACGAAGGTGCCGAGGTACTCGTCGTGACGTGTACCGGCGGGGAGCGGGGGAGCATCCTGAATCCGGCTCTGCAGAACCGTCCAGAGATCGAGGCGCAGATCAGCGAGATCCGGCGCAAGGAGATGGCCCACGCCCGCGAGATCCTGGGCGTCGATCAGCACTGGCTGGGCTTCGTCGACTCCGGGTTACCAGAGGGTGATCCGCTGCCGCCGTTGCCCGAGGGCTGCTTCGCGCTGGTCCCGCTCGAGCGGGCGGTGGCCGGGCTGGTGGCCGAGATCCGAGCGTTCCGACCGCATGTCATGACGACGTACAACGAGAACGGTGGCTATCCGCATCCGGACCACATCCGGTGTCACGAGGTCAGCGTCGCGGCGTTCGAAGCGGCTCCGGATCCCGACGCCTTCCCGGAGGCGGGCGAGCCATGGCAGCCGCTGAAGCTGTACTACGACGTCGGCTTCAGTGTCGAGCGGTTCACGGCGCTACACGAGGCTCTGCTCGAGCACGGTATCGAGTCACCGTTCGAGGAGCGGCTGAAGGAGTGGGCCAAGGACGACAACGAGAGGCCGTTCCGGCCGCCCAAGGTCACCACGCGCGTCGATGTCGCCGACTGGTTCGAGCGTCGCGACCAGGCGCTGCTCGCGCACGCGACCCAGGTGGATCCGAACGGCTGGTTCTTCTCCGTGCCGCTGGACGTCCAACGCGAGGCGTGGCCGACCGAAGACTTCGAACTGGCCCGCTCGCTCGTGGACTCCACCATCCCCGAGGACGATTTGTTCGCCGGGATCCGGGAGCGGGTGACAGCGTGACAACGCGCCGCGAACTGCGCAGCCCGACGAGGGCCACCGTGATGGGTGCGGTGGCGCGGGCATGAGTGCGCTCCCGGCACTGGCCACCGCGCTGCTGGCCGGTGGCGAGAACAAGAAGTCCGGCCCGATCGGGCTGGCTGTCATCCTGGTGCTTTGCGTGGCCTGCTACTTCCTGTTCAAGTCGATGTCCAAGCACCTGCGCAAGGTGCGCGAGGAGTTTCCGGCCGACGGGTCCGCGCAGGGCGGCGAGCTAGTCCGCCCCGCGCCCACCAAGCGGACCGCCGACGGTGGTGGGGCACCGGCCGGTGCCGCTCAGCCGACCGACCCCCCGCCGGCCCCGTCGGCCCCATCGGCCCCGTCGGCCCCGTCGGCTCCGTCGGCGGCGTCAGGCGATCCTGCGTAACGCTGAGCCATCGCCCGCGAGCTGCGCGCGACGAGCTCGCGCAGTTCGAGTGGTGCGAGCACTTCGACCTCGGCGCCGAGCTGCATCAACGCGTGCTGGGCGTGGCGCATCGACTCGATCGGGACGCTCGTGCATGCCCACCCGTCGACATCGGCGGCCTGCATGGCCAGGTGGCCGGCCCGGGCGGCGGCCGTACCGATGAGGAACAGCAACGAGCGGCCGTCTGCTGAGAGCCGAATTGTCGCCGTGGTCGTGAAGATGCGCTGCTCGTAGTCGCGCTGGTAGTGCGCCCAGTAGGTCTGGAGGTCGAAACCCTCCGGCCGTTCGAACGTCTGCTCGAGCACGGCGGCGGCCCGCACTCGCGACACCCGGTAGGTGCGCGGGCCGCGCGAGTCGTCGCGAACCGCGGCAACCAGGTACCAGGTGCCGGCCTTGAGCACGAGGCCAAGCGGTTCCAGGACGCGGTCCACGACGCCTCGATTGGCTCGCTCGTAGCGCACCTCGACCCGCCGCTGCCCCCACACCGCGTCGGCGACGGTGATCAGATGTTGTGGCGCGTCGGCCTCGCGCAGCCAGCCGGGGGCGTCGAGGTGGAACCGGTCGCGGATACGTCCGGCACGCTCGCGCAGGTCCGGCGGCAGAGCAGCGAGCAGTTTGAGCTGGGTCGCGGCGAGCACGCTGCCCAGGCCCAGGTCGGCCGCGGCGCCGGGCAGACCGGCGAGGAACACGGCGTCTGCCTCGTCGGCGCTGATGCCGGTGAGCCTGGTGCGGTAGCCGTCCAGGAGTTGGAATCCGCCGCGGCGGCCCCGGGTGGCATACACCGGTACGCCGGCCGCGCTCAATGCGTCGATGTCACGGTAGATCGTGCGCAGCGAGACCTCGAGCTCGTCGGCCAGGTGCTGCGCGCTGACCCGGCCGCGGACGTTGAGCCGCAGGAGGATGGCCAGCAGCCGGCTCGAGCGCATGCGGCGATTGTGGCTCAAAATCATGACGTTAGGTGGCAGGTTTAGCCGCGATGATCGGTGCACTCGATCCGAAAGGAGCTCACTGATGGGCCAGTATTCGAAGCACGCCACGGTCACGGTCACCGCCAAGACCTGGGACGAATCGCGAGTAGCCGAGGCAGACCCGGTGCACGCGGTCGCCCGCGCGACGTTCACCACGTCCTATGCCGGCGACATCGAGGGCGCGTCCACATGCTGCCTGCTG
This sequence comes from Actinomycetota bacterium, assembly GCA_030853345.1. Lineage (GTDB taxonomy): Bacteria > Actinomycetota > Actinomycetes > Mycobacteriales > Jatrophihabitantaceae > QHCC01. Next base: position 14,265 of record JALYVG010000131.1, on the reverse strand, counting down.
CTGTCCTATGTCGGCGGCGAACCGGACAAGCCCGAGACGATGATCGGGCCATATGTGGGCTACGAGCAGGTCACCGGAACCGTGGACGGCCGCACCGGGACGTTCGTCCTCGCGGCCCGCGGCGAGCACAGTGGCGGCGTGGCCACCACCGAGGTACGCGTCGTCCCGGAGTCGGGCACCGGCGACCTGGCCGGCCTGCGCGGTGAAGGCAGCTACGCCGCTGACGCAATGGAGTACACGATGACGCTGCACTACGACCTCTGAGCGTGCGCCCGTGCCCGATGATGGTCAGTTGTCCATTCGGGCGCTGGAGAAGGCAGCACTGTTCGTCGGAGAGGATGGGCACATGAGCCGGCAACGAGCGTTCGTGCGAGATCAGGTGATCGCCTACCGGGTGGCGGCTCAGGGGCTGCACCGCACAGGCCGCTCGGTGGGCAAACTGGCGGTGCTCGACATCGGCGTGCAGGACGCGTCGCCCGAACTGGCGCGGCTGTCCTTCGATGCTCGACTGTCGAGCCCGGTGCCCGCCGACGGCATCGGCCCGAAGGAACCACTGGCGCTCGTGTGGTCGCTGCGCGGTGCCCCGCACGTGCACCTGCGGGCGGACCTCGACGCGGTCGCGCGCGCCCTGTACCCGCTGTCCGAAGCCGACGCCACCGGCCGGCTGAACGAGACCGGGCCCAGTGTGGGGCGGGCGGGCATCCCCGCGCTGGAGCAGTTCGACCTCGCCGTCGACGCGATGCGCGCCGTCGTTCGCAAGCCGATGGGCAAGGGCGCGGCGAGCACCGCCGTGACCAAGCGCCTTCCCGACGTCATGGGCCGTAACTGCCGCGGCTGCCACGCCGTGCACATCTCCGACTCAGCGATGCGCCCTGCCGCGCTAGCCGCCGGGCTGGAGCTCGAGCCGGGCACGGCGCCACCTGTCTTGCACCGCAGGACCGGGTCGAAGGTCGTCAAGCAGGTCGACGTGCGTGCGCTGCACCGCCTGATCAAGGCCTACCTCTCGCTGCTCGGCCCCGCGACGCAGGCAGACGTGGCCGGCTACCTTGATGCGCGCCGCGCCGATGTGGCCGAGGTCTGGCCCGACGGGCTGGAGGAGGTCAGCGTCGACGGCCAGGTTGCGTGGCTGCCGGCCGGTCAGGCGGACGAGCTCACCGCAGCACCGCCGCCCGAGGTGGTGCGGCTGCTCAGTGCATTCGACCCGTACCTGCAGGCCCGCGACCGGGCGTTGATCGTCCCGGACAAGGCACTGCACAAGGTGCTGTGGCCGGTATTGGGCCGCCCGGGCGCGGTGTTCGTCGACGGCGAGGTGGCCGGAACCTGGCGGCCGAAGTCCTCAGGCAAGAAGCTCACGCTGAAGGTCGAGGCGTTCGCCCCGCTACCCCCGTCGGCCTGGAAGCAGATCGAGGCCGAGGCGCAGCGGGTGGCTGCCGTCCGCGGCGCCGCCGACGTCACTGTTTCCCGCGTCGAGTAGTCGCGGGGAGCATCAGGTGCGCCGTCCCTCGCCGCGTGATCGTGACGAGGCGGCGTCGCACGGACGGCTGCCGGGCCGCTAGATGAGAGGCGACTATTCAAGCGGCGGGCGGGCTCGTTTCGCCTTCACTTCGCCGCGGTGCCGCTTGGCGTCCAATCGGCGCTGCTTGGCCGCCCGCGAGGGCCGGGTAGCGCGGCGTTGCGCCGGCGGCGGGGCCAGGGCGTCAACCAGCATCGCCTTCAACCGCGCGCGTGCGGCGCTGCGGTTCTGCCACTGGGAGCGGTGTTCGGATGCGACGATCGACACGATGCCGTCAGCCAGCTTCGGTCCGAGGCGCTCGAGCAGCCGTTGGCGTTGCCGTTCGGCCAGTGCGGCAGAGCCCGCGACGTCCCAGCGCAGTTCCACGCGGCTGTCGGTCGTATTCACCGACTGACCGCCCGGCCCGGACGAACGGCTGAACCGTTCGACAAGCTCCTGGTCCGGGACGACGAGGCCGCCGGGGATGCCGCGCCCGGGTGGCAGCACCAGATCGGTCACGGCGCCGCGGGGGTGCCCTGCACCTCTCGCATCCAGGCGGTCACCTCGCCGGGATCGCGCGGCAGGCCGGCCGAGAGGTTGATCGGTTCACCCTCGGTGACCGCGACGTCGTCCTCAATGCGTACAGCCAGCCCGCGCAGCTCGGCCGGGACGGACCGGTCGTGGACCTGGAAGTAGAGCCCGGGTTCGACGGTGAGCACGTGACCGGCGGCCAGGGTGCCGTCCCGGTAGGTCTCGTCGCGGGCCAGGGCGCAGTCGTGCACGTCGATGCCGAGCATGTGCGACGTGCCGTGCAGGGTGTAGCGGCGATGCAGCCCGGCACCGGGACGCTCCGGATCGTCGGCGCACGAGACCTCGGCGGTGACGGGCAGGATGCCCCACGTGTGCAGGTGATCGGCCAGCACCCACATCGCCGCGCGGTGCGGGGCCAGGAAGTCCGCCCCCGGTTTTACCTCGGCCAGGCCGGCCGCCTGCGCCTCCTGCACTGCCCGGTAGACGCGCAGCTGATCCGGTGACCACTCTCCGTCGACCGGCAGGGTTCGGCTGACGTCGGCCGTGTACAGCTCGTCGGTCTCGACGCCCAGGTCGGCCAGCAGCAACTGGCCCGCCTCGACGGCGCCGTGGTTGCGCCACCAATGCAGGACGGTGCCATGGGCGCCCGCGCCGACGATCGAGCCGTAGCCGACGTGGTTGCCCTCGAGCCGGGCGCGTCGCCAGAACGTGCCTTCGAGCCAGCGTTCGCCACGCACGTCGGAGCGGCCGATCACGTTCGGTAGCTCGCGGACCACATCGGCGAAGCCACGTGCGGTCGCGTCGCAGGCGTACTGCAGGCGGGCGATCTCCCATTCGTCCTTCACCAGCCGCAGCTCGTCGATCACCTGCCCGAGCCGCTCGCCGCTACGGCGCGGCAGCAGTTGCTCGACGCTGCTGTCGGATCCGGCGAGCACGGCGGCCTCGACCTCGTGCCACCGTCCCAGATCCTCGGCCAGCCGGGCCAGCGGACGAGTGGTGAGCTTGAGCGCCGCGGTCGTGTCGGCCAGGTTCGGGACGTTGCCGACCCACACCGCTCCGTGTAGCCGGTCGGTGAAGTACGCGACCTCCCCGGGTTGGGCGTACTCGCGGATGTAGAGGGTGCTGTCGTGGCCGCTCGCGCTCGGCGTCATCACCAGGACCGCGTCAGCCTCGGTCTCGCCGGTCAGCCAGGTGAAGGAACTCGATGCGCGGTATGGGTAATCGGTGTCGTTGGCCCGCGCCGTGAGGGCACCCGACGCGACCACGACGAGTTGGCCGGGGAACTGGGCCGAAAGACCGGCCCGACGGCGCGCTGCGTAGGCGGCGCCGTCTGGGCGAGCGGAGTGCGGCATCGGCGGTGCAGGGTCCCACTGGGCGGCGACCGCCTGGCGCAGATGCTCGGCCATGGGGATGTCGTGCGAGGCCGCGGCGGTGTCCTCGGGGGCGCTTTCGGGCGCGACGATCGGCTCGTCCTGCAAGTCCTCGGTCATGCGTCGAGTCTAGGTCCGGCGAGCGCGCCCGCGCGGCAGAGTTTGCCGTCTTCCTCGATCCGGCGAGCGCTGAGAGGCCCGACCAGGACAGCGCTGACGGTCGTCTCAACCACCGCCAACTCAGCTGCAGTTGCAAATCGGCGCCGCAAAGGGCATGCTCACGTCGAACACGAAATTTAACACCGATCAAACATCGAGAGGGACCGTCATGAGAATCCGCCGTGCACGACTCGCCGTTGGGGCGGCGGTCCTCGCCACCGCTATGGCGGCCGCTCTGGCCACCCCGTCCGCCGCCCAGGCCGCTCCGACAACGGTTACCTTCACCCTCACCTCCGGCGCGTTGACGATCACCGCGCCCGTCGCGGCCGCGCTCGGCACCGGCGCCGCGGGCGGCACTCTCACGGCCGCGCTGGGCAGCGTCGCCGTCAGCGATCTGCGCGGCAGCCTGGTGGCTGCCTGGACGGCCACCGCCAGTACCTCGACGTTCACGACTGGTGGCGCTACCGCCGCAGAGACCGTGCCGACCGCCGCGGTGTCGTACTGGTCCGGTCCCTCGACCTCCACGTCGGGGCTCGGGGTCTTCACCCCCGGCCAGCTCACGGCCCTGAACGCGGTCACCCTCTCCGCGCCGGCGACAGCTTTTGCGCTCGCAGCAGGCGTCGGCAACAACGCCGCCTCCTGGAACCCGACGCTGATCATCGCCGTCCCAGCCGCCGCGGTGGCCGGCAGCTACAGCGGCACGGTCACCCACTCCGTGGCGTGACCTAGCCCGTGCCTTCAGCTCGCGCGCTGCTCCTCGCCGCCATCGTCATCGGTGCCACCGCCCAGGCCGTCCCGGCATCGGCGGCGTCGGCGGCGCCCGCCCCGGGTGACCGCCTGGGCATCCAGCTGCTCGACGCACCCATCAGCGGGAAGAGCGATCCGCGGGCGCACATCTACATCGTCGATCAACTGAAGACCGGTTCGGTGATCACCCGGCACGTCCGGGTCTCGAATATCTCCGGCGACCGTGCCGCCGTCTCGGTGTACACAGCGGCGGCCTCTGTCTCCGGCGGGCAGTTCCGGTTCGCCGCTGACCGAACAGCCAATGACCTGACGACCTGGTCCACGGTGACCCCGTCCGCGACGTCGATAGCGCCCGGCGGTGCGACTGAGGTGACGGTTCGCATCGCGGTGCCGCAGCACACGACCAGCGGTGAGCGCTACGCGGTCATCTGGGCGCAGCTGGCTTCCCCACCGATGAGCGGTGGCGTCCGGCAGATCAATCGAGTGGGCGTGCGTGTCTACCTCGACATCGCCGGCAACCAGCAGGCGTCGGACTTCAGCATCAGCAACATCACGGGCGCACGCGACAAGACCGGGCAGCCGCGGATGACGGCGCTGGTGCACAACACCGGCGGCCGGGCGGTCGACATTGCCGGGACGGCCGACCTGTCCGACGGCCCGGGTGGCTTGCGCACCGACCCGTCGCCCACGGATGCAACCGTGACGATCGGGCCCGGAGACACCCAACGAATCTCGGCGAGCTTCGACAAGCGACTGGCGGCCGGACCCTGGCTGGTGACGGTGAAGCTGGCCAGCGGGGCGCTGCATCGTTCGGCGAGCGCCACGGTGCGTTTCCCGCTGGCGTTCGGCCCACCGGTGGTGGTCCCCGTCGGGCAGGCCAGGCACGCCGCGCCGTGGTGGATCTGGCTCGGGGGTGGGCTTGCGCTGGTCCTACTGCTGGGGCTCGGGCTCTGGCTGATCCTGCGCCGGCGTCCCGTCCGCCCGAGCTGATTACACCGCAATGCCCGGCCCGATCAAGACGGGTCGGGCCAAAGGACGCCGGCTCAGCGGTGTTCGGGGTTGGCGAAGTCGAAGCGGCAGCCGGCGTCCCACTCAGAGCGCTGATTCCCGTGCACCGGGATCCCGCCCGAGTCGGCGAGCATCCGGGCGAGGTGCAGCAGGTTCCATGTCATGAAGGTCGTGTTGCGGTTGGTGAAGTCGTTGTCAGGACCACCGCTTCCTTCGTCGAGGTAAGACGGCCCCGGCCCGGCCGCCCCGACCCAGCCGGCGTCGGCTTGCGGCGGGATGACGTAGCCGAGGTGTTGCAGTGAGTACAACACGTTCATCGCGCAGTGCTTGACCCCATCCTCGTTGCCAGTCACCAGGCAGCCACCGACGCGGCCGTAGTACACGTACTGACCCTGGTCGTTGAGCTCGTGCGAATTGCCATACAGCCGCTCGATGATCTGGGTGCACACCGACGACTTCTCGCCCAGCCAGATCGGCGTGCACAGCACCAGGATGTGCGCGGCAGTGACCTGCTCGAAGATCTCCGGCCAGTCATCTCGCGACCAGCCGTGCTCGGTCATGTCCGGCCAGACGCCGGTGGCGATGTCGCGGTCCACCGCCCGCACGACCTCGACCGTCACGCCCTGGCGCCGCATGATCTCCATCGAGATGTCGGCCAGGCCCTGGGTGTGTGACTGCTCGGGTGAGCGCTTGAGCGTGCAATTGATGAACAGGGCGCGCAGGTCGGTGAAGTCCCACTGCGTCTGCGCGCACAGGTGCTCCTGCTGCGGTGTCAGTGTCACCATGACGGTCCGTGCTCACGAGGTGTCATGGTGCTGAGTGTAGGAACTACCGCTCGACGCAACGGCGCGACCGGATCCGTTGGGCTGTGGCGTCAGCGCATCGAGTCGATGATCAGCGCGAGGTCGTCGGCCGTAGTCAGGGGATTGACGATCGCGAACCGGGTGCAGACCTGGCCGCCGTGCCGGGTCGGCGTGACGAATGCGATCTGGTCGGCGAGCAGCGCCGATCCCCAGCGGCCGTAGTCCTCGACGTCCCACCCGATGCGCTCGAACAGCAGCACGGTCAGATCGGGCTCGATGAGCAGCCGCACGTGCTCGGCCGCCCGGATCAGCTCCGCGCCCTCGCGCGCCACGGCCAGCGTCTGCTCGAGTGCGTCGCGGTAGGCGTCGGTGCCGTGCACGGCGAGGGAGAACCAGAACGGCAGCCCGCGGGCCCGACGGGTTAGCTGGATCGCGAAATCGGACGGGTTCCACTCGCCCTCGACCGTGACCGGGTCCAGGTAGCCCGCGTGTTGGGTGTGCGCGACCCGCGCCTGCACCGGGTCGCGGTAGATCAACGCGCATGAGTCGAACGGGGCGAACAGCCACTTGTGCGGGTCGACGATGAACGAGTCCGCCCGCTCGACCCCGTCGAACAGCTCCCGCACGCTCGGTGCGGCGAGCCCAGCGCCGCCGTAGGCACCGTCGACGTGGAGCCACCAGCCGTGCTCCTCGGCCACGTCGGCGATACCCGCGATGTCGTCGACCACGCCCAGGTTCGTGGTCCCGGCAGTGGCAACGACGGCGAAGATGCCGTCGCGCGCCTCGTCATCGAGCCCGGCGACTGTGTCACGCAACGCCGCGCCGAGCATGCGGCCGCGCTCGTCGCCGGCCACCTCGATGACATCCACGTCCATCACGACGGCCAGGGCGTGCTTGACCGACGAGTGGGTCTCTTCGGTGACGCAGACCGCCCACCGTCGCGGCCGGGCGCCGCGCTTGTGCAACGCCCACTCGCGGGCGGCCACGAGTGCGGACAGGTTGCCGACGGTCCCGCCCTGCACGAACACGCCGCCGGCCTCGGCGGGCAGGCCGGCCAGCTCGGCGATCCAGCGAAGCGCCTGGTTCTCGGCGTAGACGGCGCCCGAGCCCTCCAGCCACGATCCGCCGTAGACGCTGGACGCGCCGACGAGCATGTCGAAGCTCGCGGCCGCCTTGGTCGGCGCGCTCGGGATGAAGGACAGGTAGCGCGGATGGTCGACGGACAGGCAGGCTGGTCCAAGCACGTCGGCCCACAGCCGCAGCGCCTCGTCCGGGCCGATCCCGGCGGCCGTGATGGTCTGCCCGGCCTGGTCGTCGAGTTCGGCCGGCGTCAGCGGGCAATCGAGTGGAGCGTCCATCGCCAGCCGGTCCAGGCAGTACTTGGCGATCGCGCGTAGCGCGCGGTCATCGGCGGGGCTGTAGCGGTGCACGAGTGCGAGACTAAGGCCTGTCCAGCGCCGGCCCCCGCGGGCGGGCAGCGAGGGATCAACCGGCCCGCCCAGGGCATCGCCCTGGCGGACCGGCTGCCGCCAGGAACATGAGCGGCTGCTGAGGCGTTGCGCTAATGAACAGGGTTCGCTGGTTGTGTCTACGCGAGGTCCACCCCGCGGCGGCATTGAGGTGAGGGCACGTGACGGTCGAGACAAGTGTGTGGGTTCCGCCCACATGGGACGAAGTGGTGCGCGAGCATGCTGATCGCGTCTACCGCTTGGCCTTTCGGCTGTCCGGCAACCGGGCCGACGCCGAGGACCTAACCCAGGAAACGTTCGTGCGCGTCTTCCGGTCGCTGGCCGAGTACACGCCCGGGACCTTCGAGGGGTGGCTGCACCGGATCACCACCAACCTGTTCCTCGACATGGTCCGCCGCAGGCAGCGGATCCGCTTCGACGCGCTGCCGGAGGACGCCGGCGACCGGCTGGCGTCTCGTGAGGCGGGTCCGGAGCAGACCTTCGACGAGATGCACCTCGACCCCGAGATCCAGCGCGCCCTCGACGAGATGCCCGCCGATTTCCGGGTGGCCGTGGTCCTGTGCGATCTCGAGCAGCTGTCCTACGAAGAGATTGCCGCGACGCTGGGCATCAAGGTGGGCACCGTGCGCTCCCGCATCCACCGAGGACGGGTGCTGCTGCGCCAGTCCTTGGCCCACCGCGCTCCAGGGCTGCGCCCCACCGAACCGGGCGTAGCCGCACACGTATCCACCGATTCAGATCTGGAGGCTGCAGACTCGTGAGCTCCCAGCATCTGTCCGACGAAGCCGTCGCCGCCTTTGCAGACGGCGTGCTCTGTGGCGCCGCCCGCGAACGGGCCAGCAAGCACTCCGCGGGCTGCCCCGAGTGCGCGTACGCGGTCGCCGTCCAACGGGAGGCCGTATGGGCGCTTCGGGCCGCTCCGGCGCCCCCGCTGCCGAGCGGACTGCTCGACCGGCTGCGTTCGGTGCCCGCCACGACCCCGATCAGCGTCGTCCCGACTGCGATCGGACCGGACGGCTCGGCCATGTTCGCCGCGTTCGGCACGCCCGCCGCTCTGGTGCCGCCCAAGAAAGACGACGGTCGCCAGCACCGGGTCAGCCCGGTTGTGCTGGCCGCCGCGGCGATCGCCGCCGCGAGCCTGCTCGCGGTCAGCAGCACCGGTCAGGCGAGTTCGCAGAAATGGAAGCCGATGCGCACCGGACCCGGAACGATCACCCCCGCCGGCTTCGTCCAGCCGGACATCAACGGTCCGGCCGGGTTGTCCGGTCACTGACCTTGGCCGGTGCGGCAAACGCGCCCGCGCTGAGGCAGACTCGGTAGGACACGTCGTCAACTCGAGGGAGTCTGCGTGAGCGACCAGGCCGGCCGTCGCGCTGGCGCGTCGACGAGCCAGCCGCCCGCCGACGACGCCTACAGTCGCCCACCCGGTGTCGGCGCCGGCTACGAGCCACGCCCGGCCGAGCCGAGCTACACCCCGCCACCGCCGACCGTCTCGCCGCAGGAGCAGGCTGTCTTCGGGCGTCCCGAGGGTGCCGGCGAGTTCGCGCCGCTGCCCGGGGAGCGGATGCCCCCGCACCGCACCGAGGTGGCCCCGGTGCCCCGCGTCCTGACCGAGTCTTTTGGACCGGGCCAGGGCGCCGTCGACGGCTTCGATCCCGCCCCAGGCACCCGCATCAATCCGACTGGCCGCCGCGCCCAATCGCCGTGGTGGAAGCACGATGCCCAGCGTGATCCGTGGCGCGACCCCACCTCGCCGTTCTGGCTGGGCCGCGGTGCGGTGTTCAGCGGCGGGAGTCCGTCGCAGGTCGATCCCGACGAGGACGCCGAGGCCGACGATCTGGTCGAAGCACCGGACGAGGAGGAACCCGCGGTCACCACCACCAAGTTCCGGGTGGGGTTGCGTGCGGTGCTGTTCATCACGATCATCGGGCTGCTTGCCGGAGGTTTGGGCGGTGGCGTCGGTTACTGGCTGACCAAACACGCCCGCGACTCGCTGCACCGCAGCGATGTGTCGCTCGCCAAGACCGGCACGGTGGCCAACCGACCGCCGGGCTCGATCGCCGACATCGCCAAGCGAGTGGGTCCGGCCGTGGTCTCGATCGCCGTCACCACGCCCAGGCAGTACGGCGTGGGTTCCGGTGTGGTGATCGAGAAGCGCGGCTACGTGCTCACCAACAATCACGTGGTGGCTGATGCCGCCACCGGGGACGGCACGATCGTCGTGACCTTTGCCGACGAGGCGACGGCCAAGGCCGAGATCGTGGGCCGCGACCCGACCAGCGACCTCGCCGTGCTCAAGGTGCCCGACGACGCGCTTACCGTTGCCTCGCTGGGTGATTCGGACAAGCTCGCGGTGGGTGATCCAGTGATCGCGATCGGCTCACCGCTTGATCTTCAAGGCACGGTCACGCAAGGCATCGTCTCGGCGCTGCGGCGCGCAGTGGCCATCCCGGCTTCCTCCGGCGACACCATCTACATCGACGCCATCCAGACCGACGCCGCGATCAACCACGGCAACTCCGGTGGGGCGCTCGTCGACGCGTCCGGCGCCGTGGTCGGCATCAACTCCGCGGCGGCGTTCGGAACGAGTGACCCTTCCGGTCAACAGAGTTCGGTCAGCGGTATCGGCTTCGCGATCCCTATCAACTACGCCCGTGACATCGCGCAACAGCTGATCAGCAAGGGCAAAGCAGTGCACGCCTCGCTCGGCGCGAACGGGCGCAGCGCGACCGCGAACGACGGCCTGGACCAGGGCGCCTACCTCGAGCAGATCGTCCCGTCCGGGCCGGCTGCGAAGGCGGGCCTGCGCAACGGCGACGTCGTCGTTGCGGCCGACGGCAAGCCCATCGTCAGCTACCCGCAGCTCGTCGTGATCGTTCAGGGCCACAAGCCGAAGGACTCCATCAGCGTCACGTACTTCCGGGGTTCGGCCAAGCGCAGCGCCCGGATCACACTCAGTTCCGACTGATCGTTCGTCGGCCGCGGCGTTTCGGTTCCGTCTGATATCTCACCTCGGGCCGCCCAGGATCGCCGCCTACACTCGGCCTATGTTCAACATCGGTCCGATGGAGCTGATCGTGCTCGCGGTCGTCGGGCTGATCATTCTCGGCCCGGACCGGCTGCCTGACCTGGCCAAGGACGCCGCCCGCATGATCCGCACGCTGCGCGATCTGGCCACCGGCGCCCGCACCCAACTGCGCGACGAGCTGGGACCGGAGTTCGCCGACGTCGACCTGCGCAACCTGAACCCGCGCACCGCCATCTCTCGGGCGATCCTCGGCGACGACGCGGAGAAGTTCCAGAGCTTCAACCCGCGCAACGCCATCCAGCGCGGCATCTTCGGTGACGACGACGAAGCCCCGCCGGCTGCGTCGGTCGACGCCGAGCCGGAGCCGGCCGCGATCGACCTCCAGAAACCCCAGATCACACCGCTGGGCCGCGGCGAGCAGGCCCCCTTCGACGCCGACGCGACCTGACCGGACGGTGAGGCTGCGTGATCCAGGGCATTCACCACTTTGGCCTGACGGTTCGCGACGTCGACGCGAGCGCGGCGTGGTACGTGGATGTGCTCGAGTTCCGGCGAGTCGGCGAATTCGAATCGTCTGAGGGAGCCCGCCGCAAGGTGTTCCTCCGTCACGACGGGTTACGGGCGCGGTTGGGGCTGGTCGAGCATCGAGACGGCAGCCAGGACGTGTTCGACGAGACCCGCGTCGGCCTGGATCACCTGGCGTTCGCGGTCGCCGATCGCGCGGAACTCGAGGCCTGGGCGACGCGGCTGGCCGCCGCCGGAGTGCTCCACTCCCCGGTCGCGCCCGCCCACTCCGTCCCGGGCGCTGCGGTCATCGTTCTTCGCGACCCGGACAACATCCAACTCGAGCTGTTCCTCGACCCGTCGGATTCCTAGGGCAAGCGGTGTGCCCCGCGTCGGCTGGTCCGGTGACCGGCGGTTCTTCCACGCCCTGTCGCCGCGAGGGAAGGTCCCCAGCGAACGGGCGGGCTACGCTCGCGCCTGCGCGCTGACCGGAGCCAGGCCGAGGGATCGCCCGACCAGGCTGCCCTGGCGTCGTGCAAGAGCGTCGGCGATCCCCCGCAAGGCGGCTGAGGCGGGCGAGTGGGGGTCGCTCAGCACGACCGGCAGCCCGTCGTCGCCGCCTTCGCGTACCTGCTGGTCGATGGGGATCTGGCCCAGCAGGGGCACCTTGGTCCCGGTGGACGCCGCGAGCGAGTCGGCGACCGACTGCCCGCCACCGCTGCCGAACAGCTCCATGCGCGAACCGTCCGGCATCTCCAGCCAGCTCATGTTCTCGACGACTCCGACGATCTGCTGATGGGTCTGCAGCGCGATCGAGCCGGCCCGTTCGGCGACTTCGCGGGCCGCGAGCTGCGGAGTGGTGACGAGCAGGAGTTCCGCGGACGGCACCAGTTGGGCCACCGATATCGCGATGTCGCCGGTTCCTGGTGGCAGGTCCATGAGCAGGATGTCGAGCTCGCCCCAGAACACATCGGCCAGGAACTGCTGGAGCGCACGGTGCAGCATCGGCCCGCGCCACACGACGGCCGTGTTGCCGGGTGTGAACATCCCGATCGAGATGACCTTCACGTCGTGCGCGACCGGCGGCATGATCATCGACTCGACCTGGGTCGGCTTTGCGGTGACGCCCAGCATGCGGGGGACCGAGAAGCCGTAGATGTCGGCGTCCAGCACGCCGACCGATAGCCCCTTCTGGGCCAGCGCGACGGCGAGGTTGACCGTCACAGAGGACTTGCCCACCCCGCCCTTGCCGGACGCGACGGCATACACGCGGGTGCGCGAGCCGGGCTGGGCGAAGGGTATCTCGTTCGTGGGGGCATCGCCGCGCAGCTGCTTGCGCAGGTCGGTGCGCTGCGCGTCGTTCATCACACCGAGCAGCACCTGCACCCCGGACACACCGTCGACACGGGCCACGGCCGCCGTCGTCTCACGGGTCAGCTGCTCCTTCATCGGGCACCCGGACACGGTCAGCAGCACCGTGACGGCGACCGCGCCCTCGGGGCCGATCACGATCGACTCGACCATGTTCAGTTCGGTGATCGGTTTGCGGATCTCCGGGTCGATGACGGTCGCCAGGGCGGCGCGGATGGCGGATTCGTCGGGTTGGGGCACGGCGTCGATGGTACGGGCGCGGACGGTCGATACGCTGCACGCCCATGACCGCGGCTGGTGAGGACGCCACCCGGGCCTCGGTGATTCGCGACTCCCTGGGCGTCGGAGTCGCCGTCGGCGCTTACGGGTTCGCGTTCGGTGCCGCGTCCGTCGCGGCCGGGTTGTCGGTCCTACAGACCTCGTTGCTCTCGCTGCTGGCATTCACCGGGGGCACCCAGTTCGCCGTCGTCGGGGTGGTGGCCGGTGGTGGCACGCTGGCCGCGGCACTCGGCAGCGGGCTGCTGCTCGGTTCGCGCAACACGCTGTACGCGATGCGGCTGGCGCCCCTGCTGCAGGTGCGTGGCCTGCGCCGATTGCTTGCCGCGCACGGCACGATCGACGAGTCGACGGCGATGGCGATCGCCCAGAAAGCGCCGGAGCTGTCCCGGGTCGCCTTCTGGTGGACGTCCGGCGGCGTATTCACGTTCTGGAATCTCGCCACCCTGCTCGGGGCGGCCGGGACGAGCGCGCTGGGGGACCCGAACCGGTTCGGGCTGGATGCTGTGGTCCCTGCCGCGTTCCTGGCCCTGCTCGCGCCGCGGCTGCGGATCGGGGCGATCGAGCGCCGGGTGGCGGTGGCCGGCGCCGTGATTGCGCTCGTATTGATCCCGCTGTCTCCGCCCGGGGTGCCCGTCCTCGCCTCGTGCGCCGCGCTGCTGTTGGCCACGACCGTCCCCGGCCGGCGCCGATGAACCTGTGGGCGCTGGTCATCGCCACCGCGGTCGGCTGCTACCTGTTCAAGGTGGCCGGTTACCTCGTCCCGGCGCGCGCGCTGGAACACCCTCGGGTCAGGCGGCTGGTGGAGGTCCTGCCCGTCGCCCTGCTCGCGGCCCTGGTGGTGGTCGAGGCCCTGGCCGACGGTCGGCACCTGAAGTTCGACGCCCCACGGCTGGCCGGCTTCACCCTCGGTGCGCTCGCGGTGTGGCGGCGGGCACCCTTCCTCGTCGTCGTCATCCTGGCCGGACTGACCGCGGCGCTGCTGCGGCTCGCCTGACCGTTAGGGCATCCGGTTGGAGTCGGCGAACGCTTGCACCACCGGCGCCTGCATGAGCAGGTAGATGATCAAGGTGTCCAGGGCGAGGGAGATGACGCTCGGGTAACTGCCCTTGGCGAGCGAGATCAACGAGAACGCCCCACCGATACCGGCCAGGATGATGGCGGCGGTCCGGGCCCACGGCTTGAGCCGGCGCAACGCAATACCTAGCCAGATCTCCAATCCGCCGACGACCAGGAAGAGCAGGCCGACAAGTGCGAAGAATGCACCCAGGCTGCCCAGGGCAAGAAGAACCACGCCGCCCAGAATGCCGAAGCCGCCACCGACGAACAGCAGAATCGCAGCGGTATTGACCTGGGGTGGCACTGCCGGCCCCGCACCGTATCCAGGCTGCGGCGGCGGGCTGTAGGTCATGAAACCCCCTGGAGATGTCCGCCGATCGGCGAATGACGCAGACGATAGGGCAACGGCACTCGTCGGGCGACGTGACCCGGGCCGCCCGGGCTGCGC